>CAJTXY010000005.1 GCA_910583685.1 uncultured Bacilli bacterium
GCATAGCAATATTCATTATTGTATGATAGTGAATTAATTATTCCTAATATCAACTTGTCTGTTGATGAACAATTGCTATCATTTAATATTATTCTTGGCGTTGCTGTATAAGACCTTATAAAAGGCATAATATTCCTCCTAGAATAAATGATAGTTTTGGAATTAACCATTTTGATTTGGTAAAAGTTTAAGGTACTAACATAAGTCTACCAAGCTTACTGTACCATTACTACTAGGTGTCCTTAGACTATCCTAGTATATTAATCGTGTACATTCCATTTGAGTATTCCTTAAATAGTAAGTATTTGTAATCTTCTAATTTTCTTAAATGCTTCTTTAATCCTTGATTACTAATTCTTACTACTTGTTGCAACTCTCCAACATTTAGTTCTGTAATGATTCGATCTTGACCTTTAGAATAAATATATGAATATATTAATTTTCCTTCAGGCTTAATTCTCTTATCAATCCATAATCTCTTTGGAATTTCTAGTTGAGTATTAGTCATCCATTTCCTCCTTTCTTGTGTTGATTTTTACATCACTTGCAAATCTAATATATCATTATATGATGTAATTGTCAACATAATAATTACAATATTGTTGATTTTTACAACAATTCATGTTACAATACTTTTAGCAATAAAAAAGGAGTTTTTAAGTTATGAAAAAAAATACTACTGAACTTGGTAAATATATTTGTGAAGCAAGAACATCTAAAGGCATATCTCAAAGACAACTTGCAAAACTATCTAATATGGATTGTGCCGAAGTTTCAAGAATTGAAGCGGGAAAAAGGAAAAAACCAAATGTTTTATTTTTAAAAGGCATAGCAGGAGCACTTAATTTAAGTTTAGTTAAATTAATGGAATTAGCTGGTTATAACGATATAGATATTAACTGGGGTATGGTTGCTACTGAAAGAAGATCATACAAAGACTATCAAGATGAGTTAGATACTTATGTAAAATTCTATTATGATGTTCTTAATGACATTGAAGAAAGAAGAAAAAATGCTTTAGAATGCAAAAATATATGTACTGACTTAATCGATAGAATTGAAAATCCTGATATTTATAAAAAGGAAATCACAATGGATGAAGTAAAAGAAACTTTAAAAGAGATGACTAGAATAATGCGACCGAACTTAGAAAAACTGGATAAATCGAAATATCCTAAAACTGATCCTGCATTACTTAGAAAGTCAGTTCTTATTGATATTGACGAATACAAACAAAAACATAATACTAATAAATAACGATAGTATTATGTTTTTTATATTAATTAAGGCAACATTATTACTTATGATTAGTTTGTAATAAGTTGCTATGGTAGGGTTTCCAAAGGGACAAGTCCCTTGGCACACATCGTTATTGGTTATACCAATATCGTAGTGTGTTATTACTAACTTGTCTAAAAGTTAGTTAAAACCGAAATCCATTAGTTACGAAGTTTCTTTTGGATTTCGGCACGAATTAATATAAATAAGTAGTTATAGTTTTAAACCAATCTTTTGCTTTACTTTTTTCATTTTTAAATCTGCTAATACCTTTGCTTTTTCAGCACCATCTTTTAGTATTTTTATCAAATACTCTTCATCATTTCTATATTTATAAAATTTATTTTGGATATCTATTATAAATTTTGATACTTTATCAGCAACTTCTATTTTGAAATCTTTGTAGTTATATTCCTGATATTTTTCAGATACTTCCTCAAGACTTAAATTATCTATAGCAGCTACTATTGATAAAAGATTTGAAATTCCTGGCTTATTTTCTTCATCAAAGTAAACTTTGCCCTCATTATCAGTACAAGCAGACATAATTTTCTTTTTAGTTATTTCAATATCATCTAGTATAAATATTGTACCTTTATCATCTTTCGGAGCAGATTTACTCATTTTTGCTGTAGGATTTACTAAATTCATTATCTTAGCTCCAACCTTAGGAATTTGATATTCGGGAAGTTCAAATGTTTTGCCATATACTTTATTAAATCTTTCTCCCAAATCTCTCGTTTTCTCTATATGTTGTCTTTGATCTGCTCCAACTGGAACAATTGCAGCATCATAGAGTAAAATATCAGCTGCCATTAATGTCGGATAAATGAATAGTCCCATATCTTTATCATTCTTAGATAATTCAGCCTTTTTAGATTTATATTGTGTCATTCTTGATAATTCACCAACTCCACATTGAAATGCCATTAAAAAGCCTAAATTACAATGTTCCAAAACATCACTTTGTTGAAATATAATTGTGTGATTTAAATCAATACCACAAGCCAAATAAAGTGCTGTAATATCTAATATGTTATTTCTGATTTCACTTGGATTTATATATGTTGTAAGTCCATGTATATCAGCAATAAATATGAGTGAATTATATTCTTTTTGTTGTTCAATAAACTTTCTAATTCCTCCAATATAATTTGCGAGTGTTATACTACCTGTTGGTCTAACTCCTGTAATCATTGTTTTCATTTTTCTTTCCTTCTTTCTATTATTTTTTCATTTGATTAAAAAGTGACAATACTTTTTGCTTATTTTTACTTGGTTCAATTACAACTCCTAAGGCATCTGTTGATTGTAATTTTATACCAAAATTGTCCTGCATAGCATTTAAGTTATAATATAATTGATTAGGATAACAATTCCTAATAACACCATATTCATCAATAGCTTCAAATGGATTAGCTTGTCTTAAACAACTTAATATTGCATCATTAATATTTCCTGGCATTACAAATAAATTATCATTAAATGTATCTAGTAATGATTTTGCCATAGCAATATTTTGTGTTCGTAGAGAAATTAAATCGGATTGTAATTTTTTATAAGCATTTTTTATAATCTCTCTAGAAATATTTTTTCCTTGATACTTAGGATCAATAACCATTCCAGATAAATAAAGCATTGTTATTATCTGACTTTCTAAAAATAATCTATAATTTTCAAAAACTCCAAAACCTGCAAGATTATTTTCTTCATTTAGCAATAGTTTTAAAATTAAATTATCATTTTCAAATAAATGTTCATAAACATCTTGATATTCAACTGGAAAATTTGCATTTCCACAAATCCTATATGCCGAATCGGCAATTTTCTTTTTATCTAAAGTTCTATTGTAATCTATTATTTTCATATTCTACTTCCTTTCGTTATAAAACTCTATTATTTTTTCATATAGTTTTTCTGTTTCTTTTAGTGAATTTAAATTTACATATTCATTCTTTTGATGAGATGTATCTGGACCAGGACCTAATATAATAAAATTCTTATCAATATAGGAACCTTCTGTTAAATAACACTTTGTTTGCTTTGTTGAAGATATTTCTTCCAAGAATCCTATATCAGTTTTATTTATCTTTGGTGGAATACTCTGCTTTATTGTTAATTTAGAATTATATTGTTTTAATAAGTCTTTAACTTTTTCAGTTATACTTTCTAGATGTTCTCTTTTTGCAATTCTAAAATCTATACTAATCTCACATTTTCCAGCTACAGAGTTAACTGATTCTCCACCTTTAATCAACCCTATATTCATTGTTGTATAAGGAACTTCAAAGTCTAATACTTTCTCCTGTTTAATTTTGTTTTCATAATAATTTTGGATGCTCTCAATAAATTTAATGCTTTCATAAATTGCACTAATGCCTTTCTCAGGAGTTGACGAATGGCACTTTATTCCATAAAATTCGATTTTTAATTCTAAAACTCCTTTAGTACCATAAATAGGTATATTGTTTGTTGGTTCTCCAATAATGATATTTTCAGGAACAATAAATTCTCTAATATTTTTTATTCCTTCAAAACTAATCTCTTCATCATTTGTAAAATATAGTGCTAATTTATTTTTAGTCAAATCTAATTTTGAAATAGCAGATAACATTGCAGAAACTCCACCTTTCATATCACAAGCACCAAGACCAATTAACCTATCTTCATTTTCTTGAAGAGTAAATGGATCACCATCCCATGATTCATAATCAACTGTATCTGTGTGTCCAATAAACCCAATATTAGGTGTTTCACTATTATAAGCAACTAAACATTTATTAATTCTTTTAATAGTGAAATTATACTTTCTTAAATAATTCTCAATAAAGTCCATAATCTCTTTATTTTGATTATCTTTGATTGTATTATAACTAACTAACTTTTTTAATATTTCTTTTACATTCATAGTATTTTCCTTTCCTTTTAAAAATCATTATTACATTGCTTTGCCTTCCCAAAAATACTATATCTATAATTTTGAATAGAAAAAAGGAATACAAGTTATAGTTTTAAACCTGTATTCCCTTTTATAGTTTAATTCATTTATTTTTCATACAGGTATAAGCAATGCAAAAATCCACTTATACCTATAATCGAATTTACTATCGATATGTATAAGTGTTACCTATATGACGCCAAGTATTATTGATTATAATTTTTTTCATATAAATAACATCCTTTCTTATTTATTATATTCACCAGTTCCTCACTGATGACATTATATTAGCATTTTTACACATATTTGTCAATTTTCAAAAATTGTCAGATAGCATTTCTAAAGTGAGGAGATTTATAAAACAAAGCATTAAAAAAGCAACATATTACAATGTCTCACAATACAATATGTTGCTTGTAAAGTTTCCAAGTGAAAAAATATTAATTATTAAGTTTATTTTGGATTTCGGCTTTTAAGAAATAACTATTTTAAAATTTTTACATAACCATTATCGCATTCATAATGTAAGCTCTTATAAAATTCATTAGCACCAATATTATCTTTATCAGCTAAAAGACAGATAAATTCACAATTCATACTTTTAGCTATTTCTTCAATATATTCAAATAATCTAGTACCTATTTTAAGTCTTCTATATTCTTTTCTTACTCGAACACTCCAAATCGTTATAAAGGGATTGTTTTCCTCAAAAATGTCATGATGAATAATTGCCTTTGCAAAACCCACAAATTACATTATTATATTTTGCTACAATCATTTGATAATCAGGATTATCTTTAATTTGACTAAATGTTTGTTTCATTTTAGTTCTATTAGTATTCATTGGTCTTTCGGCATCATAAAGTTGTGCTACTTCTTCTAAATCTTCCTCTTTTAATTTATCAAAAATCAATTCTAAACTTTCATTCATATTTTTATACTCCCTTTATTTTATCTTTTTGATATAGTCTTTTTCAAAGTTAAACTTATCCCATTTTCTTCTAATGCTTCAGATAAATATTGTCCAGGTTTCATTATTATTCTTTCATAATTATTAGCTTGTTCAAATAAATCAACTAAACTAGAAAATTCTTTTTCCCTTCTAGCAATGAACTCATCACTATTACCTCTTTTTTTAAATCTCTCTACATATTCATCAAAATTATCTCTTGTAGGACAAACTAATACAATTCTTAAATTTTCAACTTGTGATGCAATATTAGAACCATCATAAGCTTTAAATACATGATCAATGAATGGAGATACAACTATTTTTCCTTCATTAAGTAATTTTATTGCATCAGTAAGAAAATTTTTAGGATAATTTGGATTTTCTGTTCTTAAATTTGTAGAGCCTTTTCTCTGTTCAAGTGGCAAATGTTTTATTGATTCATCATAAATATATTTATAATCTTGGAAATCAAAATCAATTACATTATCATATCTATTTTCTAATTCTGTTTTCCCTGTACCCATATAAGCCATTATTAATAATCTTTCCATTTTTTTACCTTCTCCCTAATCTTCTAAATTATATTTTACTAAAGTTTTCTTTAACCAATCATATACTCTTTCAGTAGAAGAAATACTTACTCTTTCATTAACAGAATGACAATTATCAATTGTAGGGGCAATTGTACATATATCTAAATTTTCTATATTATTTGATAAAATTCCACCCTCCATACAAGCATGAACTTTCTTAACAATTGTTTCTTTCCCATATAATTCTTTATAAGTTTCTGCTAATAAAGTTCTTATCATCGAGTTTTCTTTAAAAGGGAAGAATGGTTTCTTGGCATCAACAATCATGTAAAATCCAAATTGATTAGCAAGTGATTCTATTTCTTCTAATAGCATTTCTTCCTTTTCTAAATCAGAACTTCTAATACTATATTTTATTTCTAAAATATCATTTAAAACAGATATTTTACCAATATTTGCTGACAATAAGGGAAATCCATCATCTTGATAAGTTTCTAGTAATCCATCTTTTATTTTAGATATAAAATCAACTATATCTTTACTTTCTTTAATAAATCTTGAAGAATTAGTTTTTTCTAAATTTAAGATTATACCAGAATCCTCTTCACTTAAATCTAATTCGATATCATTAAGTTTTTTCTGCAATAATTCTAAATTTTCATTAGAAGAAAATACAACATAACCCTCACTAGGTATGACATTATCACGCTTTCCAAATTGAATATCCACTATTTTTTCATAATTTAATTCTTTCAATAATCTTATAGCTAATTTTATTGCATTACACCTGTTTTTATCAATATCATCTCCAGAGTGTCCACCTTTTAAACCACTAATTGATAATTTATAAGTGTTAGAATTTTCAGTTTCATAATTAATTATTTTATTTAAGGTTAATGAACACATACCTGCACTTGAAGACTCAATATCTGCTTCTTTTATTCCATCTAAACTAATTAGAGTTTTGCCAGTTAATAAAGAATAATCAAAGTTACTTGCTCCTAACATAGTTGTTTCTTCTTGTGTAGTGATCATTACTTCAATATTAGGCATATTTTCATTTTCTTGCAAAATTGCAAGAATAATTGCAAGTCCTATTCCATCATCTGCTCCTAGAGAAGTATTTTTGGACTTATAATAATCTCCATCAATATAAAAGGGGATACCTTTGTTATCAAAATCATAATCATCTGTTGATACACAAACCATATCTGAATGTGCTTGTAAAATAATCGTTTTATCAGAATTATTATTTTTCTTTAAAAATACTGTATTATATTTTCCTAAACTATATTCAATATTATTTTCTTTTGCATAATTAACTAAATATTCAGCAATTTTTTCTTCTTTGCCAGATTCTCTTGGAATCTGCATGATTTCCTCAAAATAACTTAATACACTGCTCATTTTATCGCCTCATTTCATTTTTATTATACCAAATTTACAGATATTCCGAAATACATCACTATAAGTTTATTTCTAGTTCATCCTTTTCTACTTCATCATAAGACTTTTTACTTGTTTTAAAGTAACTAGGTACACAAGCGTAATCAAATAATTCATCTTCTTTTGTTGTACCTTTAGCAATATCTTTTACATCATTCATACTAAAATCCTGATTATCATAATACTCTTTTATTTCGATTGTAGTACGATCTTTTGTCTTTTGATTACCAAATTGTAGTAATTCCCTAAAAAAATGTTTTATAGCTTTCAAAATGGCTTTTAAATAGTCTTTAAGATGGTTATTCTCTTTTGTTAAGTTTTGATTTCTTGTAGTAAGTGCTTTTACCTCTCGTTGTAGATTTGCATTTTCTTTTTCTAATGTTTGATGACTTTTACTAAAAGTATTTACCTCATTAAATAATTGCTCCATTTTAGGTTGAAATTCCATAGCCTTTTTGGTTTCTTTTATTACATTTTGCATACTATCAAAAGTATCTTTTCGTACCTTTACATATTCTTTATCTATTAAAGTATTTTTAGTAGTTTTCATTTTTTCTTCAAATTCATTCATTGCATTATCAAGATTCTTATTGATATTAGTTACTTTATCTTCATAATATCTTGTTGTTTTCTTGAATTCCTTTACTTTTTGGTGTTTTCTATCACTACCCTTAATACCTCTTTCTAATTCAAAACCAGCCTCTCTTAATCTTAAATTATAAACATCTTGTAATTCTGATAAATGAATATTGTCTTTGATATATTGCTTTTTAGATATAGTGAATCTTTCAGTATTTGTCCTTTTGTCTAATTTTTTAACAAGTGGTACAACTACACAATGAATATGAGGTGTTAATTCATCAATGTGTATTGTTGCGTGTAATATTTGTTCTTTCTTATAACCTAAATCATTGTAAACAAAATCCATACAAGTATCAGCCCATCTCATTATTTCATCTTTACTCATATTATCAAAAAATTTATGTGTTGCAGTAAACATTAATTCATCAGCTACAACACTTTTAGACTTATTTAACATTTCATTAAAGGTCTTTTTTCTTTCAGGGCGTTCAGTTTTCATTCGTTCATTATGCTCTTTTTCATAATCTTTTACAAGCAATTTAAAACCCTTAACATACTTTTCTGCTAAGGGTACTAATTCTATATTATTTTTAGTTAATTCTAATTTAATATTAGGATTACTTTTATATGCTTTCTTATCTCGCTTATTGTGTGATCCTATTTGTGCCAGATCATTAATAGTCATTATAGGTTGACTTCTAAATATTCCATAATTCAATTTATCATCCTCGCTTTCTATTTCTTATATAATAAAAAATAAGCACTATTTTATGCTTATTCAAATGATATTCTTTTTTCTATATCTTCTTTTAAAAATACTAATAAATTTTTTAATTTTTCTATGCATTCTTTGCAATTTAATAATTCTATAGCAATCTTTTTTTGTTCATTTTCATCAATTTTATAATAACCTGAGCCATTTAATACCGAAATGAAAAATTTTTCCTCATTATAAATAGCAGTCAATTGATTTGAAACATTAATATACGGTATAAATGCTCTTAAGTTTACTAATTCTCCATTATAATCGTAATTAAATATATCAATATCAATACATTTAAAAGCATAAATCCTATAATTAAATTTCCATATCATATACTTAGAATGCAGTTTTATATATATCAAAATGCTATCAGCTTGCTTATTTATATTAATTTTCTTTCCAGTTATAAAATCCTTTTCTTGTAAAAAATAACAATCTAAAAAAATTATATATTCATTTATTTGCTCAAGCAATTTTTCGAAGTATTCTATATATGATACTCTTAATATTAACTTTTTTTGAAACTTAGATTCCTCTTCAACTTGTCTAACCCTATCTTTTTCCTCCCTTTTCCATAAATAAATCGTTAAGGCAATAGGAAATATTCCTGTTACAAATCCACTCCATAAAGATACAGATAATCCCAATTTCGTAATAATATTTACATAGTCACAAATAATCAATATAATAATTGATAAAATCAACAAAAATATGATAATAAATTTTTTATTTTTCATAAAAATCTCCCACGCTTTACTTGATAACATAATAATTAAATTTTCTTATTAAAATAACAATCTATTTTTCAAATAGAACATCTAAATATTTTTTTAAGTGTTCTAAACAAAAGTCATAAAATTCATCACAAATTTTATTTACATTAAAATCTAAAGTTTGTTTATTTTTTATATTAATTGTTGCAATATTAACCTTTTCAGATGCATTATAGCCCGCATATTCATCCCAATTCTTAGGATATGAAAATGTAAAGTCATATAATAAATATATCTTAGTCAAAGAATACATTACAACTAATTGACAACAATATTTTGGTAAATGATTTTCAGAAGATAATTCAATTTGATAAATTGATTCTTTTTCATCAACATTTAATTGAAAACTAGATAGTTCATATTCTATATCATCATCATTAAACATTGTAGATATATTTAAGATAGGATTTTTATGATATTTCCTAGAATATTTTTCACTTGCAAAAATAAAATACTTATCTTTGTTATCTGCTAACCACTTTCCTATTTTATATTTATTAAGAACTTCATCAGTATTTATATTTATTATCTCACTATTATAATCATATTCTTTTAATAAAGATTTTGTTTCTTTTAAATTGCTTGCTATTTTATCAATTAATTTATTTTTTGCTTCGGTTGCCTCTATTTTTGTTGGAATTAATTTATTAACATCTTCAACACTATTACTAGAAGATTCGGTTTCTTCTTTGCCTGTTTTCTCTAGATTCAAATCTTTTAAAAATTGTTCTATATTTGGATTTTTGCTCAAAAAAATTTCTGCTAAAGTACCTTGTGAAACAAAGAAAGGTGTTTGTCTACTGTTTGCCGAATATTCATCAGATAATGCTCCTGCAATTTGTCTATATTTAATATCATCAAGCTTATTATCAATTATAAATTTTTTTATATTTTCAAGAAACGATTTTGTAAAATCACTTATAAATTCATTAGCATAAGATCCTTGTGTACATTCAGATGAAGAGAAAAAGTAACAACTTTTAAATCCATCATAATTTTTTTGAAATATTCTTTCTCGATTTTTAATGTCCTTTATATAAGTGCTACCTGATTCACAAGCATCAATAACCTTTACATAAACTTCTGGAGATAATTTTCTAATAAGTTTATCAATATTACTATTACTCACGCTAGTAGAATTAATCATAGCAGTATTGATATTTGATGTACAAAAATAAAATTCCTCTTCATTAAAGTAACCATGACCAGAAAAATATAAGAAAATTTCATTAATTTCTGAATTAGAATATTTATTTATGTAATCATCTAAAGCATCCATTATTGAATTTGAATCAGTATTTTCTGTTATATAAAGAATATCATCATATTTTTGCGACGTTTTAAGTAATTGAAAGAAATAATTTGCATCATTTTTACAAGATGGTAAGTTACTTTGTGTATCATATTCTGATATTCCAATTATAATTGCTAAATTCATTATAAACACCTCAGTTATTATTATATCATAATAAAAGATACTTTCATTGAAGTACCTTACATTTTATAGATTCTTATTTGTTATACCTCTACATTGGGGAATACATAACTCGGGTGGCCTGGGTCTACTGTGATTACGATTTGCTTTAAAGGCAGTCGATTAGCATCCACTATTTGGATTGTTATAATTGCAAAAAAAGTCATTAGTAGCAAAAAGTATTTATATTTATGAATCATTTCATCACCTTAGTAATTATATGTTTTTCGAAAAGAAAAAAGCCCTATAAGGCTTTATTCATAAAGATAGTCTATTCTAAGAAGTGCTGATTTATTTTTAGTTAACATTTTGAATTCGATAAATCTTTCTTGTTTACTTGTAATATTACCGATATCTCTAATTGTTTCCAAATGGTTTATCGTGTTATATAATCCTGTTGCATAACGATTTATTAATTTATACTTGTCATTATAAGTATCTATAATTAAACTATCACCATTATCTAAGATAACTTTTATATTTTTTTCTTCATTTCTTAGATCATACATTATAATTGGATTTTTTTTCTTCTTTTGTAGTTTTGAATAATCAAGTTCTTTCATTTCTTTTCCATCTTCATTATAAATGGAAATTTTTCTATTGTTGTCATAGACAATTGCATTGTACATTCCTATATTATATACATTGTTTATATAATTACTACATATATTTTTTCCTAAGTTCTCTTCGTAATTTAATGCTTGACTCCATATAGATTTTCCAGATAAGTTTAGCTTTACTAATGCATTTTGATTCCATTTACTACTCGTAGAATTATAACTGCATTTTCTACTATAACCATAAAGGAAATTGTTTTTTAGATAGGAAGCTTCTATAAATCCTTCTGAAAGGTTATGAAATTTGAAGGTTTCTTTTTCGTTGTCATATTTTGCAATTTTACTACTACTGGTCATAATTAATTCGTTCCCGTATTTTCCTAAGATCTTGTCAAAAATTGCATCTCCATCTATTGGATCTATTAATTTTTCAGAAATTAGATTTCCCTTTTTATCATATTTTAACAAAAAGGAAAAACCATAATTCATTTGTTCAATACCTACTTCTTGATAGGCTTTTTGGAGCTGGGAAATTAAATTTGTATAGGATCCTCCTGTTACCCCTTGGGCATAACCTAGTAGATAATAGGCATCTTTTTCCTCATAGACATCAGATAATGTAGCATATGAGGAAGCATCAAGAGGATTTGGGTCTCCTGTTATACTATTTGTAAACTCAAGGGTGTGGTTGTCATTAAACTTCATTATAATTATTTCTTTATTGTCTTTGGCTGTTCCTACTATAAAGTAGCCATTTGATACTTCTAACAAAGCTGGATTTTCAATATTAATATTGTTAAGGGAGGCAATTTTATATTCTACTTTTAAATTTCCTTTATCTTTTTTACATTTTGTTGTTAGTTGGTAAGTAATATTATTGTTTTCGTTAGAGAATTTTATTTCACCACCACAATCTTTATATTGCTGATATTCATCTTTTGTTGTATCTAAAAATGCGGCTGCCTCTACTGTACTGTTCCCCTCTTTAAGCTGATAATTATTCTCTAAGTGCTCTTCTACTTTTTGAATTACTTGTTGTTGATAACTTATATTTAGTGGAGTTTTTTTTTCCTCTATTTTATCTGTTACTACTATAGTTTTCTCTATTACTGGAAAGCCTATTGTAATACCTATTATTATTAAAATGAACCCTATTGCCATTATAGTAAACACTACTATTTTCTTCATTTTCCCAGCCTCCTTATTCTATAAGATAGAATAACGCATAATCCTACTATTGTCAATGTAAACCATATTAATAGTATGTTTGCCTATACATAAAGCTAACTTGTTACATAGATTAAAATAGTGAAAGGTAGAGGATTTTTGTGATTGATTTTTTTATTAATTTGTCCCCAATAGCACAGGCATTTATTGCATCGCTCTTCACTTGGGCGATTACTTCCCTTGGTGCTGCAGTTGTCTTTTGTTTTAAAGAGATTAAGAAGGGAATTATGGATGCCTTACTCGGATTTTCAGCGGGAGTAATGATTGCTGCTTCATTCTGGTCACTTTTAAGTCCAGCGATTGAAATGGCAGAAAGTCTTAAGTTAATCCCTTGGTTAGTAGCTTTTGTTGGCTTTTTTGGGGGAGGGCTGCTCCTTTATGCAGGTGATAAAATTTACAGTTTGGCTGAAAAAAAGAAGAAAAAAGAAAAGAAGGATGGTCCTAATCTTAAGCGATGCTTGATGCTTATCATTTCTATTACTCTTCATAATATACCTGAGGGCTTAGTCATTGGTGTTGCTTTCGGTTCACTTGCTTATAATATACCTGGTGCTACTTTGCTTTCTGCTATTACTTTGGCAATTGGAATTGGAATACAAAATTTTCCAGAGGGAAGTGCAGTTAGTCTGCCACTTAGACGAGAAGGTTTTTCTCGGACCAAATCATTTTTTTATGGTCAGGCAAGTGGTATTGTAGAACCTATTTCAGCAGTCATTGGTGCTATTTTGGTTATGAAAGTGCAAACATTACTTCCATTTTTATTATCTTTTGCAGCGGGGGCTATGGTCTATGTTGTAGTTGAAGAATTAATTCCTGAGAGTCAGAGCAATCAGAAAAAAGATTTAATGGCACTATTTACTTTAGTTGGTTTTTCGGTGATGATGATTTTGGATGTAGCTTTAGGTTAAAAATAACATTGGTTTTGGCCAATGTTATTTTTTTGTTTTCCAATTTTTTATTTCCTATTCTAAGTATAGCTTTTGACCTTGCTTTAGTCTAATTGCATAAATATCATCTTTTTGGCATGTAAAAATCAACTTTCTATTGTCTTTTTCTGGTTCTTTTGTGTCATCTTCTTCTGGTTTTTCTTTATCGGGGATGTCAGGATTTGGAATTTCTGGTTCTTTTGTATTTTCCTCTTCTTTTGGATCCTCTGGGGAAGTTGCCTCTATTTTTTTAAATTGATAGCCATTGTTATTTAAGACGTGAATGCTATCATCGATAAAGAAACATTCTTCTGGTTTCTTTCGATTTAAAATAGACCAGTAACCTGCAGAGTTTTGAACCCAACCTGAACCTGTAAATCTCCCTCTTCCACACTCTATATGACAGTGATTTCCAGTAGCATTTCCTTTGGTGCCCTCTTCATAGAATCTTTCTTTTCGTCTTATTACTTTGCCAACATATAAATTAGAAACATCGTTATCGTGTGCAAATAAAACTGTCATATAATCAATCGTTCCATCTGGGTATTCTACTGGTTCATTACTTTCTAACCATACTTCATTGGCATCAGTTTTGTATATTTTTCTAATGGTTCCTGTAAATGGGGCTGTGATATAGTCTATTCCACTATCACTTCCAGCATCATCAATGGCATAACTATCTTTATGACTTCCTATTCCATAGCCTTGGGTTATCCTCATATAAGGACTCGGATAAAGTGGTTTTTCCATTAAATATTCACATCCGTTTCTATTAAGTTTTCTTTTGGCACCTCTATTATATTTTTGTTAATAATATCACTATGAGAAGCAAGTTTTCCTTCTAAACTCTTGTAGATAGTATCTGCTCCAATAAAGGAGAATAAGCCAACCCAAAGACTTGCAGGAAAAGATACATTTGTAAAACTATTGCAAAATAAAATACCAAGTAGCAGATTTAGTATTAGACTATAAATACATAAGCAAGTACTTTTTTTAAATTTGACTTTTGTCTTTTGAATAAAGGCACACGTAATTGTACTTAAGGCTATTGCTATTACTAACATTTGCCTTAATAGATCTAAGTTAAGCATATCATTCCTCCTCACTATAATATATGAGGCATTATATAAAGTGACAGGGAGAATGCAACAAAAAAGCACTGAATTTTCAATGCTTCTAGCGATAATGTACGTGGTTTATAAATTCCTATTTTAGAAATTAAAAAGCCCGAATATATCGGACTTTGCAAATATTGAAACTGTAAATATTAACGTTTTGAGAATTGTGGTGCACGACGTGCTTTCTTTAAACCTGGTTTCTTACGTTCTTTCTTACGTGCATCTCTTGTTATAAATCCATTTGCTTTTAAGATACGACGGTAACTATTTTCAGAATCCTTTGGTGTATTAGCATCATACATTAATAATGCTCTAGCAATTCCTAGACGAATTGCACCTGTTTGTCCTGAGAAACCTCCACCTTTTACTTTAGCATCAACATCAAACATCTCTCTTGTGTTGGTAACGTCTAATGGTTGTGTTAAATCCATTACTAATACTTCATATGGTAGATAGTTATGAACGTCTTGTCCATTTACTGTAATTTTTCCAGTACCAGAAGTTAGTGTTACACGAGCAACACTTGTTTTTCTACGTCCTGTTCCTGTATATACATTTTTATTATCTTTTGCCATTATTTAACCTCCATTACTTCAGGCTTTTGTGCCATATGTGGATGTTCGCTTCCTGTATAGACAAATAATTTTTTATACATTTGTCTTCCTAAACGGTTATGAGGAAGCATTCCTTTTACTGCTTTTTCTACCATTTCTTCTGGATATTTTTCTACCATTTCTTTGGCAGTTCTTTCTCTAAGTCCTCCTGGATACATAGAGTGAGAATAATATTTCTTTGTCTCTAATTTATTTCCAGTAAGTTTTACCTTTTCTGCATTGATTATAATAATATAATCTCCACAATCAATATGTGGTGTATAAGTAGCTTTATGTTTTCCTCTTAGAATATGTGCTGCTTTACTAGCAACTCTACCTAATGGAACGTTTTCAGCATCAATTACATACCACTTACGTTCAATAGTTTCTTTCTTTTGCATATAACTTGTCATATTTTTTCTCCTTTATCCATTCCTTATTACTTAAACTTTCCCAGGGTTTAAGAAATGTGGGGATATTTCAATGTACCGATTATGATTATACTAAAAAACCTTTGTAAAATCAACAGTTTTTTTAAATTTTTCCATATTTTACTTCTACTAAATATAATCCCTCACTTGGTGCTGTGACTCCGTTTTTGCTACGATCACAGCTTTTTAAAATTTCCGCTACCTTTTCTGGGGAAATTTTCCTTTGTCCTACTTTTAAAAGTATGCCTACCATATTTCTCACTTGATATCTTAAAAAACCATTACCTTCAAAAGTTATAATTATTTTGTCAGCATTACTTCTGTCTTTTTCTATGGCTACTTTTGTAATTGTTCGAACGCAATTTTCTTTTTTTATATTCTCTGTGACAAAGGCTCTGAAATCATAGGTTCCTTTCAAGTACTGTATAGCCTTTTTCATTGCTTTTACATCTAATGTGTAATTATATTGGTAGACATAATCCTTCTCTATTGGATTATATTCACCTAAGTTTAAGATATACTGATATTTTTTACTTTTTACCATATAGCGGGCGTGAAAAGCTTCTTCTACTTCCTTTGCTTCTATTACGTGAATATCTTCTGGCAAATTACTATTTAAAGCTCTTTTTAGTTTATGCTCTGTTATTTTTATATCCAAATCAAAATGTGCCATCTGTCCTAAAGCATGAACCCCTTTATCCGTTCTTCCTGACGCATTTATTTTTGTAGGAGTGCCCTTATTAATCTTTTTTAAAGCTCTTTCTAACTCTTCTTGGACTGTTTTTAAATTAGGTTGCATTTGAAAGCCACAGTAGTTTCTTCCATCGTAAGAAAATTTAATTAAATATCGCATAAGTTCCCCTCCCTAAATAAATAATTAATATAACTGCCATAATATGGATCATAATTAAGAAAAAGTCCTCTTTTGAAAATGGGATTTTATATCTGTTTCTTGTTTGATTTAGATACAGGCTTTTCTCATAACTAATTGTATATTTATTTAATTCTTTTCTAGACTCCATTATACATTTTTTTAGTGAGTATAGGTAGTATCTTATATTTTTCCTATAGCCTAATTCTTTATCTATCATTGAGAGCAACTGGTATTTTTTTCTAAGAATCTCTGGATAATAGGTATATTTTAAAAGATTTAAAGTAAAATTGGAAGCAAAAGGAAATAAGGTATCATATACATAGATTAAATCCATTTTACTATAATCTCTAAGTCCCTCTATTATATATACGATCACTAATAATATTTTCACTAAAAAGTTCAGATGTCCTAATATCAAATTTATAATAGCGAGTGCAAATGTTATTTTTAAGAGTAGGTAGTATTTTTTTCTTAAAGTGTGGCGGTTAGAAAAAAACAGTGCTAGGGAAATAAAAAATAGAAAAATACTATTATTCAAAAATAGGAATGCTACTATTAGGGCAAATAAATTTAAGATTGTGGCAATTGGATGTGTTTTAAACATGTTTATACACATCCTTAATTAGGTCTCTTATATCTTTATGATAATCTATTTTAGCTTGTTTTAGTTCTCTTGCTTTGTAAACGAATAAAACAATATCTGGTATATCATAATGATATCTTGTTAGAAACTTTACGTTTTGATACAGTTTTCCTGTATCCCCTTGTTTTAAAATCGTTCCTTTTTTCAGAAAGACCATTTTTTCTGTTAAATTATATAACATATTACTATTATGGCTAGCAATAATAATTGTTTTTTTATATCTCTCTTTTAATTTTAGTAACAGTCGCTCTATTTTTTTCTGGGCTTTCATATCTAAATTTATAAATGGCTCATCTAACAATAAAACTGTTGGATTTGAAAGAAGGGATAGGGCAATTTGTAAAAGCTTTTGTTCACTACTTGATAGTGTTACTAGCTCTTTTGGTAAATATTCTTCAGAAAGTCCTACCATTTTTAGGGCAGAAATTACTTTCTTCCTTGGCTCTTCTATTTCTAACTTATAATATCTAATTAAAAAAGCTATATGTTCTTCTACTGTTGATAAAAAAAATTGATTATTAAATTGTTGTTCAATTAAATTTATTTTTTTTCTAATTTCATACATATTTTTTTTATTATAGATTAATTGTTTATACTTTGCTTTTCCTTCAATCGGTGTTTGATAATTTAGTATTCTTAATAATTCTGTCTTACCTTCTCCTGTGATTCCAATTATTTCTCCTTCTTTTAATTCCAAAGTTAGGTTGTGAAGTAAGGTACTTGATACATTTTCTAATACTATTTCCACAAGATGTTCACCAACCTTTCCATATCTGTTTCGATATGATCTATTAATTCATAATATTTGAGTTTTAATGATAAGTCTACCATAAAGGGAAGCGTTAAGCCCATTTTATTTAAAAGACTATCTTCTTCTAATACTTCTAATGGAGTGCCCTTTAATAGGATCTCTCCTTGATTTAGGATATATAGTTTTTCAAAGTCTAAGATTTCTTCTAAATGATCTGTTGCCATTACAATTGTTAGATTTTCCTCTTTCTGTAGTACTTTTAGAATTTCTAGGATTTCTTTGGTCTCTTCTCTTGTAAGTTCTGCACAAATATTATCTATAAATAGAATTTCTGGCTTATGAATAACGGCAAGAGCCAGCTCCGCTTTTACCTTTAAAAATGAATATAAGTCTGCTGGATCTTTCATCGTATGTGATCTTAATTTAAAGAGTGTTATGATTTTTTTATAGCGTTCTTTTCTTTGATCCTTAGGTAATCCTAGGTTGTCTAGTACAAATAGAAGTTCCTGTTCTATACTATTAAAAACAAAGGGAAGCTTCATACTTGGAATATAAAAACCTATTTTTTTATATAATTCTGTTTTGGGCATTGAATTTAAGTATATTTTTTCAAATATTATTGATTCCTCATCTTCTATTAATCCACATAATAGTTTCATTAATGTAGTTTTACCACATTTATTTGAACCTGAGATAGCAATTGTTGTACCTTTTTGAATATCTAAATTTATATTTCTTATAATATTTTTATAATTTAAATTTTTCACTGTCATTAAGTTTTCCATATGCTTTCTCCTTGTCTTACTATTATACATTTTTTTCAAAAAAAAGAAAGGAAAATTCGTTCCTATTTCTTTCTATTTTTTATTTTCTTTTTTTGGATTTTATATGTTTTCTTTAATAAACTTCTATCACTTAGAAAATGACTAAAGAATTTAATACATTTTATTTTGAATCCTGGAATAATTAACATTTTTTTCTTAAACATTTCATCAATTGCATAGCGTGCAACTTCACTACTTTTCAAACCCCTAATTTTGAATTCTACATTTGCTACATTATTAAAATTGGTATTTACTGGTCCTGGACATAGGCAGGAAATGGAAACATTGCTTTTTCTTTTTTTAAGTTCATAATATATCGCTTCTGTTAGGCTCACTACATAAGATTTTGTCGCATAATATGTTGCCATTAATGGGCCACCTGGCAGGAATCCTGCACTCGATGCTACATTTAAAATATAACCTTTATCTTTCTTTATCATATCACGCATAAAGGCCTTTGTTAAAATATGAACTGCTTTTATGTTCGTCTCTATCATTGGAAGATCCACTGTAAGTTCTCCTTTATCAAAATCACCACAGTATCCAAATCCTGCATTGTTAATTAAAATATCAATGTTTTCATTCTTTGTTAGTACATATAATTCTTTTACTTTCTGTTCCACACTCAAGTCTGTTACAATAATGGTTGTTTTGGTAGGCAGCTCCTCTTGCAAACGTTCTAGTTTATCTCTACTTCTTGCCACTAGAATTAGTTCTGTTTTTTTACTTGCTAAATATTTTGCCATCTCTAGGCCAATTCCACTTGATGCACCAGTAATCAGAGCCTTCATATCATCACCTCTATGGCTCTATTATAACATAGATCGACAAAAAGAAGAAAGATATTTTATATTCTAACTATCCTCCTCTTATTATCTATTTAATTTTAATAATATGTTATAGTCCCCTATTCCAGTAATCATATGTTTTTCCGACAAACCACAACTTATGATAAGTGGTCGTTGTTTCGCCACGACTTCCATCAATGAACATTTTTACTGTGATACGGTAATTGTCAGCAGGTATATTGCTAATATCAACTGTAAATCCTTTTTCCTCATATTTACTTTCTTCAGGTTTCCATGTTATTTTATGTGAAGGATCTGCTTCAGTAAGCCACTGACTGGTATCTTTTTGTATTCCAATTCGAACAGCACAGAAGTTTCCTGTACAGTTATTAACTGTATACCGTCCAGATAGGCTTTTGTAATCTCTTATGTCAAAAGATTTAGCAGTTGTCATTTGTGCCTCTGCTCCTGAACGGCCAGAAACAAAACCTACTCCCCATGAGCTAATGAAAGCAGATATATTGCCTACTCCTTTCGAATCAATCCATCCACCTGTCCAATCCCCTTCAGGCCTATACACATTAAATACATCCTTTTCCCAGGTCGGATATATCTTTACATCCTTACAGTTTGAATTTATTGTAAATGACTGTGTCTTTTTGTTTAATTGTTCTTGCACTTTATTGCCACATACTACTGTTGCTCCTTGATAGGTAAAGTTATTATCTGGATGTACAGAAAAAGATATTTGTTCTCCACTACTTGCTGAGGTCTTATCTAGAACGATATTTCCCCCTCTTACTTTTCCCTCTGAAACTTTCATAGAAGTTACTTTGACTGATGTTTTTAGTGTTACTGCAGTATTTGTATTCTTTGCAGCATCTTTTAGGGTATTTGCACTAATTGTAATAGATACAATTCCATCACCAGATATTCCAGGTAATGTTAATGCATATTGTTTTCCATTTGCAATATTACTTGCAGCACTTAATACTTTTTTAACATTTACTGTTTTATTTCCCACTTTTACTGTGATATTATTTGCAGAAATACTTGATGTAACAGAACCATTATTATCTGTTCCTTTAAAGGTTATTTTTAATGTATCTGTAGGTCCTATACTTCCATTTGATGGTGTTACGCTTGCTATACTCCAAACTGGAGCGGTTTTATCTATTCTAATTCTCGTATTTGCTGTTGGTGATATATTTCCAGCTTTATCAACTACTCTCATATAGACCAGTTGATTTCTTTCTTTACTAAATGGCGTTGTGGTGAAGCTGCTGGTTGCTGAATCTTTATAAGTTGTCCAGTTCTTCTCATCATAACTATATTGCCAGTATGCTACTCCGGCACCTTCTTCTTTTGTAGTAGCTTTCACAGAGAAATTATAGTTCACCCAGTTACCTTTTGTTGGGTTTGTTAAAACTGGTTTCATTGGTTTTGTCTTATCTATTTTTAATGTTGTACTCATAGATTTGGATGATATATTCCCTGCTTTGTCCACTGCCCTCATATATATGTTTTGTTGTGTACTAAATGCTGGTGTCTTAAATGGATTTTTTGAAGAATTCGTGTAACTCATCCATTTTTTATTATCATTACTATATTGCCAGTGGTCTATTCCTGAGTATTCTTCTGTGGCTGTAGCTGTTAGATAAACATCTTTATTTGTCCAAGTTCCTGGGTTTCCTGTCATTGTTTTAACAACTGGCTTTTCTTTATCGATCTTGTAACTATCTTTATTGAGTTGGGCTGTACATTTTCCACCTGCACTGTTGTAACCTTCTACTTTTATGGTATGTTCTCCATTTAAAGTTAATTTAATCTTTTTACTTTTGGCAGTTGTTTTTTTCACTAATACACTATTTGTTGTCTTTTTTGTTTTATTATCATAATGTGTATCTTTTATTGTCCAAGACTCTACTGTGTTATTTTTGGAATTAATTGTAACTGTAATATCTTTATTTTGCCACTTATTACTGGATAGGCTAGAGGAGATGTTAATTTCTTCACAGTCTGGTTTTAATATTTCGATTTTATACTCTCCTCCTATTTTTTCTCCTCTATTCCCACTAGTGTCATAGCCATATGCTTTAATTGTATAGACACCGCTTTCTTTTAGCTTAATAGGGACTGTTCCTTTATAATTTTTATAACCTGTATCTTTATATTCCTCTCCATCTTTATAAATAATGTAACGATAGCTTAGTACTTTTATATTGTCTACTACTTTTAGGGTTACATTTACTGGAATATTGCTTGTAGCTGTTGTCTTTTCTGGCGTCAAACTTACAACAGGTGCTACAGTATCATCTTTTCCTGATTCTTCTCCATTACAAGATAGGTAAGCCGTATATTTATATTCTTCGTTTGATACTTTTTGTACTATTACCTTACTTTCTTTTCCATCTTCTGAAATACAAAGATTTCCCTTCGCATCCTTTACAGGATCTATGTATTTTAAATCAATTAGTGTTTGCAAACTTACTTTATGAATAGGCCCAATCACTTTGGGAAGCCGACTTCTATGATCCGCATAATAATTCTTTCCCGCAAGGACTACCATTTTATTTTGATTGTCTAAGTAACTTACTTTTGTCCTATTTAGTATTCCCTGTATTCCTGCAATAGCAATTGTTGATATAATTCCAAGTATTGCAATTACAGCTAAGAGTTCTATCATTGTGAATCCATTTTTATTTTTCATACTATTCACCTATTTTTATTGTATCATAAAACGATAGTGCTAAAACAAAAAAATCAAATGATTTTACATTCATTTGATTTATTCTTTATCACTACTCTTTTTGTCAACTAACTCTAAAATTACCATTAAGGCATTATCTCCACGTCTTTCGTCTAATTTTAGAATTCGTGTATAGCCACCATTACGATTTTCATAACGTTTTGCTAGGTCATTAAATACTTTATCTACTACTTGTTTATCATTATGAACAAATGCAAGAGCACGACGACGTGATCCTAGATCACCTTTTTTACCATAAGTGATCATTTTATCAACGAACTTACGAACTTCTTTAGCGCGTGTGTCTGTTGTTGTAATTTGCTCATTTAGAATTACTTGCTTTGTAAGTGTTGCAAGCATACTTCTTCTGTGTTTATTATCGCGTCCTAATTTTCTATATGCCATAATTTACCTCCTTTAGTCATCATCACGTAAAATAAGGCCCATATCTCTAATCTTGTCTAATACTTCTTTTAGAGACTTTTTACCTAAATTACGAATTTTCATCATATCATTTTCACTTTTATTTACTAAGTCTTGTAATGTATGAATTCCTGCACGTTTTAAACAGTTATATGCACGGACAGAGAAATCTAAATCTTCGATTGATGTTTCTAATGCTTTTACTTTTGGATCTTCTGTTTTTTCAATCATCATACCACTCATATCGGCAATAGATGATAAATCTGTCAAGATTTCAAAGTGTTCAATTAAGATACGTGATGCTAGGGCAACTGCTTCTTCTGGTTTAATAGAACCATTTGTCCATACATTTAATACTAGTTTATCATAGCTTTCATCTTGTCCAACACGAGCACTTTCTACTTCATATGATACTCTCTCAATTGGAGAATAGATAGAGTCAATCGCAATAACTCCTGCTTTTTTGATATCAAGAAGACGCTTGTTCTCTTCACTTTTAACGTATCCTCTTCCATTTGTTACTGTAAACTCTGCTTCTAGTTTTCCACCTTTGGCAAGAGTTGCAATAATTTGATCAGGATTTACAATTTCAATATCGGCATCGTGCTCAATATCACCTGCTGTAACAATTCCTTCTTTATTCGCATTGATGCGTACTACTTTAGCCTCATTTGAGTGATTTTTAATTACTACACTCTTTAAATTTAAGATGATTGTAGTAACATCTTCCATAACACCTTCAATGGTTTGGAATTCATGTAGAATTCCAGCAATTTTTACACTGCTAATTGCACTTCCAGGAAGTGATGATAGCATCACGCGTCTTAGTGCATTTCCTAGTGTATGTCCGAACCCTCTTTCAAGTGGTTCTAGTTCAAACTTTCCATAGAAATTACTTTCTACTGAGTCTGTTATTTTGTAAATTGGTTTTTCAAATTGTAACATGAAACTAACCTCCCTTTATTTAAATTACAAAACCTACTATCCACGTGGACGTTTTGGTGGACGACATCCATTATGTGGGATTGGTGTAACATCATTAATTGCAGTGATTTCTAAACCTGCAGTTTGAAGTGAGCGAATTGCTGTTTCACGTCCTGGACCTAAACCTTTTACGTAGACTTCTACTTTACGCATTCCCATATCGTATGCAGTTTTTCCACAAGCTTCAGCAGCCATACCTGCAGCGAATGGAGTAGATTTCTTACTTCCTTTAAATCCGATTGCTCCACTTGATGCCCAACTAATTACATTTCCTTCTTTGTCTGTGATTGTTGTAATTGTATTGTTGAATGTAGAATGAATATGTGCAACACCTTCTGGAACATTCTTTTTTACTTTTTTCTTTCTTGTTTTATAAGCCATAAGTCTAACCTCCTTTTAAATTAGTTTTCGTTATTAAACTTTCTTCTTATTTGCAACAGTCTTACCCTTACCTTTACGAGTACGAGCATTACGAGAAGTTCTTTGACCTCTTACTGGTAATCCTTTTTTATGACGGCTACCTTCATAAGAATTAATTTCCATTTTTGTTTTGATATTCATACTTACTTCACGACGAAGATCACCTTCTGTTAAGTGGTTGTTAATCTCATCTCTTAATTTAATTAAGTCCTCTTGAGATACCTCTCCTGCCTTCATTGTTGGATCTACTCCTGCTTTTTCACAAAGTGTTTTTGCAAGACTTCTTCCAATACCATAAATGTAAGTTAGTGATATACAAATATGTTTATCATTTGGAATATCTACACCTTTAATACGTGCCATAGTACACCTCCTATAAAATTATCCTTGTCTTTGTTTGTGTTTTGGGTTTTCACAAATTACCATAACGCGACCTTTACGCTTAATGATTTTACATTTTGCACAAATTTTCTTTACTGATGGTTTTACTTTCATTATTATCCCTCCTACTATTTACGATAGGTAATACGCCCACGTGTTAAGTCATAAGGCGACAGTTCTATCATTACGGTATCACCTGGTAAGATGCGAATGTAATGCATTCGTATTTTACCAGAAACGTGGGCTTCCACTAGGTGTCCGTTTTCTAATTCTACTTTAAACTTTCCACCTGGTATAATTTCTAGAACTTTACCTTCTATTTCAATTGTATCTTCTTTTGCCATCTTTTCACTCTCCTGTCAGTATTTGGTATCCATCTTTTGTTACAACTACTGTATGTTCATAATGAGCTGATGGACGAGAATCTTCGGTTACAATCGTCCAGTCATTTTCTAACATATAAATATCTGGACTGCCGATATTTAGCATTGGTTCTACTGCCAGCACCATTCCCTCTTTTAATTTAGGACCTGTTCCTTTTACACCATAGTTAGGTACATCAGGGGACTCATGAAGTTTTGTGCCGACTCCATGACCACATAGTTCTAAGACTACTCCTAAATTATGTTTATGGGCATAACTTTCTACGGCATTACCAATATCACCAATACGCATTCCTGGTTTAATTACTTCTAGTCCTTGATAAAGGGCTTTTTCGGTGTGTTCCATTAAGTATCTTTTCTCTTCATCTACTTCTCCTACTGCATATGTCCATGCAGAGTCTCCATGATAACCTCTGTAACAAGCACCAATATCAACTGAAATAATATCACCATTTTTTAATTTCCTGTTTTCTGGAATTCCATGTACTACTTCATCGTTGATGCTGGTACATATGCTTCCTGGAAAACCATTGTATCCCTTAAAAGAAGGAGTTGCATCATTTTTTCTTATGAAGTCTTCTGCAAGTTTATCGAGTTGTAGAGTTGTAACTCCTTCTTTTATGTAAGGTTTTAGGTACTGATGCGTTTTATAGACAATATTTCCTGCTTGACGCAGTAATGCTATTTCACGTTCGCTTTTTATTGTAATCACTTATTCTCACTACCTTTAATAATACAATCTATTTCGTGAAATACTCGACCGATTGGCTTTGTTCCATCAATTCGGTATAGCACTCCCATATTTTCGTAGTGTTTGATAATAGGCTCTGTCTTTTCTAAATACATTTTGTATCTTGTTTGAAAAGCCTCAATATTATCATCACTTCTTTGATAAAGTCGGCCTCCACAGTAATCACAACTAGATTCTATTTGTGGAGTACGCTCTTCTTCATTAATATTGAAAACTGATTTACAATCTTCGCAAATTCTACGACCTGTAATTCTTTTTTCTAATGTCTTCTCATCAATTTCTAATAAGAACACACAGCCGATATTTTGGCCTAGACGATTTAAAATTTCATCATATTTTATAGCCTGTTCCAAGGTTCTGGGAAAGCCATCTATAATAAAACCATTTTTACAATCTTCTTTTTTTAGGCGTTCTTCTATTAATTGATATGTGATTTCATCTTTAACTAATCTACCACTGGTTAGTGTTTCTAGTACATAATTTCCAAGTTCACTATCTTCTTTTGATATTTCCCTTAGAATATCACCTGTTGAAATATGAGGAATTTCATACTTCATTACTACCATTTCCGCTTGAGTTCCTTTTCCAGCAGCGGGTGGTGCGATAAACATTATATTTTTCATCGTCTGCTATATCCTTTTTTATAATTTCTAGTAAGCAAGCTACCTTCTAATTGTTTATATGTCTCAAGAGCAACTCCAACTACGATTAATAGTCCTGTTCCACCAATTGATACACTGGTTGGAAGAGTTGTAAATTTTGAGAATAAAATTGGAAGTCCAGCAATTACTACTAGAAATAATGCTCCTAACACAGTAAGTCTTGATAGTACTTTACTAATATGCTTTTCTGTTTCTTCTCCTGGTTTAATACCTGGGATATAGCCACCATTTTGTTGTAAGTTTTTAGCAAACTCTTCTGGTTTAAATTGAATAAAGGTATAAAAATATGCGAAGAAGAAGATTAAGATTACATAGATTAAGAAACCTACTGGGGTTGTATATGTTAAATATTTCTGAACGAATAACGTAAAGCCTTCTTTATTTACGAAACCTGAAATAATTCCAGGAACAGCCATTAAGCTTGAGGCGAAAATGACTGGTACCACTCCAGCGGTATTAATCTTGATTGGCATAAATGATTGATTTGCTCCGTATGCACTTGTTGACTTATTGGCATATTGAATTGGAATCCTTCGTTCCGATTCTTGAACAAATATAACACCGATTACAATTACAAAGTAGATAAGAACGAACAATAGGAACTTAACAATTCCAAGAACGGTTGCTTGTGCTGTTGTAATTGTTACTAACCCTTGAAATGCTGTAATAAACATTTGAGGAAGGGTTGCAATAATTCCTGCCATAATAATCATACTAATTCCATTACCAATTCCTTTTTGGCTAATTTGATCTCCTAGCCACAACAGGAATGCAGTTCCTGCTGTTAGGACTGTAGCAATATATAAGTATTTCATTGGATCTCCACTTTTTCCAATGAATGCAAAGGCAAAGGCATAACCTTCAATGAAAGAGAAAGCGATTCCCATATATCTTGTGATTTGGTTTATCTTTTGTCTTCCTGTATGGCCTTGTTTTGCAAGTTCGGAAAAATATGGAATAATGTCTAGTTGTAATAGTTGAATAATAATGGATGCCGTAATATAAGGCATAACCCCTAAAGCAAATATTGAGAAGTTCTTTAAAGCTCCTCCACCCATTGTGTTTATTAGCTCTAAGAAACCTAAATTACTTGTTAAATCTTTGGTACCTGGCACTCTAATTGCAGTTCCAAGTATGAAGATTGTTAATGCTCCAAGTGTGAAATAGATTCTTTTTCGTAAATCTTTATTCTTGGATGCAAATAATTGCTTCATGGTTTTAAACATACTAGATCACCTCAGCTTTGCTTCCGCTTGCTTTGATCTTTTCTAAGGCAGAACTAGAGAACTTATGGGCTTGGATTGTAAGTTTCTTTTCTAGTGTTCCTTCTCCTAAAACCTTAATTCCACTTAATTCTTTTTTTACAATTCCTGCTTCTTTTAATAAAGCTGGTGTTACTACTGTACCATTTTCAAAACGGTTTAAGTCTGAAATATTGATTACAGCATACACTTTTTTAAACATATGATTTGAGAATCCTCTTTTTGGAAGTCTTCTATATAGTGGTAATTGTCCACCTTCAAATACTGGTGAAACTCCTCCACCACTACGTGCATTTTGTCCCTTTTGTCCACGGCCACATGTTTTTCCTAAGCCACTACCTGGACCGTTACCTACGCGTTTTCTTCTATGAGTAGCGCCGATATTTTTTTCTAATTCATGTAATTTCATTATCCTAATATCTCCTCTACTGTTTTACCACGAAGTTTTGCAACCTCTTCTGGTGTTTTCATTGATTTTAATGCATTAAGGGCAGCTGTTGCCATATTTAGTTTTGTTCTTGCACCAAGGGATTTTGAGACAATATCACGTACTCCTGCTAATTCTAGGACAGCACGTACAGAACCACCGGCAATTACACCAGTACCACGAGGGGCAGGTTTTAAAATAACACGTGCAGCTCCTGCTGTTCCAATGGCTTCGTGTGCCACTGTTCTTCCATCAATTAGAGGTATTTTAATCATATTTTTATTGGCATCTTGAATTGCCTTTTTGATTGCATCAGGTACTTCATTGGCTTTTCCTGTACCTAATCCAACACGACCTTTTCTATCCCCAATCACAACAATTGCAGAGAATCTTCTTTGACGTCCACCCTTGTTAACTTTAACAACACTTTTGATGTCAATTACTAATTCTTCAAACTCTTTTGCTTTTGGGTCTTGTGTTTTTCTTTGCATACTAACCTCCTATTAGAATTCTAATCCATTCTCGCGAGCTGACTCTGCTAGAGCCTTTACGCGACCATGATAAAGGTAACCACCTCTATCGAATACTACTTTCGTAATAGATTTAGCTACTGCTTTTTTAGCGATAGCTTCTCCTACTAATTTTGCTGCTTCTATATTACTTCCATTTGCAATTTTTAAATCTTTGTCTAATGAGGAAGCAGCGACTATTGTAGATTTTGTTTCATCATCAATGATTTGTGCATAGATTCCAGTATTTGATCTAAATACACATAATCTTGGAACTAGACTTGTTCCTGAAATCTTGTTACGAATACGCTTATGACGAACAACGCGCATACTATTACGAGATTCTTTCTTTATCATAATAATTCTCCCTTCCTACTTATTAAGCAGCTTTCTTTCCTTCTTTACGACGAACATGTTCATCTTTGTAACGAATTCCTTTTCCTTTATATGGTTCAGGCTTTCTTACCTTTCTAACGTTGGCAGCAAATTCACCAACTGCTACTTTATCGATACCTTTAACAGTAATTTCAGTATTGCTTTTTGCTTCTACTGTAAGTCCTTCTGGTACTATCATTTCTACTGGATGAGAATATCCAGCGTTGATCACTAATTTTTTACCTTGCACATTGAAACGATAACCAACACCAATGATTTCTAATTCTTTTTCAAAACCATCTTTTACACCTTTAATCATATTTTGAATTAGTGCGTTCATTGTTCCATGCATTGCTTTTGCTGATTCACATTTACGATCTAGTGTAATATTGTTATCTGTCTGTGTCATAGTAATATCTTTTAGCATTTTTTGTTCTAATGTTCCTTTAGGTCCTGTAACAATTACAACTCCGTTTTCTTCTTTCACTGTTACTCCTTCTGGAACTACAATAATACGTTTTCCAATACGGCTCATTTTGACACCTCCTTATATTTCTTATCTTACCAAATATAAGCTAGAACTTCTCCACCTATATTTTGTTTGCGAGCTTCTTTATCTGTCATAATTCCTTTAGATGTTGATAAAATTGCGATTCCAAGTCCATTCAACACTTTAGGAATTTCATCATTCTTAGCATAAACGCGAAGTCCTGGTTTGGAAATTCTCTTAAGTCCAGTGATAACTCTTTCTTTTTTCTCTGTGTATTTAAGAGTTAAGATTAGAGTTCCTTGAACATCATTTTTTTCTAATTTATAATCTTTTATAAATCCTTCGTCTTTTAAGATACGAGCGATTTCTTTCTTTAAGTTAGATGCTGGTACACGTACTTCTTCATAACGCATTTGGTTTGCATTACGGATGCGTGTTAGCATATCTGCTATAGTATCTGTTACTACTGCCATAAAGTCTCCTCCTTTCCAATTACCAACTTGATTTTTTAATTCCTGGTATTTGTCCTTTATAAGCTAATTCACGGAAGCAAATACGGCATATTCCGAATTTACTCATAACTGCATGAGGTCTTCCACAACGAGCACAACGTGAATACTGACGCACTTTGTACTTTTGTTTTCTATTAGCTTTTGCTATCATACTTTTTTTTGCCATGTTTACCCTCCAATTACTTTCTAAAAGGAATTCCTAGTTCATTTAATAAATCAAATGATTCCTCATTAGTCTTTGCTGTTGTTACGAATACGATATCCATACCACGCACTTTTACTACATCATCATAATCAATTTCAGAGAAAATTAATTGTTCCTTAATTCCCATAGTATAGTTTCCTCTACCATCAAATGCTTTTGGGCTTACCCCACGGAAATCTCTAACACGAGGAAGTCCGATTGCAATCAATTTGTCCATAAAATTATACATATTTTCTCCACGTAATGTAACCTTACATCCGATTGCTTGACCCTCTCTTACTTTAAATCCAGCGATTGACTTTTTCGCTTTTGTAATTACTGGTTTTTGTCCTGAGATTTTTTCAAGGTCTGCTACTGCTGCATCTAATAGTTTAGAATTGCTAGTAGCATCTCCTACTCCCATATTGATTACGATTTTCTCTAATTTTGGAACTTCCATAATTGATTTATAGTTATGTTTACTCATTAAACTTGGAACTACTTCATTTAAGTATTTTTCTTTTAGGCGGTTCATATATTACCCTCCTTCCACTAATCAAGCTTTTCGTTTGATTTTTTTGTTATTCTTATTTTTTTATTATCTTTATCAGTTGTATGTCCTATTCTAGTTCTTTTCTTTGTTTTAGGATCTACTATCATTACATTAGATGCATGAATTGGCGCTTCCATTTCAACGATTCCACCATTTCCTTGTCCATCATTTTTTTGGTGTTTTTTTACAACGTGAACACCTTCTACAACGACTTTGTTTTCGCGTCTTAATGTTTTAATGATTTTTCCTTCTTTACCTTTGTCAGAACCAGCGATAACTACAACTTTGTCTCCTACTTTAAAGTTCATATTATCCTCCTTTATAGTACTTCTTTAGCCAAAGATACGATTTTCATATAGTCTTTGTCACGAAGTTCTCTTGCTACTGGTCCAAAAATACGAGTACCTACTGGACTCTTGTCATCTTTAATGATGACGCAAGCGTTGTCATCGAATTTGATGTAGCTTCCATCGTCTCTGCGGACACCTTGACGGCTACGAACGATAACTGCTTTTACAACTTTTCCCTTTGGTACGTTAGAATTTGGAATTGCATTTTTTACAGTTCCTACAACTACGTCTCCAATATTACCGGTTTTTACTTTACTTCCACCTAGAACGCGAATTACTAATAGTTCTTTTGCGCCTGAGTTATCAGCAACTTTTAACCTACTTTCTTGTTGTAACATAGATTATTCCTCCTTCGCACTTGTTATACAATAACTGCTTCTTTTACGATTTCTTTTAAATAGAAATGTTTAGTTTTTGAGATTGGTCTTGTTGAGACAATTTTTACTGTATCTCCAACTTTCGCTTTATTTGTTTCATCATGAACAGTATATTTCTTAGAGTCTTTCACTCTTTTATGATATAACGGATGTTTTTTATAAGTTTCTACTAAAACTGTAATTGTCTTATCGTTTTTCGCACTTACTACTTTTCCGACAAGCTCTTTTTTAACCTTTTTTTCCATCGTCTACCTCCTATTCATTTATTTCACGTTCTTTTAGAACGGTTTTCATTCTGGCAACGGTGTGTCTTAATTCTCTGATTCGTGAAGGTTTTTCTAGGTTTCCTGTTGCTTGTTGGAAACGTAGGTTAAATAATTCTTCTTTTGTTTCTTTAATCTTTGCATTAATTTCTTCTGTTGATAATTCTCTAATTTCTTTTACCTTCATATTACTCACCACCATTTTCTTTCTTTACAAATTTTGTGGCAACTGGTAACTTGTGAGATGCTAGGCGTAGAGCTTCACGAGCAACTTCTTCTGAAACTCCAGCAATTTCGAACATAATCTTGCCTTCTTTAACGACTGCAACCCATCCTTCGACATTACCTTTACCTTTTCCCTGACGAGTACCAATTGGTTTTTTCGTAAGTGGCATATGTGGGAAGATATTGATCCAAACTTTACCACCACGTTTCATATAACGAGTCATTGCAATACGAGCTGCTTCGATTTGGTTTGCTGTAATCCAAGCACCTTCCTTTGCTTGAAGCCCGTATTCTCCAAAAGATAGTTCACGGTTTCCGCGTGACTTTCCCTCATGAGGTAATCTATGAACACGACGATATTTTGTTCTTGATGGTATTAACATACTTACTTACCTCCTTTACCTTTTTTAGAAGGAAGAATTTCTCCTTTATAAATCCATACTTTAACTCCGATTTTTCCAAATGTTGTATCTGCTTCTGAAGTTGCATAGTCAACATCTGCTCTTAAAGTATGTAGTGGAATTGTTCCTTCTGTGTATCCTTCGCTACGTGCCATATCAGCACCACCTAGACGTCCAGATACACTTGTTTTAATTCCTTTAGCTCCTGCCTTCATTGCATTTCTAATTGCACGTTTTTGAGCCATACGGAATGATGCTCTGTTACTGATTTGATTTGCAATAGAGTCAGCAACTAATTGAGCATTAATATCAGCTTTTTTGATATCAACGATGGAAATTTGTACATTTTCGTCTGCTACTTTAGATAATTGTTTTTTAAGTTTTTCTATTTCTTCTCCGCCACGGCCAATCATAACACCAGGTTTAGAAGTGTGTACAATTACTTCGCATCTCTTAGCATTTCTTTCAATTTCAACTTTTGCAATTCCGGCATTTTTTAAGTTCTTTTCAAAAAATTTACGGATTTCAATATCTTTTAGTAGTTTCTCTGAAAAGTCGCTTTTATTTGCATACCATTTTGCTTCCCAGTCTTTATTGATGCCAAGTCTAAGTCCATTAGGATTTACTTTTTGTCCCATGCGTATGTCCTCCTTCGATTATTTTGTAGCCACTGTTATTACAATGTGACTAGTTCTTTTATCATTTCTTTTTGTATGTGAACGTGAATCAATTTTTACACGTTTCATTACTGGGCCAGCATCTACTCTTGCTTCTTTTACGTATAAGGTTGCAGCATCTGCACCTTCATTGTTTACGGCATTCGCAATTGCTGAAGCTAGTACTTTTTTGATGAGTCTAGCTGATTTTTTATTAATATTATCTAATATGGTTAACGCATCACTTACATCTTTACCACGGATTGTATCAATTACAATTCTTGCTCTGATAGGAGATGTTCTTTGTGATTTTGCGATTGCTCTTGCTTCCATACAATTTCCTCCTAGTCATTATTTTTATTTTTTCTTGTCTGAACCATGTCCACCAAATTTACGAGTTAATGCAAATTCTCCTAATTTATGCCCAACCATGTCTTCTGTAACATAAACTGGTATAAACTCTTTACCGTTGTGAACAGCAAATGTGTGTCCTATAAAATCAGGAAAAATAGTGGAACGGCGTGACCATGTTTTAATGACTTCTTTTTTTCCAGACTTATTTAATTCGCGTACCCTTTTTAATAGCTTCGCATTAACATAAGGGCCTTTTTTTAAACTTCTAGCCATTTTTTAATCATCCTTTCCTATTTACCATTACGACGACGTACAATAAACTTATCAGATTGTTTTTTCTTACGTGTCTTATATCCAAGTGCAGGTTTACCCCAAGGGGTTACTGGTGCTTTACGTCCAATTGGTGCACGTCCTTCTCCACCACCGTGTGGATGGTCGTTAGGGTTCATAACAGAACCACGAACTGTTGGACGGATTCCCATATGACGACTTCTTCCTGCTTTTCCAAGTTTTACAAGAGATGCGTCTTCATTTCCAACTTCACCAATCGTTGCCATACAAGTTCCAAGTACTTTTCTTTGTTCTCCACTTGATAAACGTAGCATTACATAGGCACCTTCACGTCCAAGAATTTGAGCAGAAGTTCCAGCACTTCTTGCTAGTTCTCCACCTTTTCCAGGACGAAGCTCAATATTATGTACCATAGTACCTACTGGAATTGCCATTAATGGTAAGGCATTTCCTACTTTGATATCTGCATTTTCTCCTGCAGAAATCACTGCACCTACTTTTAATCCCTTTGGAGCTAAAATATATCTTTTTTCTCCATCTTTATAATTGATTAATGCAATATTTGCCGTTCTGTTTGGATCATATTCAATGCTTGCTACAACACCAGGTACTTCAAGTTTGTTTCTTTTAAAATCAATGATACGGTATTTTCTTTTTACACCGCCACCTTGATGACGAACTGTAATCTTCCCTTGATTATTACGTCCACTTTTCTTCTGCAAACGAACTGTTAGACTTTTTTCAGGAGTAGATTTTGTTAATTCTTCATTTACTAGCGTACTCATTTTACGGCGTCCAGGTGTCGTTGGCTTATAATTTCTAATTGCCATAATTCATCCTCCTTAACCAAGTGAGATTGTTTGACCTTCTTCTAGGGTAACAATTGCTTTTTTCACGCGATTTGTCATTCCAGAGTAACGTCCAACTCTCTTCTTTTTAGGTTTTACATTTAATGTAGAAATACTTTTTACTTTTACATTAAATAGTTTTTCAATAGCACTTTTAATTTCTGTTTTATTAGCTTTTGGATCTACTAGAAAAGCATACTTTCCCATAGAACTTAAGCTTTGTGATTTTTCAGTAATTACTGGTGCTTTAATAATTTCTAAGTATTTAGTATCCATTAACGAAGCACCTCCTCAATTTGTGATAATGCTTTTTCTGTTACTAGCATCATATCTGAGTTTACTAAATCTAAAACGTTAATTTCATCAGCATAGATTAATGCTATATTTTGAAGATTTCTTGCTGATAGAATTACGTTTTCTTCGTAACTTTCGTTTTCCATTACGATTAGCACTTTCTTATCACTTAACTTTAATGTATTTAGTAATGAAACCATTTCCTTTGTTTTTGGTGTTGTGAATACTAATTCTTCAATTACCATAATTTCATTATCTTGTGCTTTATGTGCTAAAGCAGATCTTAATGCTAGGCGTCTTTCTTTTCTGTTTTGTTTTTTACTATAATCTCTTGGTACTGGTGTTCCATAACGTCCACCACCTACCCATTGCACTGAACGGATAGAACCTTGACGAGCATGACCTGTTCCTTTTTGTCTCCAAGGCTTTCTTCCTCCACCTCTTACTTCAGAACGGGTTTTAGTACTATGTGTACCTTGTCTTAATGATGCTTGTGTTAAGATAATAGCATCATATAGGACTTTATCATTTGGGGTAATTCCATAAATTTCTTCATTTAGTTTGATATCATTAATTTTTTCACCTTTAAGGTTTAAAAGATCTATTTTTTTCATACCTTTTCTCCTCCTTTCATCACATTATTATGTATTGTAAAATTCTATTTTGTTTTTCTTATTTATTCTTGTGATGATTTTTCTTCTTCTGCTGCAACAGCTTGTTCTTCTTCGCTTGCTTCTTTTGTCTCTACTGTTTCAGTAGTCTCTTCTGCAGCTTCTACCATTTCTTCTGCTACTTTTTCATTTACAGATTCTTCTACATAAGTAATTAAATCTGCTTTTTCTACTTTCGCATTTGGCTTTTTAACAGCTGTTTTGATGATAACTAATGATTTCTTTGGTCCTGGAACATTTCCTTTGATTAAAATCAAACTATTTTCAGTATCTATTGCTACAATTTCTAGGTTTTGTACTGTTCTTTGTACATTTCCCATTTGTCCAGGAAGTTTTTTACCTTTTAGAACGTGCATTGGTCTCATTGTTCCAAGAGAACCTACACCTCTATGGTATTGTGAACCGTGTCCCATAGGTCCACGAGATTGATTGTGACGTTTAATTACACCTTGGTACCCCTTACCTTTGCTAATTCCTGTTACGTCAACAATTTCTCCTTCTTCGAAGATATCTACATTAATTACTTGTCCTAGTGTATAATCTTCTGCATTTACTCCTCTAATTTCTCTTAAGAAGCGCTTAGGCTCAGTACCAGCTTTCTTGGTATGACCTTGTTCTGGCTTATTGCTTAGTTTTGCTCTTTTTGTACAGGTTGCAAGTTGTACAGCAACATAGCCATCTTTTTCTACTGTTTTGATTTGTGTTACCACATTTGGTTCTACTTCAACAACAGTAACCGGAATTAGTTTTCCATCTTTTGTGAAAACTTGAGTCATTCCGACTTTTTTACCTAAGATTCCTTTCATTATTATTTCCTCCTAAATTATTTTGTCTTGATGTCAATATCCACACCGCTAGGTAAATCTAAATGCGCTAAGGCATCGATCGTTTCCTTGCTTGGATTTTTGATATCAATTAGCCTTTTGTGTGTACGCATTTCGAATTGTTCACGACTATCTTTATATTTGTGAACAGCTCTTAGGATTGTGAACTTTTCAATTTCAGTTGGAAGTGGTACTGGACCTGAGATTTCTCCACCTGATCTTTTGATTGTTTCTACAATCTTTGTTACGGCATTGTCTAATATTCTGTGATCATATGCTTTCATACGAATACGAACTTTTGCTGTTGACATTTTAAATCCTCCCTTCGCCTATATCTAGTATAGACTCGCTCCGTGCAAATAACCCGATATCTGATTAACAACTTAACCCGGTGTATCGGCAACCTCACACATCTAAGCAGTCACACGTATTTAATTATAGCATGGTATTTCTTTATTTTGCAAGGCTTTTTTGTATTTTTTTCACTTTATTTTCCTTATAATAAAAAAGAAATAAACCATTACCTATTTCTTTTTATTATTTTATTCTCTATTTTATACTACTTTTCTCTATTCTTTTCTTTTATATTTATTGTTATCATTGTCTTCTCCTAATAGTTTTAAGGAAGCTGGGGCAATTTTAGTCCCACCATATTTTCTATTGATTTCGTCTAATGTCTTTTGAATTTTGTCATCTTCTTCTTTTTCGTTATTTTCATCAAAGAGCGAAAGCTGCTTTTCGCGTTTTTCTGTTAGGTTTGCAAGACGCAGTCCAATGAGACGAATGGGGTCTTCTTTCCAATTTTTCTCAAATATCTCTTTTGCTGTTTTATAAATTTCTTCTGTTTTATCTGTAGCGTTAAATAATCCCATTTGAGCCGAATAACTTATAAACCTATTATTTTTAAAGATAACAGCTACTGTTTTTGTGTATTGTTTTTTATAACGAAGTTCCCTTGCCACTTCTTCTGTTTGACGGAATAATACTTCTTTTAGTTTTTCTTCATCATCATAATCATAGGGTAGCGTTTCTGAGATACTGATACTTTCATTTTTGCTGGAGTGTGCTTCTACTTTAGAAGTATCAATTCCATTGGCAGCCTCCTTTAAATACGTGCTTTGATTTTTAAAATGTTTATAAAGGAGAGTATCTGGGCTTTCTGCTAAGTCTTTTACTTTTTTAATATTTAATTTCTGGAGCTCTAGTGCTGTTTTCTTTCCTACCATAAACAAGTCTTTAACAGGAAGAGGCCATAATTTTTCTTTTATCTCATCTTTAAATAAGGTATGTACTTTATCTGGTTTTTCGAAGTCTGAGGCCATCTTAGCACAAAGTTTATTATTTGCTATTCCAATATTTACAGTATAGCCAAATTTATTTTTTATTTCTTCTTTGATGGAATAGGCAAGCTTTATGTAATCTTTATAAAGATAAGAGGTTCCTGTCATATCTAAAAAGCACTCATCTACTGAAAATTGTTCCATTACTGGGGTATATTGTGATAAATATTTCATTAATTCTCTCGATTTTTCATAATACCATTTATAATTTGGTGAAAATATCTGTAAAGTAGGGCATTTCTTTTTGGCAGAATAAAGAGTTTCTGCGGTTACTACTCCAAATCTTTTTGCAATAGGAGATTTCGCTAAAACAATACCTCGTCTTTTGGTTTCATCTCCTCCAATAATTGCTGGTATTTTTCTGATATCCTGTTTATAGCCTTGTTTTAAAAGCAAAACTGCACTCCAAGACAAAAAAGCATTATTTACATCAATATGGAATATAATTCGCTCTTTCATAGAAATTCCTCCTGTTTTTATTATAGAACATATTTTCGCACCTTTCAACCGAACATAGTAAAGTTAATAAAAAAACAGGAAATTTTTAATTTCTGTTTCTTCCACTTGGTACTATATTTTTTACTTTTTGTCTTGTTAAATAATCTAGTCCTTCATTTATTCTATCTATTTCTGCCTGGTGTTCTGTAATTAAATTTGTATGGTAGGCTATCTGTTTTTTAGCATCTTCTACTATTTCCTGATGATTTGTGCTACCTTCAAGTGTTTTTAGAAATTGTAATAGATTCATACGAGCCTGATCTAGATTGCTATTTTCTGTTTTTGGTTCTTTTATTAATTGCGAATTAAACCGTCCTAAAATTTCACTTTCTTTTATATATTGTTTAGTATATCTTATATTTCCTGAGTGTTCGACTTTACTATTCGTTATTTTTAGAGTCCCTACTGTGAGATCATTTAAAGTTAGCCCTTGTACGTTTTCTAGTTCTACTAATTGAGGTTTTCCTGTAAAAAAGATTGCCGACTTGACTGCATTTCCTGTTATCTTCAATGTGCCTTTTCCTCTTAAATAATAATCCATAGTATGTATACCAGGAAAATCTCTATCATTTAAAACTAACTCTACTGATGGGTTTTCATAAAGATACATACTTCTACTCAATAATTCCGTTGTAGATATTTGAGGATTTTCTATCACTATACTCCCTCTTTTAAGCGTTAGTCTGTTTCCTATCAAACAGTTTTTTAATATTACTACTGTATTTATATTTTTACATTGAATTGTACTATATTGATCGAGAGTAAAATCTTGCAAACATAACAGGTCTATATTCTCAGGAACTATATATTCACTGGTATTACCTTTTGTATATTTTCTATATGCTTGTGATTTTCCATACAATTTATACTGTAAGGTATTCATAGCCTTTAATTTATCATTTTCCATCCAACGGATTGTTGCCATTCTGTTTTCTCCCTTCCTTTATTTTCAATAGAAAAGTGACTAATATTTCGTAGCTTATTTTCTGTTTATTGTCGGCACTATTTCTCTTACTTTTCGTTTCATCAGTTTATTTTCTACTGTCGTTGTTATTTGTTCTTGTTGTGATTGAAGTTTTGCAATTTCCTCTTGCTCTTTTACTATTAATTCTGCATATTTTTCTATTTGTTCTTGGTGAGACTTTATTGTTGGAGAAAAGTATCTATTCATTTTGTCAGACATTTCTGTCGACTGATTTCCTATTCCTTGTTTTGCTTTTTCTCTAATTGTTTTTAACAATGATATCATCGTAGTCCTACTGCTTGCCTGATCTCCAGACTCTATGTCATCATTAAAATATAGTCTTCCATCCTTTGGACTATAGTTTCCATTTGGAAGCACTATATATGATGATTCTAAGACTGTATTGTTCATACTTAAACTTTCACTTTCTAAGCGTAATACAGGTGGATTATTAGAACTAATTGTACTATTTTCTATTTGTAAATCCCCTCTTTTTATATGTATTCCAATTTTTTCTAGCTTACTATCCTTTATTGTCATTGTTCTTGCATTATTTGCTTCAAAAGTACAATTAACGGCATTCAAATCTTTTATTTCGACATAATCAATATGGCCATATATATCGAAAAATGAATCAATCGCTGTTCCTGTAATCGCTAGTTCTTTTACTCCGACTCTTGTTTCATAACTTATTATGTTATTCATAGGTTCCTTATCATCCAATCGCCATTCTACTCGGTCATTATTACGAAAAGACATAGTGATAGGTCTTGAGGAATAGCTTCCCTTTACTTTTGGGGCCTCTATTACAATATTGCCACCATAAAAATTTATATTATTGAACCAACAATTTTCCAATAATACTACTGTATCTTTATTTTTACAGAAAAATTTAGAAGCACTTTCCAGATTACAATTTTTCATATGTAACCATTCTATATCTTCTGAAATTGTATACTCCTTGTCGTTTAAGAGATTTTTCGTAACTGAAAAGATGTCTTTTTTTCTAAAGAATATATTTCTTTTTCCTTCTTTTCCATTCTTTATATAAGTAATTTCTGACATAATAATCCTTCTTTCCCGTTTTCTTATACTATCATACTTATTTTTTGAAAACAAGCACTTACTTAGATAATTTATTCTTATAAGGAAAGCTATATTAAAAGCTCTTTTATAAAAAGAGCTTTTCCACAGAACCTTGTGGATATTTTATTTTTCAATTAAACTTTTTCCTGTCATTTCCACAGGTATTTCTAAATCTAGCAAGTCTAAGATTGTGGGAGCGATATCTGCCAACTTGCCTGGTACTAGTCTAATATTTTCTTTCGTTACTATCAATGGCACTTCGCTTGTTGTATGGGAGGTAACAATATTACCATTATCATCTAACATTTCTTCGCAGTTTCCATGATCTGCTGTTACAATCATAATTCCATTGAGTTCTTTTATTTTTTCATAGATTTTTAACAAGCAGTTATCTACTGTTTCCACACCTTTAATAGCCGCTTCTAAAACTCCTGTATGGCCAAGCATATCACCATTAGCAAAGTTTAAGATAATAAGATCATAGTTTTCTATCTCTTTTAATAAACTATCGGTAATTTTCTCGGCACTCATTTCTGGTTTTAAGTCGTAAGTTGCCACTTTAGGAGATGGAATTAGAATTTTCTTTTCATTTTTATAGTCTACTTCGCGTCCACCATCAAAGAAAAATGTAACGTGGGCAAATTTCTCTGTTTCGGCAATTCGAAGTTGACTCAAACCACATTTCTCTATATATTCTCCTAAGATATTACTAAGTATAGGATCATTAAAAGCATGAGGAGCTTTTACGCTTTCTACAACAGGCATCATAGTAACTACTTTTAAATTTTTAATGGCTACTACTTCCATTTCATTTTCAGGATTAGTAAGGCAAGTTAAGATTTCACGGATCCGGTCTTTTCTAAAATTGAAGACAATCAAACCATCATTTTCTTCGATATTTCCTGCCCTATTATAGATAGTTGGTTCTAAAAACTCATCCGTAATTTTTTCTCTATAGCTTTTTTCGATCTCTTCTTTGACAGAATTCCCAACAGGGCCAATACCGTTAACAATAACATCATATGCTTTTTTTAATCGATCATAGTTATTATCACGATCCATTCCATAATATCTTCCACCAACTGTTGCAATGGATCCTATTCCAAGTGATTTTAGTTTTTCTTCTACTTTTGAAATATAGCTACTAGCACTTTGAGGGTCAACATCGCGTCCATCTGTGAATAGGTGTAAATATAATTGATCTATATGCTCTTGCTTACACAAATCTAGAAGTGCCATTAAATGATTGATATGAGAATGCACACCTCCATCACTAATTAGTCCCATTAAATGTAGCTTCGTATTATTTTCTTTCACATAGCGAATTACTTTTAAAATTTCTTTATTTTTAAAGAAGGTTTTCTCTTCCATACTTTTGTTGATAAGTTCTAGGGGTTGATAGACCACTCTTCCAGCACCGATATTCATATGCCCCACTTCAGAGTTACCCATTTGTCCTTCTGGAAGTCCCACTTTACATCCTGATGCGACTAAAGTTGTATGTGGATATTTTTTCCACAACATATTAAATGTTTTGTTATTTGCTTGTAAAACTGCATTCCCGTAAGGATTTTCTCTTAATCCATAGCCATCTAATATTGTTAAAATCACTGGTTTTTTCATAAAGCTCCTTTCTAGATCTTCATATCATTTAAGCAAAACACTGCATAGACTGGTAGATACCGTACTTCCTTTTTTGTGGAAAAGTTATTTTCTGTAATTCGGTACGCTTTTTTCACCGTAAATTTCTTCATAAAAATTGATAACGACTTGGCTTTCGACATAGATCTTGTTGCAATTTCAATTGGTATTACTTCGCCCATTCTGTTTTGAATTACAAAATTCACTTCTGCCTTTCCTTCTGACTGATAATAATATAGAGCATACCCTGATTCCATTAAAGTTTTGGCAATATGATTTTCATATAATGTTTCTTTTATTTTTTCATCTGTTAGTAAAGTTTTCATTGATAAATGTAACATTGAGTATAATAGGCCATCATCTGGTAAGTAGAGTTTAAAACTTTCTTTTTCTCTGCAACTACTAAGTGGTGACTTTATTGTTTGCACCTTGAAACTGCGATAAACAATTTGATTGTCTACTAAGTATTTAATAGCACTTTCATACTCCTTTGCTCGTCTTCCTCGTCCTAGAAGTCCATATTGAAATTTTTTATTATCTTTTTTTAGTTGATCAGGAATTGAACGCAATACTTCTATTCCACGGCTAATATCAATGAGTGTTTTATTTAAAGCGATTTCTGCTTTATAGGCATCTAATGTCTTTTGCTTAATGGCATCTAATTTGGCTTCATTGTATCCTTCTTTTTCTTTTAAAACAACTTCTGGAAGTCCTCCTGTTTTTAAATACTCATAAAAGTAGTCTAATGCCACTTTATGAAAAGGACAGGTTTTATGTTTTTCAAACGATTCTCTAATTAGTCCTGCTAATTGATGTTCTCCGTGTGCCCATAGGTACTCTTCAAAGTCCATCTCACTCATTCCCTTGAATTGTAATTCCTCACCCTTAAATATATTTAGATTTTCACGACGTGAAGTGATTAGTATAATATGATAATCTCTTCTTTCACTTCCTATTAGTTTGAGTCCTTTTACAATTTCTAACTCATTTACGTTATCAAATATCATTAAAGTATCTTCTTTTAAAATTGTTTCCTTTGACATTAGAGATAAATTTAAAATTAGTTTATCAGGGGACTTTTCTTTTTTAAATAATTCTTGGAGTTCACTATTTGTACTACAATTAAAGTACACTACATTTTTATAGTTTTGATTTCCGAATTCTAGTACAGAAAATGTTTTACCAATCTGTTTTGAGCCATAAATTAATAATGGTTTTCTAATTAAGTCATTTTTCCATTTCTGAAAGTACTGCATTATTTTTCGTTCCATAAAGTGTATCCTCCTAACATATTCACTAAATTAAGTATACTCTTTATGGCAAATTCCGTCAAGTTTTGATTATGGACAAATTTCTACATTTTGCCAAAAAAAAAGACTACTACTGCTTGTCCCTTATTATTCGATACTACTTGGTTTATGAAATTCTAATCTTAATTTGTCTGCTACTGTGACAATAAACTCAGAATTTGTCGGCTTTGCCTTATCGATATCGACACTATGTCCAAATATTTCTTCCATCAGTTGCCAGTTTCCACGATTCCAACTTACTTCGATGGCGTGTCTTATTGCCCTCTCTACACGTGAAACAGTGGTATCAAACTTCTTTGCAATATCTGGGTATAGTTCTTTGGTAATCCCTCCGATTACTTCGGGACGATCATAAAGCATTTGAATTCCCTCGCGAATATATTGATATCCTTTGATATGAGATGGTACACCTAATTCGTGTAAGATCTTAGTAATTGATATTTGTAAATTATTATGGTAAACATCTACAGATTTACTACCAAATTTACTTCCTTCCATCACTTCTTCCACTCTCTTTTCTAAGTCATCTAACTCAAATGGCTTTAAAATAAAGTAACTAATTCCAAGTTCTGATGTTTTTCTTATCATATCTTGGGCATTATATGAAGTTAGGATGATTACTTTCTTTTCGATTTTCTTCTTTCTCATCTTCTCTAAGACATACATCCCATCTTTTTTGGGCATAATGAGATCTAAGAGTATTAAATCATACTCATCCCTTTTCTTATCAACGAGACTGAATCCATCCTCTCCATTATGTGCACGTAATGTTACTTTGATATCTGCGTGTTTACTAAAAAATTCGGTAACCATGTTTACTAATTCAACATTGTCATCGATCATTAATATTCTTGTTTTTTCCATTTCTTCTCCTTCCCTATACTACCACGCATTTTTATTATATAACATTATGTCGGAAATTGGTAGAGAAAAAAAAGACAAGTTTTGTCGAAATGCGTCTAACACACCTCTAAAAAAACTTGTAATCTCTCTAGTTTTAGGCTAAGACCACCTAATAGATAGCCTTCTATGTATTGGCTCTTTTTTAAATATTCAATATTTTCATCACTTGCACTACCACCATATAATAGTAGAGAATTAGGGTAAGCAGAATGAATCAGTGCTAGGACTTCATCTAATTCCTCTATAGTGGGAACAAGACCTGTTCCAATTGCCCAAACTGGCTCATAGGCAATGATTATATCTTCTGCTTCTAAAGAAGATATAATAGATAATTGTCTTTTTATTATCTCTAATCTTCCTCCACTTTCTCTTTCTTCCTTCGTCTCACCCACACATAAAATAGGTGTGATGTTTTGTTGGAGCAACTTCTCCATTTTTTCTTTAATTTCACTGTCTTTTTCTTTATAGTCCCGTCTTCTTTCACTGTGTCCAACAATAGCATAGCTAACACCCATTCCTTTTAACTGACTTGCAGAAATCTCCCCTGTATGTGCACCGCAATCATAGATTGATACATCTTGGGCACCTAATGAGGCATTGGAATTAAATAGGGCTAGATAAGGGTAGGAAGGACACATTACGATATCGTGGGATGTTTTTATTTTAGAAAACTCCTGTTGGTAATTCAAAAACTCTTCTTTGGTATAATTGCATTTATGATTTAGTACTATTTTCATTTTTTCTCCTCTTCTTCTATTTCCCTTTTAATTTTTCGTGAAGCTTGGAGATTAATCCAAAGCGGTATTTTTTCTTTTCTTTAATAGCACGTTCATAAACCTCTAACACTTGGTTTGCATAGTGATTTGTTCCACAATGTTCTGCTTGAATGCGTGCTTGTTTAGCAAAATAGGTTCTTTTGGTTTTATCATTATATAAGTCTAACACTTGTTTTTTATATTCATCTTCTGTTTCGAAGAACTTACCATTTAGATCATCTGTCATCATCGAAATGAATGATTCATCTTTGATACATAATGGTACCAATCCAGAGGCCATCGCCTCAATTACTGTTAATCCTTGAGTTTCAGTGTGAGAGGCTGTTGCAAATAAATCTCCACAATGATAATAGTATGGAATATCTTCCCAAGCAACTTTGCTGGTAAATAAAATATTTTTGGTTAATTTTTCTTTTTTTACATATGATTCATATTCCTCTTTATCGGGCCCATCCCCTACAATTAATAGTTTTATATTGGGTTGTTTTTTGATTAGATCCTTTTGAGTTCTTAATAAAAATTCTATATTTTTTTCTTGGGCAAGTCTTCCTACAAAGACAATCGTAAAATCTTTCTTGGTCAGTCCTATGTGTTTTTTTAACTCCTGTACTTTTCTTGGATTTATGTTTTCCTTAAAAAACCGTTCTACTTCAATTCCTGTGGGAATAATATGTACATTTTTTTCAAATTTATATTTTTCTTTAAATAATTTATATGTCTTATTGGTAGGAACAATTAATTCTGTAGCGGTTGTTTCACAATAAAACTTTGTAAAATATTCAACTAATTTCTTACTAGATTTTTGAAAATAGCCCTTTGTTATATAATGAATGTAGTCCTCATACATCGTGTGATATGTATGTACTAGGGGTATATTATACTGTTTGGCAAAGAGCCGAGCAAAGGTACCAATTGCAAACTCTGTTTGGGAATGGATCACATCTAAGTTCCAACTTTTGATTTTATTAACTGCGGCAATTGGGTAAATACTTGTAAGACGAGAGTCATAAATTCCTGTAGGAATTCCTGGAATTCTTAATACTTTTTCTTTTTCATTATACTCATACTTGAAGTCTGTTAAGTTTGCTGTTACTACATAGACTGTATGCCCTTTTTTCTCTAAGGCTTTTTTTAACATTAACTCACTAGTTACAAGCCCACTAATATATGGGGTATATGTTTCACTAAAGATTCCTATTCGCATATTTTTTACTCCCTTCATCAAAATTAAAAACAATCGCACCAATAATCATCGGCAAATAGTACGTGATAAAACGCCAAACTAGCAATACAGCACTTGTTACTCCACTTGATAGGAATGCGTGAAAAAAGCTTAGGAAACCATATTCAATACCACCACTTGCTCCTGGGATTGGTACGAAGGACCCTATAATTAAAACATAGGCGGATGTTACTAAAGAGTCTACTGCTGTTATACTTTTGAAATCGTGCATACTATAAACAATGAAAAGTGGAACAATATAGAAGCAGGCAAGACTTAGAAGGTTTAGTAAAATGCCTTCTATGGCCAAAAGTTTTCTCTTTTTTAACTCCTTCGTGCTTTTATGAAATTCTGCGATTCTTTCTTTCCAACGTTCTTTGGTTACTTCTTTATCTTTTATTAGTTTTAATTTTGAAAATAGGTTAATACCGTGATAAATTATAAAGCTTGTAAATTTTTGAGAAAAGGCAATAATAAACAAAAAGACTGCTACTAAGGAGTTAATTATGAAGCCTAGTAAAACTAAATTTCTTAATATTGGACTATCTGGAAAAAGGTGAAACTTCATATTATATGATACTGCAAATAGGCCGAATAATACTAATGCTATTTGGTAGAAAATAAAGTTTTGCATAATGAAGTTCGTGGCGTGGCTTATACGAATATTATGTTCTTTTAGCATATAAACTTCCATTGGTTGGCCGCCTGTGGAAAATGGAGTTATGCCATTAAAGAATTGTACGATTACATTATGTTTGATGGATTCTTTCAATGAATACTTATCTTTTTCATTTACTACTTTATAAGAGATAACTCCTTTTAAAATAATGGATAGAGCATATGCCAAAAATGCTAGAACTAGATATTTGTAATCCATATTTTTTAGAGTATCTACAGTGCTGGCAAAGTCTTCTTTTAAAACTAATACTAATACTAGCATTGTTATCATTAAAATTAATATAGTGTTTTTTCGTATGTTTTTTACTATCTCCATTTTGTCGCTTCACTTTCTTTTATTATTGGTTTGTCTTTTACAAAAGTTTCCATATTTTCTTCTTCGCCTAGGTATTCATAGCCTAATTTGTTTAATATATGAATCATACTTTTGTCTTCTTTTTCGGCAAATACAAAAGATTCTTCCATCTCCATAGTTTCCAAGGCATAATTGGTTGCTAGATTAATCATTTTTCTAGGGCCTGTTGTTTTTAATTTTGGAAATGTTAGGATACAGCTTTTAATATCGCTCGTTGCTTCAATGTAGCAGCTATCTACTACATCAAAATCTTTTATTAAATAGAGGCTTTCTTTTATATTTCCATAGTTTTTGCTAATAGGCGTCTTTACTTGAGGATGTTCTTGCTCAAATGCTAAGACTGCGTTTAACTCCCTTAGGGCTGCGGTTGGTTTTCCAATTAATAACTTCTCTGTACTCATATTTTCCTCTACTTGATCGCTTCTATACCAGGTAGGGCTTTTCCCTCTAGATATTCAAGAGTTGCTCCTCCTCCTGTTGAAATATGATATATTTTGTCAGCAACATTTGCATTTTGTGCTGCCGCTACAATATCGCCTCCCCCTAGTATTGTTTTAATTTTACTATCTGCTAAAGTATTTAGAATTTGATCTGTTCCCTGTTTATAATTTTCAAATTCATATACGCCTAATGGTCCATTCCATAGTACCAAAGCAGCATCTTTTAGATAATTTTTAAATACTTCTACTGTATTTGTTCCAATATCTAGGCCCATATCATTAAAATCAAGTTCATCAATATCTTTTTCTACAAGAGGCGTATCATTACTAAATTCACTGGTTACTTTTACATCGACTGGTAATATTATTTTTTCTGGGTACTTAGTGGTCATCTTTTCACAAAATGATAGATGTTCGCTATCGCAGAGAGAGTTTCCAATCTCATAGCCCTCTGCTTTTAAGAATGTAAAAGCCATACCTCCTCCAATTAAAATTTTATCAGCCTTTTCTACTATATTTTCTATCACGCCAATTTTGTCCCCTACTTTAGATCCTCCTAAAATTACAATAAATGGTTTATCAGGACGATTTAGTTCTTCTAAAGCGATTAGTTCTTTTTCAATCAGGAAGCCTATACAACTTATTTTTATATTAGAGGCGATTCCTACATTAGAAGCGTGAGCACGATGTGCTGTTCCAAAAGCATCGTTTACAAAAACATCAGCAAGACTTGCCCAATAGGCACCTAACTCTTGGTCATTACCGCTTTCACATTTTCCTTCTATGTCTTCAAATCTTGTATTTTCTAAAAGCAATACCTCCCCTGGCTTTAATGCTCTTACTTTTTCTTCTACTTGGTCTCCTCTTGTTGCCTCTACAAATACTACCTTTTGATTTAGAAGTTTTTCTAGTTCTTTTGCCACTGGTTTTAATGACTTATCTTTTTTATCTTCTTCTGTTTTTACACGGCCTAGATGAGAAAGTAAAATGATTTTTGCATTTTCTTTGATACTGTATTTTATTGTTTCTAAGCTTTTTACAATACGCGTATTATCCATAATTTTTCCGTTTTTTAATGGGACATTAAAATCACAACGAATGATGACGGTTTTATTCTTAATTTTTATATCTTTTATGCATTTTTTCATTTTTCATCCTCCATTTTCTTCTTCATTATAACATTGTTTTTCTGAAAAAAAAAGTTTCGCGATAGAAACCTCTTATTTTTTATTTATATTACATAAGTATTTTGCAGTACGTACCATTTGAGCAGTATAACTCATTTCATTATCATACCAGGCTACTACTTTTACTAACTGACGTCCTTCTACCTCTAATACACTGGTTGAAAGTCCATCTACTAATCCCCCAAAGTGAGATCCTATGATATCACTTGATACAATTGGATCATCTGTGTAACCAAGGGTTTCGTTGGTATTTTCTTTTAGGGCAAGGTTGACTTCTTCTTTTGTAACTTTTTGTTTAAGTTCTAGAACTAAATCAATCACAGAGCCTGTTGCTACAGGTACACGCATTGCTGTTCCGTCTAGTCGTCCATCTAAATCCTTTAATACTTTTCCAATGGCACTGGCAGCACCTGTAGATGCTGGAATAATGTTAGCAGCGGCAGCACGTCCACGGCGAGCACGTATTCCCTTTTTATGCGGTACATCTAAAGTTGCTTGATCATTTGTGTATGCATGTACTGTGGTCATATAACCTTTTTCAATTCCAAATCTTTTATGAATTACATTTAATACTGGAGCTAGACAGTTAGTCGTACAACTTGCTGCTGATATTATCTCTTCTTCTCCTGTTAATTCTGTTTCATTTACATTATATACAATTGTTTTTACATCTCCCTTGGCTGGAGCGGAAATTACTACTTTTTTAGCACCTGCTTCCATATGAGCGTATGCTTTTTCTTTATCGGTGAATTTTCCTGTACATTCCATTACAACATCGATATTTAGATCTTTCCATGGTAAGTTTTTGGGATCTGTTTCTGCATATACTTTTACTTTTCTATCTCCAACAATGATAACATCATCTTCACTTTTGATTTCTTCTACTCTGTAATTACGATGATTGGTATCATATTTTAGAAGGTAGGCCAGTTGTTCTGCGTCTGTTAAATCATTGATTGCTACTACTTCAAAATCACTACTTTCTTCCATTAATCTAAAAACAAGTCTTCCAATTCTTCCGAATCCATTGATGGCTACTTTTATCATTTTCTTAGTCCTCCTTATTTTCATTATATAGTTTTCCACAGTTACACGCAATATATTCACCAGATTTTGACAGTTTTTGGCTGTAAAGAAAATATCCACAGTTTTTGTGGATATTAATCGTGGAAGCAGCTTCCACCAATAAATTCTCTTAAAATGGAGTCTTGCGGAATACTTTCTGACGGAATTGGTAAGAAAAGATGCAAGAAATTAATTAGCCTTTTTGCTTCTTCATAATATTCTGAATTTACATCTACTGAATACAGCAATGGTTCTACATATGTTTTTAGTACTCCTAGTTCGTAGATTAAGGCCGTATTAAAGACTACATCAGCATCATCTTGATATGGAAATATATATTTTTCCTCTCCACGTCTTACAGATGGCCAACTTCTAAGTGTTGCTTCTACATTATAACCTCTTGTACGATTATCGCGAATCATTCTTCGTAGCAGTCTATTATCTGTTGTTGAAATTCTATTGTGGTCGTCCATATTTAGTTCTGTTAAGGCGGACAAGTAAATTTTATATTTTTTCTCCCTTTTGATATTTGTTAAAATATGGGGATCTAGTCCATGAATTCCTTCAATTAGAATCAAATCTTTTTCACCTACTTGTAACTTTTTATTGTACTCTTTTTTCCCAAGTAAAAAATTATAAGTTGGTACTGTTACTTCTTCTGATGCTATTAGTTTTTCCAGATGATTATCAAAGAGGTTTAAATCAATTGCTTCTAAGCACTCATAATCTGGTTTACCATCTTCTCCTATTGGATTTTGGTCCTTTTCTACAAAATAGTCATCCATTGAAATTACCTTTGGTGTTTTTCCTAAACTTTGCAAATACATACATAACTTTCTTGTTGTTGTTGTTTTTCCAGATGAAGAAGGCCCTGCTAGTAGGACAATTTTAACTTCGTCTTTTTTTACTATTTCTTTGGCGATTTCTAAAAGACGATTACTAGTAATCATTTCGTTCATTCGAATTAAGTCACTAATTTTTCCAGTTGATACCATACCATTTAACTCTGGAGCATTTTTCACATTCATCATTTTTGCCCACTTGCGACATTCTTTTAAAATATCAAACATATGAGGATGGTGTTCATACTCTTTTATTTTGTCATTGATATAGACTGTTGGAAAACGTAGTACGAAGCCATATTCATTAATATAAGTTAAGTCAAAATCTTTTATATACTTTGTTGAAATTGGCATTAGGTAATAGAAGTAATTATAAAGATTTCCTAATCGATATAAATTTACATATGAATTGGTATTATACTTCATTACACCAACTTTAGAGGAATCACCAATTTGGTTGAAATAGTTTATAGCATCCATCCTGTCAACGTGGACTTCGCTAATGTTTAAGTCTTTTTCCACAAGGGAGCACATTTTTTCTTTGATTTTATTAACTATTTCTTCCGATATTTTGAAATCCACTTCTATGTAGATTCCTTTATCTATCGAATGCTGGATTTTCATATTTTTATTATTTCCATATAGTTCTTTAATTGCATATTGAAGTATAAATTTAAGACCATTGACGTGTACGCGGCTTCCCTCACGAGATGTTAAATCTAGAAACTCAATTTTAGCAGGTTCTAAAATCTTTGTTGTCAACTCCCTTAAAACACCATCCACTCTAGCTAATAAGATGGGATAACGAAAATGATCTTGTTCTAATTTGGCAAGTTCTTCTAACGTTATTTCTTTTGGCACTTCTCTTTTTTGATTATTGATTATTATTTCTATATTTTCTATCATATGACACACCCTTTTTCTATTCTACTTTTTTAGTATATCATATTTTGACGAAAGAGAATACGCATATTTTTTTCTTTTGCTGTCTATAATATGGGTAGGAAAGGGTGATAAAATGAGTTTAGTGCCTGTTGTTGTGGAAAAAGATATAAACGGAGAGCGTAGTTATGATATTTTTTCTCGACTTTTAAAAGAGAGAATTATTATGCTAAGTGGGGAGATTAACGATCAAATGGCAAATAGTATTGTTGCCCAACTTTTATATTTGGATTCCATTAATCACGATGATATTAGTCTATACATCAATTCCCCAGGTGGTGTTATTACAGCGGGTATGGCAATATATGATACTATGCAATTTATTAAAAGCGATGTTACTACTATTTGTGTTGGAATGGCTGCTTCTATGGCTTCTTTCTTACTTGCGAGTGGGGCAAAAGGCAAACGTTTTTGCCTTCCAAATTCTGAGGTGATGATTCATCAACCTTTAGGTGGTGCACAGGGGCAAGCAACGGAAATTAAAATTGCTGCTGAACATATTTTAAAGCTTAAGGATAAGTTAAATCGATTGCTTTCTAAGAATACTGGAAAAGATTTACAAACTATTGAACACGACACAGAAAGAGATAATTTTATGGATGCAGAGGAGGCTTTAGAATATGGCCTTGTTGATAAAATTGTAGAAAGGGCTGATTAACAGTACCTTTTTTGATTATCTCCATTTATTTTTATAATTTAAAACCATTCTATTTTGTTATACAATGAAAACTTTAGAATGGTTTCTTTTTATATTTTTTCTTCTATGCTAGGTAGGGAGAGTTATAATCTCGTCTTTGATAGTTTTTCAGCTAGTTCTTTCACTTTACGAAAACGATGATTTAGGCCAGACTTTGTAATTTTTTTCCCTGTTTCAAGAGAGATAATTTCACTTAATTCCTTTAAAGAAGCCTCAGGATACTTTATTCGATATTCTAATGCCTCTTTTGTTTTATCATCTAGCAATTCTATGGCCATATACTCTTTTATTATACCGATTTGTTTTAATTGATTACTAGCGGCATCGACAACTTTATTAATATTTGCCTGCTCACAGTTATTAAGACGATTGGTCTGATTTTTTTTATCGCGATAGATTCTAACATTTTCGAAATACATTACAGCATTAGAGGCTCCTAGTATTTTTAAATAATCACTTATCTTCTCTGCTTCTTTAATGTAAATCATATACCCCTTATCACGGGTTAAAATTTTTGCATTTAAATCAAATATATTTAAAAGTTTTTGAACAAAAACGGCCTCTTCTGGTTTCGATATTAAAAGTTCCATATGATATCTAGAAGTTTTTGGATCATTAATACTTCCCTGACATAAAAATACTCCTCTAAGATAAGATCTAATTTCCTCATTAGCTCCTACAATATATTCTGGTGGGGACCCTAGGTAGTTTTGGCTTTCATCAAAATAACCAATATCTTTTAGGATCATCATTAGATTCTCTTTTATTATTAATACATAAAGTTTATTTTTAGAAAAGTTTAGATTCTCTTTTGTTTCTACTTCCACTTTGCTTTCATATAAGTTTTCTAACATTAAGACTAAGCGGTTTACAATTGCAGTATTTTCTGTTGTTAGCCTTAACATATTTTGTGCTAATTCTCCATTGTTTCGAATAAATCCAGAAAGTTCTGCAATTAATTCTGATTTAGATCCTTCTATATTTAATATTTCATTTTTTATTTTGGTTGTATAAGACATTTCAATTCCTCATTAAGTAAGAAAATATTTCACTAGATAATTTTTGACTATTATGACGAATTACATTTTCGACAACCGTAAGTGTATCTACCTCAATTAACTCTGTATTTAAAGACTTTAGGGCCTCTTTATCTATTAATACTGGTTCTTTGGTCTCTTCTGTTTGATATTTTTCTACAATCTTTTTATCTAATTGGGTATTTCCTGCAATTACTACATCTATTTTTCTTTTATTTAAATATTTATTTATCATATTGATATGATCCGATACCATAAATCCGTCTGTTTCACCTGGCTGTGTCATTGCATTACATAAGTACATAATAGGGGCATTGGTATTATCAATTGTATTTATAACTTCTTTACAAATAATATTAGGTAGTAGGCTTGTATAAAGGCTTCCCATACTAAAAATAATTAAATCACTATTTTTAATAGATTCTATTACTTCTATGTTTACATTGGGTTCTTCTTTGTAATAAATTCTTTTTACTTTTTGTGGAGATTTTGTAATCTGTTCTTCTCCCTCGATTATTTCTCCTGTCTCACTTTCTCCCATTAAAGTTAAATTCGCATCTTCTGAGATTGGCAATACCTTGTGTTTTACATCTAAAAGTTCTGATAATGCTTTGATGGAACTTTGTAGATTCCCTGTAATTTCTAATAATGCTGTTAAAATTAAGTTTCCAACTTTATGTCCATCTAAATCACTTGAGGTTTGAAAACGGTATTCCATTAATTCTTTAATAATAGGAGATGTGCTAGATAGATTGGTAATTACTTTTCTAACATCTCCCACTGCTGGTGTATTAAATTCTTCTCTTAGTTTCCCTGTGGATCTTCCATTGTCAGATACTGTAATCACTGCTGTAATATCAACAGGAAAGTCCTTTAGTCCTCTAAGTAAATAAGACATTCCTGTTCCTCCACCTAGTATTGTAACTTTCTTATTCATCCTTTTCACTTCCTCTTTTTAATTGTATGCAATATCAAACTCGCTTATTTTATGATTCTATTAAAGACTTTGATAAGTGAATTGCGGCAATTGCTCCATCTGATGCGGCTGTTACAATTTGGCAAATTTCTTTTTCTCGTACATCTCCTACTGCATAAATTCCTTTTATATTTGTTTCCATATTTGCATTGGTGGGAATAAACCCTTCTTCATTGGTAATGCCTAAATAGGAAAAATGATCTGTTTGCGGAATATAACCAATAAAGATAAAGCAGCCTGTTGCTGGAATATTTTCTATTTCATTTTCTTTGTTTATTCGTATGTGAGAAAGTTTACCATCTGTTTCTATTAACTCTGTTACATTCGCATTTGTTATCACTTCAATATTATCAATGTATTTTAATTCGTCTTGTAAGTATGACTTTGCTCTAAACTCTTCACGTCTATGAATTAGTGTTACTTTTTTGCAAAGGGATGACAGATAGATCGCTTCTTCTAGGGCTGTATCTCCCCCTCCTATTACTACCACTTCTTCGCCTTTAAATAAAGCTCCATCACAGGTTGCACAGTAGCTAACCCCACGCCCTGTTAATTTTTCTTCTTTGGACAATCCTAACTTTCTTGGTGTTCTTCCTGTGGCAATAATTAAGTTTTTTGCTACGATTTCTCTATTATCATCTAAAACAATAATTTTCATATTTTGATCTAACTTTACATTGGCAACTTTTTGATACAGTATTTCCACTTCTAATTCTTTTACTTGAGTTAACATTTTAGTAGCAAGTTCTGCTCCTGTGATACTTTTAAATCCTGGGTAGTTTGTAATTGTTATGGTTTTTGTTACTTGACCGCCAGGTGTTTCTCCTTCTATCAGTAGACAGTTTAGACCTGAATGTTTTAAATATATTGCAGAAGTCATCCCAGAAACTCCTGCTCCTATTATTACTACATCATAATTATTTTCTTTCATTTTCCCACTCGTCCTTTGCATATAAATTTTCAAATCTTCCACTTCTTTTTGGATGAATTACAAAGAAGTACAGTCCAATGATTAGACAGATAATGGATGCAATTTGTGCTACTTTAAAGCTTCCTAACATCAGGGAGTCTAGACGCATCCCTTCTATGATGAAGCGAGCACTAGAATACCAAATTAGATAAAATCCCATTAATTGTCCGTTTTTAAGTCTTGGGTACTTTCTTATTAATAATAGCGCTCCAAAGCCAAAGAGGTTCCAGATGGATTCATAAAAGAAGGTGGGTTGATGGTACTGTCCCATAATATACATTCCGTTGATTACAAATTGAGGTACTCCTGCACTTTGGAGTTTGGAAGCAGTCGTTATTGCTCCATAGGCTTCTTGATTAAAAAAGTTCCCCCATCTTCCGATTGCTTGCCCTAAGATTAGTCCTACTATAATCATATCAAATATTTTTAGGGTATTCTGTTTATACTTTTTACAGTAAATAAGGGCAAATAAGCCTCCAAAGAGAATTCCTCCATGAATGGCAAGTCCACCATTCCAAATTTCTAGTATTTCTAATGGATTTTTTGAATAATAATCAAAGTGGAATGTTACATAATAAAGCCTTGCTCCTATGATTCCAAATATAACAGAATAAAAAAGAAGATTGATAAAAAACTCTTGATCAATATGCTTTTTCTTTGTTTCCAAATAAATAACGGTAGAGGCTCCTAGTATGGCTAAGAGAATAAAAAGTGAATACCAATATATTTGAAAAAAGCCTAAATCTAATGCTATTTTACTCATATTTTTTCACTCTCCTTACGATTGGCTTGATAATAAGCCCTTCCATCAAGAAGTTCATAATAGAAATTAAGATCGCAATCCATAGAGCAATCCAGAAATTATTTAAATCAAAATGGCTTCCTAATATCCAATCTGTTAGTTTTAAAATAAACAGATTAATAAAGGGATAGAAAAGTCCCAATGTAATTCCTGTTATAGGGATTGTTAGAGTCACTAGAATCGGCTTTATGGTAATGTTTAACAAATAAACAATGAAGACAACTAAAAATGAATAAATATATGAATGGTTTAAGTCAATATAGAGACTATCAAAAAGATTAGATACTATAACAAAAACAATGGTATAGCCTATCATATAAATAATCCATTCTAATAGTCGGTTTACTCTTGTAAAACCTTTGACTTCCTTAATTATTTGCATTTTCCCACCTCACAGAATTTTGGTTAAGAATTTACCAGTATAGGATTCTTTTACTTTTGCTACTTCTTCTGGTGTTCCTGTTGCGATAATTTGTCCTCCCATATCTCCACCTTCAGGTCCTAAGTCAATTATATGATCTGCGACTTTTATCACATCTAGGTTGTGTTCAATTACGACTACAGTATCTTTATTATCTACTATTTTTTGTAAAATTGCAAGTAGACGCTTGATATCATGAGTATGGAGTCCTGTTGTTGGTTCATCCAGCACAAATAAGGTTTTTCCAGTGGCTTTTCTTTGGAGTTCTTTGGCAAGTTTTACACGCTCTGCTTCTCCTCCTGATAAGGTGGGAGCACTCTGGCCTAATTTAATGTAACCTAGTCCTACGTCCTCTAGTACTTGCAGTTTATTCTTAATTTTTGGGACATTTTCAAAGAATTTTAGGGCTTCGCTTACTCGCATATCTAGTACGTCGGCAATATTTTTATCTTTATATTTTATGTTTAGTGTTTCACGATTATATCTTGTACCATTACAAACTTCGCAAGGGACGTACACATCTGGTAGGAAATGCATTTCAATTTTTTTCACACCATCCCCACGACAAGCTTCACATCTTCCCCCTTTTACATTGAAGGAAAAACGATTTTTTTCATAACCATACATTTTTGCTTCCTTGGTAGTTGTAAATAAAGTTCTAATATCATCAAACACTCCGGTATAAGTTGCAGGATTACTTCTAGGAGTTCTTCCAATTGGGCTTTGTGAGATTTCAACGATTTTATCTAGATTATCGATTCCCAAAATTTTTTTATGTTTTCCAGGTTTATCTTTAGAATGATATAGCTCTTTTGAAATACTTTTACACAAAATCTCGTTAATTAAACTACTCTTTCCGCTTCCTGATACTCCAGTTATACAAGTGAATGTTCCAAGGGGAATTGTTACATCAATATTTTTTAAATTATTCTCTTCTGCCCCTTTGATCGTCAGTTTCTTCCCAATGCCTTTTCTTCTCGTTTTTGGTACATCAATACATAATTTCCCACTCAAATACTGTCCCGTCAAACTATTTTCGTTATTCATAACCTCTTCTGGGGTTCCGATTGCCATTATGCGCCCTCCACGGTCGCCTGCTTCAGGACCAATATCTACTAAATAGTCACTAGCAAGCATTGTATCTGTATCATGTTCTACGACAACAAGAGTATTCCCCAAGTTACGCATTTCTAAGAGTGAATTAATTAGACGTTCGTTATCACGTTGATGAAGACCAATACTAGGTTCATCTAGTACATAGAGAACTCCTGTTAATCTGGAACCAATTTGTGTTGCTAGGCGAATTCGTTGTGCTTCTCCTCCTGATAATGTTCCCGCACTTCTATTTAATGTTAAATATTCTAGGCCTACGTTTTTTAAGAATTCCAAACGGGAGTTAATTTCTTTTAATACTAGATTCGCAATTTGTTTTTGTTCTTCTGATAATTGTAATTTTTGAAAGAAAGGCAGCAATTTTTTGATACTGAGACACGTTACTTCATAGATGTTTTTTCCTCCTACTTTTACAGAGAGTACATCGTCATTTAGCCTTGCTCCATGACACGTTTCACATTCATACTCTACCATATAGTTTTCTAACCAATCCCTAATCCAAGTACTAGTTGTCTCACGATAACGTCTTTCAAGATTTGTAATAATCCCTTCGTAAAAGTCATCACTATTTGTGATGTTTCCACTTTTAGTTGCATAGTGAAAATGAATGATTTCATCACTTCCATAAAGAATAATTTGTCTTTCTTTTTCTGTTAGTTTTTTAAATGGTTTATCCATATTGATCTTATAATGCTTGCAAACACATTCCAATTTTTTATAATAAATTCCATCTTGATCATCACTTAATGTTTTTATACATCCTTCATTGATACTTAAATTTTTATCTGGAATTACAAGATCTGGGTCTATTTGTTGCTTTATTCCAAGACCTTTACAATCTGGGCAAGCTCCAAATGGGGCATTGAAGCTAAAGATATTTGGTTCTAACTCAGGTAGAGAAAATTCACAGTATGGACAGGCGAACGATTCTGAGAATAGTAATTCTTTTTCCTCATCTCCTAGTATTTGAATAATAACTTTTCCACGTGATAATTTTATCGCCTGCTCTAATGACTCACTTAGTCGACTCCGAACATCTTCCTTTAAAACAATTCTATCGACGATGACATCAATATTTTCTCGTTTATTTTTATCTAGTGTAATCTCTTCACTTAAGTCAAACATTTCTCCATTGATACGAACTCTAATATAGCCTTCTTTGCGAAGATTATCGAGTAACTCTTTATGGGTTCCTTTTTCACGATAGGCAACAGGGGCCATAACAATGAGCTTTGTTCCTTCTTTATATTCTAGGATTTTATTTGCCATTTCTTCTATACTCTGTGATGTGATTGGAATATTATGATTAGGACAATAAGATATTCCAATACGCGCGAATAAAAGTCGCAAGTAATCATAGATTTCTGTTACTGTTCCAACTGTAGAACGAGGATTTTTGCTAGTTGTTTTTTGGTCAATACTAATGGCTGGAGAAAGTCCCTCAATACTATCGACATCTGGTTTTTCTGTTCCTCCCAAAAATTGACGTGCATATGCTGAGAGGCTTTCTACATAGCGTCTTTGTCCTTCTGCATAAATTGTATCAAATGCCAAGGAACTTTTTCCACTACCACTTACGCCTGTCATTACAATTAATTTATTTTTAGGTAACTCTAGCGAAACATTTTTTAAGTTATTCTCTCTAGCACCTTTGATTATAATTTTATCCATAAACTTCACCTGTGTCATATTATAACACTTTCTTTTTATTTTGTCTTTAGCAGATTTTACAAAATCTTTTTCACAATAAAAAGGTTCTATCTTTTGGGTTTTGTTGATAGAACCTTTCCTAAATTAAAATTTCAACCGCACCACTAGGTGCGGCTTTTTGATACAATAAAGGAGCCAAATC
>CAJTXY010000006.1 GCA_910583685.1 uncultured Bacilli bacterium
TCCTTCTCATATTCATCCCTCTTTTATTTATCATAAAGTTAAATACTTTATGATTGAATTTCAAAAAAACTTATCGAATAAATAATCTTATAGAAATTACTAAAAAATAATGTAGAATTGAAACTACATTATTTTTGACAATTAGGGCAAAAATATGTTCCACGCCCTCCAACAACAATTTTTTGAATTTCTTGATCACAATTAGGACATAACTCCCCTTTTTTACCATGAATAGTCAACTCATTTTGAAAAAGACCGTGCACCCCCTCACTAGAAGTAAAAGTTTTAATAGTAGTTCCACCCAAAGAAATTGCCTTTTCCATAACAATCTTAGTATTTCTAATAATAAAATCACATTCATTTTCGGTAATATCATAAGACTTACGTTGAGGATGAATATGACTCAAATATAAAATTTCATCATCATAAATATTTCCAATTCCAGCAATAATAGTTTGATCAAGAAGTGCTGTCTTAATAGGAATATTCCTCTTGTGCAATTTATGATACAAATACTCTTTAGTCAAATTTAAATCATCATATTCATAACCTAACTGGCTCAATGGCAAAACAGAATATAAATTCTCCTTATCTATCAAATGCATTTTACCAAACTTTCGTACATCGTGAAAACGAAACTCCTGATTATCATCTAAAGTAAACACAACGTGTTCATGTTTACTTCGTGGTTGCCCAATATCTCGAAAAAAGAACTTTCCTTCCATACGTAAATGAATTAACAATGCTTTGGTAGTAAGCATAATTACGATCCATTTGCCACGAGTTGTAATACTTTGTATTTTCTCATTCTTTATTTGGTTCTGAAATTCAAAAGCATTAGGCTCTGCAATAATATTGTTCCAATAAACTTTACAATCCGTAATTACCTTACCAATAATATGTGATTGCAAACTTCTAACAACAGTTAATACTTCAGGTTTTTCTGGCATTATGAGTCCTCCTTACTTGCTATTCCCCTTTTCTCTCCCTTCAAAAAAGTCTAACATTTCACCCATTGAAAGAGCCTCTGTTTGTTTTAATTGATGAATTTTTAAATCTAGTTTTTCCCGATTAGAAAAAATAGACTTATTAGTAGAAATCAACTGTAGACATGCAGCCTTCTGTGATGAACTTATCGAGTCTAAATCATCAGGCAAAATCAGTAAAGCATCCCCCCCGACACTTTCTGAACAAGTCATCATATTTCTCATATCAACAGGTTTCAATCCCAGATATGCAATATGCCCTAAAGAAGTTAATTCTTGAATTGCTTCCATTGTTTGAAAAACTCTTCCATTATGAATTCCCATATAACAACGAATATAATTTGTAAATATATTACTATGATCCTCAGAATCTAAAACATTAACGAAACTCCCATCTGGTGTAATAATATAACCTGCCTCTAAAACACTAACCCACTCTCTTTCGCGGACCCGAAAAGAAAAATAATCTCCATTTATATTTTCTAACTCTTTATTTTCCATAAATTCACCTACTTTGCTTCATACCAATCTTTTCCAGTTGCCACTTCAACTAATAGTGGAACCTTCAATTGAACAACATTTTCCATAATGTCTTTTACAATACTTTCTACCTCTGCTAATTCCTCATTTAATACATTAAATACTAGCTCATCGTGTACTTGAATCAACATTTTACTCTTCAAACCACGCCTCTTAAATTCTTGATAAATAAGAACCATCGCTTTTTTCAAAATATCAGCAGCACTTCCTTGAATTGGTGTATTAAGTGCCATTCTTTCTCCAGAAGAACGAATCATATAGTTTTTACTTTTTAATTCAGTAATTACTCTCTTACGATTCATAATAGTTCTAACATACCCCTTTTCATAAGCATCTCTTTTTAAATCTTCCATATACTCCCTAATTCCTGGATAAGCATCCAAATAATGGTCTATAAATTCTTTTGCTTGTTTAAAATCAATATTCAAATCCTCACTAAGTCCAAAACTACTAATTCCGTAAAGAATACCAAAATTAACTGCTTTGGCTGCACGCCTCTTATCCTTTGTAACCTCTTCCATAGGAATATGAAAAATATCTGATGCTGTTTTTGTATGAATATCTGCTCCATGATTAAATGCCTCAATTAAATTAGTAGCATTAGCAAGAGACGCAAAAATTCGAAGCTCCACCTGTGAATAATCACTAGAAAGTAAACAAGAATCATCATCAGCAATAAAAGCTTTACGAATAAGTCTTGCATATTCATCTCTTGCTGGAATATTTTGAAGATTAGGACTTACACTAGAAAGCCTTCCAGTTCGAGTAAGTGTTTGATTAAAAACAGTATGAATTCTCCCATCCTCTCTTACTTCTTCCTTTAACCCTACAGCATAATTTGTATAGAGCTTTGAAAGAGTACGATAATCAAGAACCTTTTGAACAATAGGATGAAATGGAGCAATTCGATCCATAATCTCTTTATTGGTAGAAAAGCTATTATTCTTAATTTTCTTAGGATAAGGAAGCGAAAGCTTTACAAATAAAATCTCAGCAAGTTGTTTAGGAGACAAAATATTAAATTCCTCGCAAGCATCCTGATAAATATCTTTTGCCAAAACATCCAACTTCTCCCGTAAATCTTTTGCCACTTTCTCTAAATAACTAGTATCAACTTTAATTCCTGTAATTTCCATATCAGAAAGAACCTCTATTAAAGGCATTTCAATATTATAAAATAAATCCTCTTCTTCATTTTCTCTTAATTCATCCAAAAGACGTTCTCTAGTCTCATATATAACCCTCGCCTTTTCTACTACTAATCTTTTTAGAGAAGACTCATCAATCTCTTTAGGTCTTTTGTCAGTTCCATAACAATCTTCATAAGCATCTATTTCATAATTTAAACTTCTCGCTACAAAACTAATGTCATCCTTTACAACATAATCAAGCAAATAAGCTGCAATCATCATATCAAAAGAAACCTGTTTAAAAGAAATTCCATAATGATTTAAAACAACAATATTCTTTTTTAAGTCATAAGTATATTTACTAACCTCATTCATAAACAGCTCTCGATATTCTTCTAATTGATCAGGTGAAATAAAATAACCAAATTCTCCATCATAAAGACCAATCCCCATTAAACTAGCTTTACTATAATTTGTTCCCCTAACCTCAATGTAAAAAGAATAATTCTTATCTTTAGGTAAATCTTTAATATCTTTAACTATAGTCTCTACTCTTTCCGATTTTGACCTTTCCTCTTCTTTTACATCAAGTCTACGGAGCATAGAGTGAAATTCATACTCTTCTAACATTTTAATAAACATCTCTCGATTTTCACCGCGATATTTTAAATCTTCTAAACAAAAATCTAATGGCACTTCTCTATATATTGTTGCAAGATCATAACTCATATATGCATTTTCTTTATCTGCAAGTAACTTCTCCTGAGTCTTACCCTTAATCTCATCAATGTGATCATATAAATTATCTAGGCTATGATACTGAGAAAGCAAACGAATTGCCGTCTTCTCCCCAATTCCCTTTACACCAGGAATATGATCACTAGCATCCCCCATTAAGGCTTTTAGATCAATCATTCGAATCGGTTCCACTTGATAGGTCTTAAAAAATTCCTCTCTATCCATACGAATAAAACCACTCTGCTTTAAAAGCTTCACATCTACTTCATCGCTAATTAATTGCAGTAGATCTTTATCACTACTAACAATAGTTGCAACAAATTGATCCTCTTCATCTACCATTTTAGAAATAGTCCCAATAATATCATCAGCCTCATAATTGTCGATTTCATAATGATAAATCCCCATAGCATCCAGTACTTTCTTCGCCTCTGGAAACTGAAGACGTAACTCATCTGGCATCTCCTGCCTACCTGCTTTATAAGAGTCATACTTATCATGACGAAAGGTTTTTCCTTTATCGAATGCAACCATAATATAACTCGGATTTTCTTCATCGATGATTTTCTTCATCATATTGATGAATCCATATAACGCATTTGTTGGAAACCCCTTAGAATTTTTCATAATAACACCGTTATAAGCAGTTGCATAATAACTACGAAATAACAAATTATTTCCATCCACTAAAATTACCTTTTTCATAATAATCACCACTAGTATCATTATAACACGAGTTTACGGGTTTTAAAATTATTTTATCGAGGAAGAGGTCATATTCCTCTCAATCGTTGCCTGTTCCAATCTTTCAATACGATTTGTAAGTATAAAGGTACAACAAATAGCAATCAAGTAAATAAATGTAATAAAAGCACCCTTTCTCATAATATTTTTCATATCTAACCTCTCCTTTCTTTGATAATTTAATTATATATCATACATCCGTTCGTGTCAATGCATTTTAAAACATTTGTTTGACATTAGACAGATACTATGCTATTATATTGACATAAAGGAGGAACGAGATGGAAAAGTTGACACATCGGCAAAGTTTCATTTTACAAATCATTAAAGAACTAATTGCAAAAAATGGTTATCCACCCACAGTAAGAGAAATTGGTGAAAAGGCAAATTTGCATTCTCCTGCAACAATCCATTTTCATCTAACAAAATTAGAAGAAAAAGGCTATATTAAAAAAGGAAACAGTAAAAATAGAACAATTGAAGTACTAGTTCCTAATGAATTTATTGAAAAAAAGGATGATATTGTTGAAGTACCACTATTAGGAAAGGTAACAGCAGGCTCTCCAATTGAAGCAATTGAAATGCCAAACGAGTTTTTCTCATTACCAGCAAACTTAATTCCTGCAAAAAAAGATGTATTTACCTTAACCGTATCTGGTGAATCTATGATTAATGTAGGAATTTACGATGGTGATATCTTGATTGTTGAAAGAAAAACAACCGCTATAAATGGAGAATGTGTAGTAGCAATGAATGATAACAATGAAGTTACAGTAAAAACTTTCTATAAAGAAAATGGCTATTTCAGACTACAACCAGAAAACGATACTATGGAACCAATTATTTTAAATAACGTAACAATACTAGGAAAAGTAATTGGACTATATCGAAAATTCTAAAAAAAATTTCACATATAAACTGTGAAATTTTTTATTTTATAAATTCTTCAATAACAAAGTGAGCAATAAGAAGCCCTGCTACTGCTGGAACAAAAATACAAGAGGCAAGAGAATCATCATCTGTCATTTTCTTTGGCACTTCCTTTGAAGATAACACCATCAACTTCTTATTTGGAAAACTCTTTTTCATAAAATGACGAATTACCCTTGCTAGAGGATCATAACTGGTTTTTCCAATATCCATAATCTCTAACTTTCTAGGATCCATTTTCCTTGCAGTTCCCATACAGGAAATAATAGGAATATCCTCTCTCAAACATTTCTCAATCAAAAGTTTCTTTGTCTTTACTGTATCACAAGCATCTATAACATAATCATACTTCTTTGTAAATATTTGTTCCAAATTATCTTCATCAACAAACATCACTTTACTATCTACTATAGCATTTGAATAAATAGAGAAAATTCGTTCCTTCATAACATTTGCTTTTTCCAAGCCAATATTTTCTTCTAATGCAATAATCTGACGATTCAAATTACTCTGTTCAATATAGTCACCATCTACAATAGTTAAATCAACAACACCTGAACGAACAAGCCCCTCTACTACATAACCTCCAACACCACCAAGTCCTACGACCAACACTTTTTTTGTCTTAAGTTTTGAAAGTTCAAAAGAACCAATCAGCCTTTCAAGTCTACTCCATCTATCATCCATATTATCCCTCTTTACTCTTTACTTTTCTAATATAATTCTCCTCTTTAATCCAATAAAGTCTTTCTCCCGTAAGAAGTCTCGCCATATACTCTAATTTCGTATACTCTTCAGCATTTTCCTGTGCCATACGATAATACTTTCTAACTTCCTCTGCTGTTTGTGTATTAATTCCACTAAAGGGAATCATCAAAGCCTGAAGTGACTTTTCATCAACAGTCGCCTCTTCCATTATTCTACAATCAAACTGATCCAAAAAATCTAAAGTTTGATACAACTTCTGCGTTTCCTCCAAGTTAAGTGCCTTTTCTGGAACACTACCTGAATCTGTTATCTTTTGTAATGATCTAAGATTCTTATCAGTTATATGATCTGTAACTCCCAGCCTCCGCAAAGATATATTACGATCCTTGGAATGACCAGGAATTGTTTTTTTCATACTTTGAATTGTACTACTATAAAGGGCATCCAACCCTTCTGTAATATGTGGAAGAGGAGCCGATACACGAAAAGAATTCATCGCTCCATAACCATTTCTTTTAGAAGTAACTAAAAAAGAAGAGGTATTAGTATTTAAAGAATGCACCCGAATAAAATCTATCACATTATTAAGCGGTGCTTTTTCTACATTATAAGATGACTGATTATAACTTCTACCATTGACAGTAACATCACTTTCATATCGCCTTTCGAAAAGCCCTGCTTCTTGAACCTCATATGCATTTTTTAATCGAACTGCAACACTATATACCTTTTGCCGATATAAAATTGGTATAATTAACATTACCATCACCTCTTTAACTGACTATTATAACATAGAAAGAAGAGAAGACAAAACAAAAAGCTCAATAATAATTGAACTTTTATTAAAATTAAGCTGCTTTTGAAATATTAATACTATCTATATTTTTCTCATTTTTACTTGCTACATACTCTGCTACCATATCTGTTACTTCATCTCCATATTTTCCTGCTTTTTCATTAGCATTCATAGTTCCTGCAACATTCATTGCAAGAGCTGCTGTTGCAGTAGCACCTATTAATGTAGTAGCTAAATCACTAGGAAGCTCACTGAGCACTTCTACTTGTTCAAAGTTAAGACCACCTAAAGTTTCACCAATTTGTACAGTATCTACAATGGCATTATTCATATCCATAATTGCAGTAGGATTTTGTACCAAATAATCTATGGTATTTAGAGAACCTGCTAAATCAAATGAAGAATGATTTTTAGCATACTCTTCCATAATTGGCTTACAAGCAGTATAGACTTCATTCAAATTAGCCTGTGTTTGATTAGCGATTTCATTAAAGGAATTTAAAGCATCACCTTGACTAATCTCCCCTGCTGAATATTTATTAACAATATCGGCAAAAGCATTTTCAGTATTCTGATATAATCCATTATAATACTCATGTCCAATAGCATCATCCATATGATACTGACTACTACCAACTGCCCAATTATTTTTATCAATAGCACTTCTTTCTATGGTACCAGAAGCATCATTGACAGCCTGATTCACCTGTGCACGCATACCACTGACAAAGGTATCACTCTGACCTGTAATATCTTCACCTGCCTTATGAACATCCGCCATTACCTTCTCGTTATGTGTATTAATGCTTCGTTGATGAGCTAAAATATCTTGATTAGCATTACGAGCCATTATTCCACCTGCCACATTCATAACAGCACCTGTTACAGCAAGTGAGGTGAAAACATCTCTAACAAAAGTATCAGGATTACGGTTTAACATTTTAGCAAGTGGACTATAATCCTTTTTACCAGAAGACACCTTTCCAAAAATAGTTTTCTTTATCTCCGTATTTTCACTTAATAGCATTTCAGAATTAACAAAAGCATTAAATGCCATCTCATCATTACCAGTTCTAATAGCATAATTTTCTTCTTTTTCTAATTTTGCCTGTTTTGCAGCAAGTTCTTCATCCATATCATAAGTCTTAGCAAATCTACGTCCAACATAATTCATTTTAGAAGCTGCTGCTTTCATATCAGCGTCAAATCCTGCCAGTCCAGAAGAAAGATATTGATCTGCCTCTCTTTTATTATCTCTAATTGCTTTTATCACTTCTGCCTTTCCCTCAAGCACTATTTGTCTAGCCTGCTCCACCTTTTCTCGATCAGCAGGGGTCAAGTTAGGATCTTGAAGTGTTTCATTAAGTAAATCTACCTTTCTACAAGTACAGAAAATATCTAAATAATGCTTCTTATTTTGTTCATTCAACTTAGAAACATTTTCCATAGCATAATCATACATCTTTTTATTTAATAAATCATTTAAAATTGTAGGATACTTCTCCTGTATTACCCGTTCATTGCGATAATTATCCCAAATTGTCTTAACATCCCTTTCTGATAACTGATTAACCCTCTCTTTTAATGTCTCAATTCTCTGTTGAGTCTCTTTATTGGACATAATACGATTTTTAGCTTTCATAAACAACTGAACAGGCAATTTCAAAATCGTTGGGATAAAATGAACTACATTATATAGATAATTTCCACTAGATAGTTCTTGTTTAAAACTTTCTTTTACCTTAATATTAGAAGCACGCAATTTCTTATGATCATCTTTTTTAATACTTAGCCCACGGGTTAAATCATCAATGATTTGATAGAAACCTCGATCTTCAGATGAAAACATAAAGTCTTCCACTGTTTTAGTACTAATAACAGATGGAAGTTTTTTTTCCATCACTTTCTTCCCCCCCATCAACTTATCAGGAAGGCCTAAAATGGGCTCACTTTTATCTTCAATTTGCAAAGTAGATTTAGACTTGTCAGGAAGTGATAAAACAGGTTCCGTTTTATCCGAAAGAGCTAAAGGGGCTTTAAGCCTTTCCTTTTCTGCCTTTAATATAACAAGCTGTCCATTCAAATCTTCTTTCATCTTTTGATATTTAGCATAAAAGGCTTGCAAATCCTCCTTATTAAAAGGCCCCTCTTCTATAATCTCTCGTTGTTCACGCTTAAATACTCTAATAAACTCCTTATGAATCTCCTCAATTTTAGCATCTATTTCTGTAATAGAATCTACTGGTATTTCTTCTGACTTCTCCTCCAAAAACAAAGTATCATTTCTATTTTTTCTATCAGAAAGCTGATTCTTTAACGTATCAAAAGCAACGTTTACTCTTTGAATATTTTCCTTTTGACCAGGATCTTCAAAGTCCATATTATGCAAAACTAATCTTCTAGCACTTCGTAACTCCTCTGGTGTTGCATTATTTAAATCAATTTTCAAAAGGTTTGCTGCCTCTTCTAATGACATTTTCATATGGTTCACACTCCTACTCTACTAATTTTCTTCATTTTGAATTTGTTCCAGAACTTCTATAATCATATCTTTTTCTGCATCTGTCTCAATTTCTTCTAAACGTCCCAAACCAAACGCAGGATCAAATGATGCAGTATAAATATTTTTGCGACCATCCTTTGAAAAACTATGATCTGTATAGCCCACATAGCTTTTTCCAAGCTCTTCACAATCAAAAGTAAATAATACCTCGCATTCTACTTCTTTCCCATCTTTTTCTATTACAATTTTACCCATATCTTCCATAATATCACCCAATCCTATTCTTAATTAAGAATACCATTTATAAGACCAGATGTCAAATAAAAAGAAGGCTTAATTTCTATTTAAAAAATCAAATTCTAACCTTCTTTTATTAATATATTTCCTATTTTTCTCCTCCACAATGATAATCAAAAGATAAAGTAAATAGTAACATTATAACAATCTACTTCAAGCTCTCCTCGACTGTAAAAATTCTTTCCTTGCGAATGGAAGAGAGAATAGTCGCTTTCCATTTGCTTTCCTCAATAAAAGCATCAATCAACCTCTTTGCATAAATATCATAATCATACATTTTTTCAGGATGCCATTGCACACCAATATGAAATAAATCACCTGAAAGCTCCAAAGCTTCTATAACACCATCATCACTTCTGGCAACTGTTTTATAATACTCATTTTCACCTGCACAACGTTTATGGAAACTATTTACCTTAATTTCCTCTTTCCCAATAATTTCATACAATCTACTATTTTTATCAATTTTAACAGTATGAGCATATTCCTGATCCAAACCACTGTTATGTTGAATAGAGGAAGACACTACATCATATAATTCTACTTCTTTTTCATAACAGGACAAAAGCTGCATTCCAAGACAAACTGCTAAAACGGGAATTTTCTTCTTTCTTGCCTGCTTTAAAACATACCGATCATATTCTGTAAACTTAATTCCGCCAGGTATAAAAAGACCATTGATAGAATCAAGCCAAAAATGGATACTTTCTTTCTCTTCTTCTGTCAAATCAGGAAAATCCTGTCCTTTTGTTTGAAAATAGTCTATGTCCTGAGGTGGAGTTAGAAAAAAAGGTTCTCCTCCTGCCTTAAGAATTGTCCTTCTTACAAATTCAAATGTATACTGAATAGATTTTTCTGCATCATTCTTCCCACACCGCATCATAATTCCAATTAATGGCCTCATAACTCTCCCCTCACTTTATTCATCATAATTTTTAATTTGAACCCCTAACATTCCAACCAAACACTCACTTTGAAAAGAATCAATAATAATTCCTTTCAAAGAGAAAAAATCAAAAATAACTCCCATAAGATCACAAGTAGAAAAATCAACACCCGAAAGCTTGGTCATCAAAAATTCTGCTTGATAAAACTTAACATCATCAAATAAAACGTTCTTAACCTTGGTCTCTAAAAAACTTGCCTCCTGAAAATCACTACTTTGAACCATAAAACCATTCACAGTAGCAGAAGCAAAATTTAAATATCTAGTAATACAGTTTTCAAAACGAACATCGTGTAAAGAGGCATCAATAAAAGAGACTCCTATCATCTTACAGTTACGAAAAACAACCCGATAAAGAGCCACCTTGTCAAAAATCTGATTCGATAAATCACATCCCTCAAAGATAACATCAACAAGTTCTACATTTTCCAAATGAACCAAATGAAAGTTAATATGTTCAAAAAAACAACTATCTAATGTCATATCAGAAAGAGTAATTTCCTGATCTACATTCTTTGTATACTTTCCCGCCGTCTCTTCCCCATCTAATATAGAAGAAATCAATTTCTCTTCTAAAACTGGAGGAAGCATCACCTCTTTTATTTTCATAACATCACCACTCTATAAGCATACACCAAAAAGAACAAATTGACTACCAATTTGCCCTCTTATTTTTACAAATTCATTTTATCTTCAATATAACAAACAACATCCTCTACTTCCATTACTTCCTGTTCCATTGTATCACGATTTCGAATAGTAACCGTTCCATTATTTATAGTTTCATCATCAATAGTAATAGCATACGGTGTTCCAATCGCATCTGCTCTACGATACCTTTTACCAATAGAGCCTGTCTCATCATAACTAGTCATAAAATACTTGCTCAAGGTTTGATAGATCTCTTCTGCTTTCTCACTATGATATTTTTTGTTAAGGGGAAGAACTGCAACTTTATAAGGTGCTAATACAGGATGGAGATGCATTACTTCCCGGCTTTCACCATTTTCTAAATTTTCTTCTTCATAAGCATCGCAAACAATAGCCAAAAACAGACGATCTACACCAACAGATGGTTCAATAACATATGGTAAATATTTCTCATTCGTAACAGGATCTAAATAATTCATATCCACTTTTGAATGCTCCTGATGAACCCCCAAATCATAATCAGTACGATCTGCAATTCCCCATAATTCTCCCCATCCCATTGGGTATTTATATTCAATATCTGTAGTAGCTTTACTATAGAATACTAGCTCATCCTTTTCATGATCTCGATATCGTAAATTTTCTTCCTTTAATCCAATAGAATGTAAAAAAGATAAGCACTCACTTTTATAGTATTGAAACCATTCTAAGTCTGTTCCTGGTTTACAGAAAAATTCATATTCCATTTGCTCAAATTCACGAGTTCTAAAAATAAAGTTTCCTGGTGTAATTTCATTACGAAAAGCCTTTCCGATCTGACCAATACCAAAGGGAATTTTTGCTCTTTGACTTCTCTGTACATTATTGAAATTAACAAAAATACCTTGAGCAGTCTCTCCACGTAGATATACTTTATTAGACGAATCCTGTGTTACTCCCATAGAAGTTTCAAATAATAAATTAAACTGACGAATGGAAGTAAAGTCCCCCTTACCACAAGTTGGACATACTACGCCATTCTCTGCAATAAAAGACTCTAATTTTTCATTACTCCAACCATCACCTGTTTCTGCCCCCTCTGTAAACTCTTCAATCAGTTTATCTGCTCTATGTCTAGTTTTACAAGACTTACAATCAATTAGCGGATCCGAAAAACTCGCAACGTGTCCTGATGCCACCCAAACATTTGGATTCATTAAAATAGCAGCATCCAATCCATAACTATTCCTCTTTTCTTGAATAAACTTCCTCCACCAAGTGCGTTTTATGTTTTCTTTTAATTCCTTTCCCAAAGGACCATAATCCCAAGTGTTAGCAAGCCCTCCATAAATCTCACTTCCCTGAAAGATAAAACCATACTGCTTGCAGTAATTTACCATTTTCTCCATTGTTAATTCATTCATTTTCTACACTCTCCTTTATTTTTTCTATAATCTCTTCCTTACTATTACTAATTAATATATATTCTCCCAAGTTTTGCTCTAATAGACCTTCTTGATATAAATGATACATTTCTTCTAACATCGGACTGAAGAAAAAGTCTACATTATAAAGAATAATCTTTTTCCCTGGATTAGACTTCATCTCTTCTAGACAAGCAAATAACTCACTATAAGTACCAATTCCACCAGGCAGGAATAATAAAATATCACTCTTCTCATAAATCGTCTCAAGTCTTGTCATAGAACTAGTTGTCAAAATCTCCTCATCACAAGGGACTTTACTAAAATCATCTTTACAAGTCTCTGGTGCAACTCCAATAATACGCTTCCTATGTTTTTTAAAGATTTCATAAGTCTTTCCCATAAGTCCACAGAAATAAGCCCCAAAAACTAAATTTGTATTTTCAAGTTCTGCAATTTTTTCAAGCAACAAGCAACAATCATCTCCGTATTTTTCCAAAACAGCATCTCTTGCAGACGTTGCTACAAATATATTCATATTCCACCTCCAAAAATAAAACTTCCAGAAAAGTAAGACATAAGGACGAGTATTTTACCCGCGGTTCCACCTTACTTATTCTAGAAGAATCAGCTTTATTCTACACTGCTAGAGGATTCCATCCCTCATCATCGCAACTTCACTACATCTAAATTATAATACGTCTTCTCTCACCCGTCAATTTATTTTTTCCCATATCGACGGTTAAATTTTTCTACTTGACTTTCTCTTTTTACCATAACAGGCCCCTTCTCATCCTCTATCTCTTTCTGAGAAAGCATTTGGGCATAATTATTAATAGCGTATTTCTTAATATCATAAGCTGGATACATCGTTAAAATATCAAAAGTATTTGGTAAAGTAACCACCTTCAAATAGTTTACAACATCCTTCTTAACAGTACTATACCCAATCGTCTTTATATAAAATATATAATAAGGCATAAAATCATCAACAATTGTAGGTTCTGCAATAGGAAGCAGTGAAGTTATATTATGAAAAAGACAATCAAGATCATAATTAGATGTCAAATAACAGTCCCCTGTATTAGCAAGCATTTTATGTTTTTTAATCTGGGAAATAGCCTTTTCACGATCATAGTTTACCAATTGTCCTACACTATAAAATTGCCCAGTAACTTCCTCAGATCTTCCTAACTTAGCGCGAGCAAAATTCTTAACTCTATCAAGTTTTTCATCATACCCCGTCGGATCACATATCCTCAGTGCCTCTTTTAATGAATCCTCATACCGACCCATATAATAATAGCAAAATGCACGCTCCCGAATACTATGAACCCCTTCAGACTCGCATTGCATCAATAACGCCAGTGCATCCTCACATCTGCCTTGTTGTCTTAAAATAGATGCATACTCTTTAATGGCATAACTATTCCCAGGATATTTTTTCAAATATTCCTCTAAAGCCTGAATAGCGAAAGGAATATTTCCAGATTCAATCAAGCTTTTAATTCCCCAAAACTCATTTTTCTTATAAATTTCTTTTCGTTTTTGATTTCTATTAATATCACATAATTTCATACTTATCACCTCTTAACACTAACTATTATAAAAGAAATACATACTTTTTTCAATTCTTTTTTTGCTCTGGAACAACCACTTTTTCTACACTCTGTATAAAACTCTTACTTTTTAAATAAAGTCCGGTGTATCTTGTATAATAATCATCCAAAAACTGATTAATCTCACGTTTTGCTAAATCTCCTACTTCAAGCTTACTAATCTTTTCAATATCTACATAATAAAACATTCGAATAAGTTTTATTGTCTTATCACTAACAAGTGGTTCATTTTGATAACAATTACTACAAATATAGCCACCCTTATCACTGCTTAAAGTAACAATTGCTTTATCACTTCCACAGATACTACACGAATCAATATTTGGCATAACTCCTAAATATAAAAGACATTTAAGTTCCACAATATTAGTAATGACCAGTGGATCTAGCCCCTCTTCTATCTTGAGTAAAGCACCTGTTAAAAGTGAAAATAAATTCTCTTCTTCATTTTGTCTTGCCACCTGGTCAATTAACTCTAAAATATAAGATGAATAACTAATCTTAGAAAGATCCATCATCGTTTTAGAAAAAGAATTTTTGACATCAACAGAGATTAAAGTAGAAAGACCATCCTCTTTATAATAGATATGAAAAGTTCCATAAATAAGTTTACGGCTTACTCCTCGAAGCTTACTTTTCATATTACGACATCCCTTAGAAATAATTCCAATTCTACCATACTCTTCTGTAAGAACATTTAAAATCTTACTAGATTCACTATAATTGGTCTCACTAACTACAATTCCTAAAACACTTTCTATTTTCATCTTTTCACTTCTCTTTTGTCATTTTACTAAACATTAAATAGTATTTAATATCACCAGTTTCTTGAAACAACTTCCAAAGTACTTTTTGCATTCCTATCACCTCTATTATTATAGTGATAAAATCACAAAAATTTTATTCATCTTCTTCACGAAGCCCAAGCTCTACAAAATATTTTTCTTCATCACGCCAATTTTTTAAAGTCTTTACATAGGTAGAAAGAAAAACTTTTTTTCCTAAAAATGCTTCCATATCGCATCGTGCAAGTGTTCCAATCTCTTTTAACATAGAACCACCTTTTCCGATTAAGATCTTTTTAAGGTTATCTCGATCCACTACAATCAAAACCTGAATATGAACAATATCATCCTCTTCTTCATAAGACTCCACATAACAACTAACTGCGTGAGGAATCTCATTTCTAGTCAGTCTCAACACCTTTTCTCTTACAATCTCGCCCATAATAAAGCGAGTAGATACATTTGTTAGTTCTTCTTCATCATAAATTTCATCTTGTTCTTCTAAATATGCTTTAATACATTTTAAAAGAGATTCTTTATTGTCGCCATTTTGTGCCGAAATCGGAATAATTTCTGCAAAGTCGTATAAATCTTTAGCACTATCAATTACTTGTAGTATCTTCTCTTTCTCCATTCGGTCAATTTTATTTAATAGCAAAAAGATTGGCGAATCTTCTTTTTTTAATTTTTCTAAAATAAATAAATCTCCCTTTCCAATTCCACTTGATGCATCTACTAAAAACAAAATGACATCGACTCCAGTTGTATTCTGATATGCCTTTTTATTTAATAGATTTCCCAACTTATGCGTTGGCTTATGAATTCCTGGCGTATCTACAAAAATAATCTGACTGTCACAATCATTATAAATCCCCTGAATCACATTTCGTGTTGTTCCAGCCTTATCAGAAGTAATCGCAAGCTTTAGACCAAGGAGATTATTTAACAGTGTACTTTTCCCAACATTAGGACGCCCAACCAAACTGACAAATCCACATTTTTTCATTTCAAATCATCCTCCGTAAAAGGATAAGGACATAACTCTTCCACTGTATGTTTAATAACTTGTCCATCTCTACCATAACAATAGACCATCGCCTCTTTTTCAAACACTTCCGAAATCATTTGCCGACAAACAAAGCAAGGCATCCCCACCTCTTTAGAGGAAGTCATAATATGAAGCGTCTGAAAATCTCCCTTCTTAGCTCCTGCTGTAATGGCATTAAAAATAGCTGCTCTCTCAGCACAAGTTCCTGCCCTTGTACTAGCATCTTCTACATTAACCCCAAAAAACTCTTCCCCATTTTTCAAAACTACACAAGCAGAAACCGGAAAATGAGAAATAGGAACATAACTATTTTGATGAAGTTCTAATAATTTTTCTTTCATTCTTTCTCCTCTCTTTCTATCCCACATATCTCTAATATTTTATCTTGTTTTCCAAACATCACTTTCTCATCATCCTCGGTCATATGATCATACCCAAGTAAGTGATAAAAACCATGCACCGCCAAAAACGAAAGCTCTCTTCTTAAAGAATGACCATATTCCCTCGCCTGTTCTCGTGCTTTCTCAATCGATATATATATATCGCCAAGAATACGAACATTACAAAGTCCCAACATTTCTTTCTCATCTTCTAAAGCAAAGGTAATAACATCTGTCTCTCTATCAATACCACGATAAGTTTTATTCAAATTGTGAATATATGAATTATCAACAATAATAACGTTAAAAATAGCATTCTCTATTTTCTCAAATTTTAAAGCGGTCTCTAATACAAAAGAGATAACAGAAATCTCTTCCTCTTTTTCCTCTGTTAAATTATTAATTTCTACTTCCATAAAACCCTCCTATACCAATGTCAAACATCCTACTAATAATAAAATAGATAGTAAATTCAAAAACCATTCTGCTTGAAATACCTTTGGAACACTATTACCAATTTTTAAAAGCATATAATAGACACTATAACCAAGAAGCCCACCAAAAATATTAAGTATAATATCATCAATATCAAATACTCTACCAATTAACATTTGAACACATTCAATAGAACAAGATGCAATCATCGTTAAAAAAATAGGAATATATAGTTTCTTTACATCTAGATAATAACTAGTAAAAAAGCCAAATGGTAAAAACAAAAGCATATTTCCTAAAACATTTTTAAGAAAGAGTCTACTTCCAAAAGAGTAACGGGTAATTTCCCGAAATGGAATAAAATTATTTGTAGACCAACTAACAGTATCTTGAAATGTCACCACTTGGAATAAACATAAAATATAAATTACAAAACAAAGCATCAATAGCTCTTTATAAAGAACAAACCGAATTTTATTTTTAATTAAATAGGTAACCCTAAGGGAAACCAAAACTACAACCGAAATAACAATCATTGGCCAAGTGAAAGAGGCCACGCCTCTAATGGTATTAGATAATGGGGTTAGCATTACTATTCACTTCCTTCTTCTGCTTCCTTTTGCAACTCTTCTAATTTCACATCTTTCAAACTTACAGTATCTGTAATATTCTCTTTTACTTTGAAAAATACTTCTACTACTATTTTACTATTTTTATGAGACTTTTTCAAAGTTTTTTGTGAAATAATCTCATCTTCTTTCTGAAGACGACTTCGAAGTTTAGAAACTGAAATCTGGTATGCTTTCTCTAACGCCTCCCTCTCACTATGAATCTCTTCCAAAATTTTCACTTCCTGATAAGTAGTATAAGAAAGTGAAATAGGCAACAAATTATTTTGAAGCAATACGGATCTTTTTTTACGAGACTGTTTATAAGGTTTTAAATCAATAATAGGAAAATGATAATTTAAAAATGAAAGTTCAAGCCGCTTCTTATCTCTTCCCGTTAATACCTCCTCTTTATACTGATAAGGAACTTCTACTCTTACTTGATACCATACTTCTGCAAATACACGGCCTTCTGCACGAATTTTACTAACTGGCTTATCTTTATTTTTAATAATACCACTAATTAAAACATCCCCTTTTTGAACATAATCATTTTTTGCCTTTACAATTTCCCCATGACTAGCCTCAATCTCCAAAATTCTACCTGGCTTTTTGGCAACAATACTCTGTTCTTCTTTAGAATCCATCTTTCCCATCTTTTTGCGTTCTTCCACACTGACACGATAACTAGTTCCAACTTCTTCAATCTCAATCCATTCTAAGTGGTCCTTCTCTTTTTCTAAAATTTGTTCCACTATTTTTTCTTTTTTAGCAAAAGAGACTTTAAAACGATAAGGTCTAATTCCATAATCCTCTAAATCATTGAGAATTAATGTTCTGATTTCCTCCTTAGCATGAATTACTTCTACCTTCAAAATTAAATGAGACAAAAACTGAAGTAATAAAATGGAAACAAAAACTGAGGCCAAAAATAAAAAATATTTATGAAATAGATAACGGAATTTAGCAAGTCCATATCGATTAAGAACTTCCATTTGATAAATGGTTTTCATATCAATTATTTTCTGATAATCATCCTCATTTACTAATATTTGTAAATCATTTTTCGAAACAACTACTTTTCTAAGTTCTATTTTTAAGGCAATTAATTTAGATAAAAAGCTTTTAGGGTCCCTACCTGTAATTTTTAAAAGATAAAACGACTCAAACATTAGCCACCTCAATAGCATCCACTTGACCTTTAATAAGGATTTCTTCATCCAAAAGTCTATTTAAATGCAAATGATTACCCGTAATTGTAACTCTTTTGGTAAGAGATGCAATAACAATACGGTTATCATCTAAAGATATAATTTTAGTATAATTCATAATATGAATCATATCGATATATAAAGTTAAACGAAATTCATTATCAACAATATAATTTTTCACCCTATCAAACATTTTATCACCTATTAAAGGGTATGAAAAAAGACTAGTAATTAGAAGAAAACTTCTTACCCTAGCCTTTCTTTTATTAAGGTACTCACAAGCTTCATATCTGCTTTTCCTTTTAATTTAGGTGTAGCCTCTTTCATTACTTTTCCCATATCTCGGCTACTCTCTGGTTTTACAGATTCAAAGATTTCATCAAGAACTCTTTCTACCTCCTCTTGTGTTAATTGTTCTGGCATATAAGTCATTAAAATCTCTAATTCTTTTTTTGTATTACGAACTAGATCTTCTCTTCCTGCCTTTTCAAACTCAGAAATAGAATCATTCCGCATCTTAATCTGCTTACCTAAAACATCCAAAACAAGATCATCTGTAATATCTCGTTTTGTATTAATATGTTCTAAATCAACTGCTGCTTTTACCATACGAATAACAGCTAGCTGATCTTTATTCTTCTCTTTCATAGCAAGAACTAAATCCTGCTTTAATCTCTCTTCTAAAGTAATAATAAGACTCCTCTCTTATCTACTTAATCCTGTATTTTCTGGTTGTACTTGTGGTGCAGTTGCCTCAGAAACCATATCGTTTAAAGAAGAAGTCTGACTCATTTCTTCTAATTTATGATAAATAGCATCTACCCCCCCCACAGCCTTATCACTAGTATCACAGGCGAGTACAGCCCCCACAATATCAGCAGCATTTTCCTGATTTAGTATTAAATCACTAGTAAGTGCTGACATAACATGATGATAGTTATTCGCTTCTTTTTGAATTTCTGCAATAGATAAGTCCTTTGCAGAAGCAGCTGGTAACCAAGTGCGTGCCTCTGCAACCTTAGTTAATAATCCAAAATCTTCTCTTTCCAACACCTTATCATTCATTACAGCTTTAGTAATATACTTTTGATTATCCTGAGAATTAATTAATGCCATAGTCATTTTTTGGAATCCAGAAGACGCCTTTTCAAAAGCTTCTGATTCCATAAGTTTAGTTCTTGTTTGAGAAATAACATCGCTCTCAGTTTCCTGCATATTAAATTTCCAACCTGTCCAATCCAATTTGTCTTTATCTTCCATTTTTCTATTTTATAATTCAAATAATAATATGAATTATTTCTCCTTTCCATTATAATATTTTATCAATTACCATTATAAATATGAAGAAGATAACTTGTCAAGTAGGTTTACAAAATAAGACATAAAAAGTAGAGCTTTGCTCTACCTTTCTCTATTTCTGCTTTTATTTCTTTTTTGTGTATTTTTGATGCCCTCTTTTTTCGCTTTTCTTCTCTTAACTCCTGGCTTATCATAACATTCTCTTTTTTTGCATTCTGAAGGGACACCGTCTCTCGCTACTTTTTGTTTGAATCGTCTTAGAGCCATATCTAAGTTTCCATTCTTAACAGTTACTTGCGTCATTACTTTCCCTCCCTTCGTCTTAACTACAACGATTATAACACAACACGATTTTATTTTTCAACAAATTTTGAAGTTTTTTTACTATTTTTTATATATTAAACAACAATTCCATACAAATTCCTGAAAAATATTCCAACATAAATGCCAAACTGATAGAAGAAATTTAATAAAATATGAAGAAAATACAATATGAATGGTAAAAATAATACCCCTATCACTTCATATTTATATTTCTTTAAATACTTTTTTATTCTAATGGACATACTTTATTTTCACTAATTCTGCGTATTGCAGAACCAACACTACGCCCCGCATCCATCAATACCTTAATAATACCAGTAAAAGAATTAATTAAAGTACCAGAAATTGTAGCCCCACCAACTAAGGAATCTAAGTCCTCTATTTTCCTCATACACATGACCTCGGATGAACAATTCCTTCAATAACACCGGCTAAAAAGACAACTGCTGCAGCAATTCCTAATGCTACCCAAGCGGATGCACCCCCTGTTACCCTTTCCAAAACTTGATTATCTATTCTTTTCATAATCGTCTCCTTTCAAGCAAGATTTAAAAATAGTAAGTAAGCTTTCTTCCTCATCATAAATCATAATCTGAATCACATCATACACTTGATACTTATCAGGCAGTAAAACAGAAAGCTCTACTTGATGATAGGAAATAGAATCTTTTTCTAAAATATTTCTAATAATATTTTGAATACTTACTCTATACTTTTTTCCTTCTATATAAATAGTTTTATTCTTATTAAGTTCATAAAGTACATCGCGATTAGCCAAAACCTGAATCGTATTATCATAACTCACAGTAGCAGACAAAACATAATAAGTTTTATAAAAATGTTGTGATAAATAAAAAATACTGTAAAAAAGACAAACCAGGAGTAGAAAAAACAAAAAATAACTACCCTGAAATTTTTCAAACTTCTTCTGCATAAGTCTGTCCTTTTGTAATAGGAATTACCTGTTGAAATAAATCTTGATTATCAAAACGATGGGAAATTACAATAATGGTCTTTCCCTTTAATAAAGCAAAAATATTTTTTAATATCTCTCTTTCTCTAGAAACATCTATTTGACTAGATGCTTCATCAAAAATATAAATATCGCTCCTTTTTAAAACACTACGAGCAAGAATGAAACGTTGCCTTTCACCACCACTTAAATTAAACCCATTTTCTTCAAGAACAGTATCTAGTCCTAAAGGAAACCTAGCAATAACGTCATCTAAATGCATCTTACTAATAATGTCTTCCACCTCATCACGATGAATATCTCTCCCCATAACAATATTTTCATAAATCGTATCTGTAAATAGATATTCATTTTGTGATACATAAGCAATTTTTTGACGAAGAGTTGCTAAATGATAATGATTAATATCAATTCCACCAATTTTAACACTTCCATAAGGAACCTCAACATATCTCAAAAGCATTTTTACAAGCGTAGACTTACCATTCCCACTTTCTCCAGTAATAAAGACCCTCCTCCCAAACGGTATTCTTAAATTAAAATTGGAAAAAAGTGGTTTACTATGATACGAAAACGACAAGTTCTTATACTCAATGACTCCTTCCAAATTTTGTGAAGTAAAATATTCATTCATTGCAAAAGACTCCTTACAAATGGTAAACAAATCCTCCACACGATCCTTAGAGACCTTATACTCACGATAACTTTTCAAAATACCACCCAGATTTTGAAAAGAAGTACTGCTGTAACTTAGAATACTTTGAAAAACAATCAGCTCACTTAACGAAAGTCTCCCTGTAATAACCAGTCTCCCACCCAAAAATAATAGAACCACCATCATAATATGATGAAGATGATTTTTAAACATTTCTTCTATATAATGTAGTAGAAAAAGAAAATAATGATTTTCTAAAAAAGATAAATACTTGCGGTAAAATCGCTCTCCTACTATCTCCTCCATATGAAGGCCCTTAACAACATCAAAAGCAGAAAGAACCTCGATCAAATAAGAATTAACATTCTCCTCCTTTCTTAAATACTTTTTTAATCTTTTCTGATGGGAAGTCTGAAAAAGAAGTTGAATAAGGAAAAAAGATAGAAAAAAGAAAAGACTATAACTAGCGAGAACAAAATTAAGTTGGAACAAAAGAATCATAAAAATAATAAATGACAAAAACTCTGGAATACTAATGCATATAAAAGTAGTAATAAAGTTTTTTACAACAGATAAGTCCTTAATTCTCGCAAGGATTTCTCCCGTAGTACGATTTTTATAATAGAGATATGGAAATGAAATAATTTGTTCTAAAATTTTACTGGTAAGTTGAAAATCAAAAATATCACTCCACTTCAGTAAAATTATATTACGTAAAAAGTTAGCACTTTCCTTAATAATAAAGACAATGAGTATCGCTTGACTAATTAAAATAATATTTTCTATATTTTTAAACGTAAGAGCATATTCAATTAAATATTTAAAATGATATAAAGATAAAATATGAAAAATCATATAGATAAAACTAAGAATTAAAATAATGAAAAGGACGGTTTTATATTTTTTCAAATTACTGAAAAAAGCTTGTCTAATAACTTTCTTAACTGTAAAATTAGGCAGTACTTTATTCGGTTTCAAAAAAATATATTTATGACTGCTCATAAGCTTGAATTCTGAAAGAGCAAGAATCTTCTTTCCCTTAGCAGGATCCATAACAAGTACTTTTTTATTTTTAAAATCAATATCATATAAAACCAAAAAGTGCTGATAGCTCCTATTAATAACGACATGAGCAATACAAGGTAAATCATCTTTCCTAATATTTTCAAGCTCCCCTTCTACACCACTAGCAGAAAAGCCTAAAGTAGAAGCACCATTTATCAAATGATAAGCACTAACGCCATTCTTAGTAGTAGAAGTAAGTTCCATTAAATACTCTTTTGATACATTTCCTCCATAATATCTAACAATAGAGAGTAAGGAACATATACCACAGTCTTTGATACCATCTTGAAGTACAATCTCTATTTTTTTGACAATTATTTCACCTCCTGTCTTATTATTCGCACTCTCCTAAAAAAATCGAAGAAAAATTTAATTTTTGACAAATTTAATTTACCTATGCTAAAATAAATCCACAACGAAAGAGGTCGCAATGCTTATAAGTACTAATTAACTATTCAGATTATGTTTGATTAGAAAAGGAAGTACAGATAAGTGGCTTTCTAACCTTATTCAAAAACTATAAAGAAATATCGAAATGCAAAAGATATTTTTTTAATTTGTTTAATTAGAAAAAACTAAAGACTTATTTTTTCCTTCATAATTCTCTGTATAAGAAATGGCATCCACCCTAGAAATCTCTTTATAAGAATAATTGGCACCATCACGTGCTAAAGCATAATACACCATATCATTTTCTAATCCTACAAGATACAAATTTACAAATTCCCAATGATTATTTGAAATATGATATAAAGGAATCACGGACGGTTCAATACCATAATTACACCCTAAGAATTTTTCATAAAAATAAGAAATACAGCTTGTAAAATCAGAAAACTCCTCAAAATTTTGATAACTAGCAACCCATTTTTCTATTTCCTTAAGCTGACAAATTAAAAAGTCATCTGGAATTTTATTCCCCACTTGAAATTGAGAGGAATTTTTAAACATTTGGTACAAATAAGAAGCACGCTCTTTTATAAAATAATTTGCATACTCATCCCCTAGCAAATAACCAAGTTTTTTATCTTTTTTACGTAAATCATTAGAAAAAGCATGAATAGTACCACAAACAGGAGAATACCCGCAGGTATTAAATCCCATCTTAATACGAGTTAAATCATAAGCATCAGTACCATCCGCTCTAACCTCTAATCCATTCGAGTCTTCAAAAACAACACATTCGTGGCCAATCCCTACAATGTCACTATCTGTATTTAATAATTCCTTCAACAAGACAGAATAGACTTCACGTGCATAACTGGTGCAAACAACCCATTTACTATTCAAATTTTCTAAATCTATTTCCTGATTTCTAATATCTTCCTGCATTTTGGCACCATTTGTAAAATGAGCACATAAAAAGTACCTCGGATCATAAGAAAATATTTCACCACATCTAAGATATAAGTATCTTCGCTTCTCATCATCTGTCCAATTTTTACCCTTTAATTCTTCATCTAATAATGCAAGTACGTTCATATTATTCCCTCTTTAACTACTGCATACTATACCAAATAAGAAAGTAAAAGTCAAAAAAAAGCGGCCATCACTAGACCACAAATTCTATGAATTGAATTCAAGATATTTCTCTAAAAACGCCCAACATCCTTGTTTTTCTGTAAGACCATCATAATGATTATGAATACGTTTAATGACATCATCCTTAGAAAACCATCGAATATCTTGAACCTCTTCCTCCTGAATCTCTAAATTATCTATCAAAATATCTTTTTTCAAGATATAAAATTCATTAAAATGACAATCAACAATTTCATCCTTTACTATTTTGGAAGTAGTAGACCCAATGAATAATAATTCTTCAGGCTTAATATCAAGATGGATTTCCTCTTTTGCTTCTCGTATTACTGCCTGATAACCAAACTCTCCTGCCAAAACGTGACCTCCTGCTGTAATATCCCATAGATTAGGCCACTGTTTTTTACTTTTACTCCTTTTCTGTAACAAAATCTGATTATTAGAATTAATAACAAAAACAACAACAGCCCGATGAACAATTCCTTTTAAATGGCACTCTTTTCTACTTACAATTGTATTCGTAAACTCTCCTCGCTCATTTAAAGCATCAAACATTTCTTCCATAAAAAATCCTCCTATTAAAGAAATAATAGCACAAGCAAAAGGCATTTTCAATAAAACACCCGCTCTTTACGACTCGCTTCTCCCTTCATTGTCTTTATATAACAAAAAGCATCTGTTTTTTCTACTTCAGAAAAAGTATAACCAACCCTCCCTGGTTTTTTATCTAACATAAAGTAACGCCTATCATTTTTAAGCTCTGCTAAATAAATAGTCATAAACTCCCACGGCTTATAATCATAATCTTGAAAAAGAGGTACTTCCCATATTTTCTCTAACTCCTTATTTTCTAATAACTTAAGTTGTAAATAATGAATACAATAAGAGGCATCCGAATAATGTTGAAAACAATAGTTTGCTTGAAATAACTGCTTGATAAAATCCATCCTATATAAAAATTTTTCATCAACTGTCCCAGGAAACAAATCTATTATTCTCTTTAAGTGTTGCTGTTGTTGCATCAAATAGGCATTGAAATACTCGTGTTCAATATAACCAATCTTTCTATCAGCTTCTTTTATTTCTCGGTAAAAATATGCATTTTTATTTCTCTCTTCCATAACAGGTTTATAACGGTTAGTTGTAAGCTGCATTTTTACTCTAGCAAGATCAGATGAGATAGCAGCATCTGCCTCAATTTTTCGAATGCCATCATCAACAACACACCAACCATGACTTTGAATACCACTTCTAATACACGGAACTTGCAATAATTCTTCTACTAAAGTAGAGAAAACATACCAAGCGTGAGGAGTACATACGATAGAATTATCTTCCACTTCTTCTAGATTGAAAGTACGCTCCCGAAGTTTTCGTTTCCAATCATCTCCATCCGATAACAAATAATAAAAATCATACTTTTCATCATACGAAAAAATCTGACAACTTCTAAGATATAAATAACGAATTTTTTCTGAAAGTGTCCAATTTTTACCCTTTAACTCTCCATCTAATAAAGCAAGTACATTCATAGATTTCTCCCCAATTTAAGATGAAAGTTATTATAACAATCACCCAATAAAATGTCAAAAAAAGAGTGAAAATATCACTCTCTTTCATCCCGTTTTTTTAACTCTTCTTTCATCCTGTTCGCTTCTTCTTGTGTTAAAAGCATCTTCAACTTTTGGGTATCTCTTTTTTCAATCGCATCGATAATCTCTCGTTTTGTCACGACTTCATCATAAGGATCTGTAGTCTCTTTATTCCTTATTTCATCTTTCAAGCGATTAGCCTCCTCTTGTGTTAGAAGCATTTTTAATAGTTTAGGATCTCTTTTTTCAATTGCCTCGATAATTTCATCTTTTGTTACCACATCATCAAACAAAGGATCATCTTCTACTCTAGCTTCTAATGTAGTAGACTCTACTTCTTTCTCCTCTTTTTTTCTTTTTCCTAAAAGTAAAAGTAATAACCAGAATAGGAAAAATAAAATTACTAAAATCAGAAGAAGATATCTAATATCAATTCCAAACAATGTAACCACATTGCTTTTCTTAACATTTAATCGATAATAACTATGATAACCATTTTTATCTGTTAATCTAATTAAAACAACGCTGCCACCTTTTCCTAGATTTCTATTCCCAATAATCTCTACCTTAGCATCCTTCTGCTCTGGAATTGCATCAATTGTTAACTTTTTAATTCTTTGTGGAACAGTAATACTATACTCATATTTATCAGAATCAAACTTTTCTTTCAAACTTCCCTCTTTTACATTTAAAAGAATAAGTCGATTACTACTATTACTATTTGATTTTGTTACTTTTAAAGTATAAGTTCTAACTTCTCCATTTTCTGCAGTTACAATTATTTTAACAATGCTATTCTCACCTATATTGGAATTTCCTTCTATTTTTACGACTGCTTTACTATCATTAGTAATATACTTTAAGTCAAGCTTGGTAACATCTTTTGGTACTACTACATTATAAGACAAAGTATCTTTTGAAAAAGCAGGGCTCATTTTTCCATTATCAACAAACAAGTTTTTCAATGTATTATCAGAGTTTTGTCCATCATCTTGTTTACTAGTAGTTGGAAGTTTTTTCTTTGGCTTAGTTGTAGTTGTTTTATCAGTAGTAGAAGGAGGAATATTATCTTCTCCAACAATATTGACCTTCTTCTCCATAATATTAGAACTGTGAATAATTGCTTTGGTATCACCAATGACTACATCTTTAATATTTAGTGTAGTAGTCCCTATCTGTTTTGCTTTAAATGTAATATTAAATAAGTCGTCTTTTGTTGGTACATACTCTCCACCCATACCTAAGGCTACGAAACGTTTTGTCTTCGTTCCGTAGCTGACGCTTAGCTTGGATGATGCTTGTTTAAATGATACATATTCTAAATATGACTCATCAAATAGCAAATCTCCTTGTGCAGTTGCAAGACCATTTGTTAAACCACTAATATCATATGCTGATACAGTTAGCGTAATATTATCTCCTACTTTTACCGTATCAGGTCCATTAAAACTTAGTGTAACACTTCCTGCCTGTACATTTAAAATATTAGCACCTATGATAATGGTTGCTAGAAAAATGGTTGTTAATACTTTTCTATACTTCTTCATAAAATTGTCCTCCCCTAGTATAATGATTCATTTCCTATAATATGATTTACAATTCTTAAAGCATCAATCGCATTGATTGCATCATCATCTGTTGTTTCTGCTGCTACTAGATAGCATCCACTTAACAGTTCTGTTTCAATAATGTGATTTACTACTTTTAAGGCATCAATCGCATTAATCTCACCATTACCATCGGTATCCCCTTTTACTACAATTACTTTTTGGTCTACTACGACCCCACGAATGAATAGTTTTACAATCATACCAGTTCCGATTTTGTCTCCTGTGTACTCTGTTGTACCATCAGCTAGATAGATTTTTAATTTCTCATTCTCATTATCTAACTGATCTTTCATCTCTTCTGCCGTTGTATCTACGGTTACGGTTTTAATCATACCATCACTAATATCATGACCGTATGCAATTGAGGTAATCTTTTCCGTTGACTGTGTAAGCAGTGTTACTTGATAGATTGTTTCATTACCATCTTGTACTACTTTGATTTTAACTGTATTTTCTATTTCTAAATCTTCCACTTTGATGCTACCTATTGGTTGATATTCTCCATCATTTAGTGAGATTGTAATATTTGACATAGCATCATTTGCAATTGGTGTAATTGTCACATCTGTTACACCTTCTCCAATATAGGCAATGTATGATGTGATACTACTTTCAAATGTTGGATCTAATGTTCCATTTATCACTTCAATATCTTTTAAAGTGGTATCAATCTTTTTTTCTCTAACTACTTTAACAGTGTAAGTCTTCGTTGTTCCATCTTCTGCGGTTACAGCAAGTGGGAATGTATTTTCTCCAAATGACAGGTTATGTGTACCATCTCCTGCTACAGTCTGACCTTTATTTAAGACAGCTCCAATATCAATAGAAGAAGTATCACTATCTACTTCTACTGTGTATGATAAAGTATCAGGATCAAAACTTGGCGAAAGAGTTCCACTACTTACGGTAATATCTTTCAGTTTGGCATTGCTCGATTTAATTTTATTGATTGTAATATTATAGACACGATCAATTCCGCCAGCTGAAGTTACAATTACTTGATGATTATATGGAAATGCGGTTACATCAATATCACCAAGACCAGTGGCAGTACTACTTACCACTTCTTTTTCTCCTTCTACTGTCAGTCTACTATCTTCTTCATCAATCTCAATTGTATAGTTTAATGTATTTTTATTGAAGACTGGTGATAATGGATAAGTCCTGCCACTTTCTGATGTTACTGTAAGTGAAGTTAAGAAGTTGTTAGCTTGTGGTAATCTAGTTACTTTGATTTGATAAGTCTTTGTGGTTCCATCTTCTGCTGTTACTGGAATATAGACCATATTATCAGCACCTACCGCAAAGTCACTATTTCCCTCGATATGGAAGACTGAGTTTGCGTCTTCTGTTACTGCAGTAATTGTTAATTCCTTAATTTCATAAGGTACTTGCATTGTATAATTTGTATTTTCCTTAGTAAAGGCAGGTGAAAGCATTCCTTCTAAAGTACTAAGTAGTGCTAGATTGTTATTTGCTGACTTCTTTCTTGTAATTTCTAGTGTATAAATTTTAGAAGTTCCATCTTCTGCAGTTACTGTAACATCAATGGAATTAGTTCCTGTAGATAAATGTGTTACTCCCGTTCCTGATGCAATCGCTGCACTAGCATCTTCTAAGACAGCTTGAATATCTACTTCGGTTACATCATTTTCTACTGTTAGTTTATAAGTTAGCTTCTCACGATTGAATCCTTCTACAGTAGCACCATCCACTTTTAAATCACTTAAGTAATTATTAGTAGAAGGTTCACGATAAACATCGATGGTATAAATTCTAAATGTGTTATTTTCTGCTGTTACTGTAATTTCTACTTGATTGTGTCCCACATTTAGTGATTGTACACCATTTCCTGTTACGGTTGCATTTGGATCTTCTGCTACACCAGTTACCTCCACTTCTTTTATGTTATTAGCCACGGTTGCATTATAATTTAGTGTTTCTCTATCAAAAGCTGGTGTAAATGGTTGATCTAGTAAAAGAGAGGCTAAATAGTTGTTGCTAGATGCTGCTTTGTTGATGACTACTACATAGGTTCTTGTTGTTTTATCTTCTGCTTCTACTTCTATATTGAAGGTATTAAGACCAGTTACAAGTGTTTTCTTACCAACTCCTTTTACCGTAGAGGTTGTCATTTCTGCTACTGCTTTGATATTAACTTCAGAGACACTAGCATCTACATTTAAGGAATAAGAATGTACACTTGGTGAGAATTCTGGCACGATAGTTTGCCCTTCTACTTCTAAACTTTTTAAATTAGCATTACTATTTTTATCACGAACAATATTGATGATATATTCTCTTGCTGTACCATTTCCACTAATGGATTTTACTACAAAGCGGTTTCCACCTACATCAAGAGTTTTTACACCGTCTCCCTCGATGGTAGTAGAAGGATCTTCTTCAGTTGCCGTAATTGTTACAGTATCAATATCGTTTGCTACATTGATGTTATATGTCATAGTAGTTTTATTGAAGACTGCAATATATTCAGTACCATTATTGTCTGTTACTTGCAGACTTGATAAGTAATTATTACTGGATGGCTGACGTGTAATTACTAAATAGTAGACATTTACAGTTCCATCTTCGGCAGTTACTGTGATTTCTGCATTGTTTGGTCCTACTCCTAGATTGGTATTTCCGCTTATTATAACTGAAGCATTCGCATCTTCTGCTGTCGCCTGAATATCAGCGTTTTCAATTTCATATGGCACAGTTAGCGTATAATTATTTTGTGTTTTATTAAACGTTGGTTGAATTAGGCCGTTTGTCGAATTTAAACTTTGTAAGTAGGCATTAGAAGAAGCTTGACGTGTTACTTTCAAAGTATAATTTTTCTTTGTACTTCCATCTTCTGCAGTTACTGTAATCTTAATATTATTATCACCTGTTTTTAAATCCACATAACCAGCACCTTGTAGTGTAGCGTTTACGTCTTCTGTTTCTGCTGAGACTAGGATTCTAGCAGCTGAATTTGGTACTGTCAAAGAATAGTTCTCATCGTTTTTATTGAAGGTTTGATCTAAGGTGTAACCACCTGATACTGATAGATTTTTCAAAAAGGCATTATTATTTTTAGCACGATGTATCGTAATCGTATAAGTGGATGTTGTATTATCTTCTGCGGTTACTACTACTCGTACAATATTATCTCCTGTTTTTAGACTGACTGGTCCAACTCCTGTTACACTTTTGGCATTTGGACAAGATGCTGTAGCATTAATTGTTACAGATGATACATTGTTAGCCACACTTGCTGTATAGTTATAAACATTCTTTTGGAATACTTCGTTTAGAGCAGTCTCCTTAATAGAAAGAGAGGCTAGTGTACTATCATTAGATGCTTGTTTCGTTACCACAACTACATAAGTCTTTGCTTGATTATCCTCAGAAGTTGCTACTATATTAAAAGTATTCACTCCCGTTTGTAGGGTTTTGTTTCCCCCACCTGTTACAGTTGTAGTAGGTACTTCTGGTGTCGCGTGGATCGTAATAGAATCAACAGAAGAATCTACATTTACAGTATAGCTGGTATGCCCTGCACTAAAACTAGGTGTTAAAGTGTGTCCAGCAACTTCCAATGTTTTTAAATTATTATTGGTATTTTTACTTCTTGTAATATTTAAAGTGTATTTTTTCTTAGCTCCACTTGCTGCTGTTACTTCTACTTCAAAAGTATTAAGACCTGCAGAAAGGGTTTTATTCCCCACTCCCGTTACTGTTTGTGTTAGTGTATCGGCTAAAGTTGCATTGATATCAACATTATCCACCTCATTTGGCACTGTGATGTTATAAGTATCTTTAGAGGAAGCAAAACCAGTTAAATAATTGGTAGCACCATTTGTTACTGTCAAATTATTAAGGGCAGTATTGGTAGATGGTTTTCTGTTAATATTTAATGTATAGGTATCAATCGTTCCATTTTCAGCAGTTACCGTAATGGTATAAGTATTCAAGCCAACTGCAAGACTACTCGGACCCGAAACACTAGCAGTTGCTCCACTGTACTCTGGTATTGCTGTAATTGTTGCCGTTGAAATGTCATAATCTACATCAATAGAATATGTTTTGGTCGTCTTGTTAAAGGTAAATGGCTTCTCAGCAAGTGTTAGTGTTTTTAGATAAGTATTATCTGATTTTGCACGATTTACTTTTACTTTATAAATTGTTTTCGTCACAGTATCATGTGCTGTTACTGTAATAGAAATTTCATTATCCCCCGTATTTAGATTGATCGTTCCTGTTCCTTCTACTGTTGCATCACTATCTTTTGGTGTAGCAGTAATCGTGATTGTATTTTTATCGAAAGGAACATCTGCTAGGGTATAGACTAATGTATTCTCATTAAACTCTGGCACTGTGGTACCATCTGCTTTTAAATCAGAAAGAGTGGCAATATCTTTCTTACTTCTAGTTACCGTAATGGTATAATCTTTCTCAGCACCATTTTCTGCTCTTACTCTAATTTGAATGGTATTCGTACCATAATTTAGATTCTTTGTACCAACTCCTGTAACCGTCGCGTTTGGATCGTTTGCTACTGCTGCCACTTCAATTGATGAAGTGGTTCCTGGAACGGTTGCTGTATAAAGTGTTTTGGTTGGTGAGAAAGTTTCATTTAGTGGATAGGCATTAATTTCTAAAGATTTTAAGTTATTATCACTTGATTTATTACGTGAAAATTTAATGTTATATGTATTTAGGCTTCCATCTTCTGCCTGTACAACGATAGAGGCTCCTGTATCAGAAGAACTATAAGTTTTAACACCACTGACAATTGTTGCATTGCTATCTTCTGTGGTTGCTGCAACATTAATAGAAGTCACTGTCGAATCATAGGTATATGTGTATTCTCCATTAAAGGTAGAAACAAAACTTGGAGAAAGTGTACCTTGAGGACTAGATGTCACATTTAGTGTGGCTAATTTATTATTGCCAGATAAACGTCTAACATGAATCGTGTAGTTTTTGGTTGTGTTATCTTCTGCTGTTACTGTGACAGTGAAGGTGTTATCCCCTACTACTAAAGCTTTAGAACCAATATCTCCTGTAATTTTTGCTTTTGAATCACTTGCTGTTGCTGAAATACTAATAGATGTTTTACTACTTGTTTGATTTGGCAATGTATAACTTAAAGTATTAGGACTAAAACCTGATACAGTTACACCATCCACTTTTAAATCACTTAAGTTATTATCGGTTGAAGGAGCATTCCTAGTAACATTTAATGTATAATCCTGTGTGGTACAACTGTTATCTGGAACACTACTATAACTACTAGCACAGTCTTCTGCTTTTACTGTGATTTTTTTGGTATTTATGGTAGTTCCGTGATTTGTTAAATTCCAAACTCCAAGTGGTGTGTCAATTACTGCATTACTATCACTTGTAGTAGCACTAATTGTCGTAGAAGAAGTCGTATATGGTACGGTTGCCGTATATAAGTAAACACCACTGGTTAGAGGATTATCTAAATTGGCATTCGTAAGAGACAAAGTCTTTAAGGAAGCATTGTTAGAAAGTCTCTTTACACGAATTAGATAAGTTTCCTGTTTTCCATTTTGTGCTTGGACGATAATATTGAAACTATTATCACCTACGGTTAATGGTTTATTTCCTAGTCCACCACTTAATACTTTGGCTTCACTATCTGTTGGGGTTGCAGCAAGAGTAATACTAGATACTTTATTGGGTACTACAACATCGAAAATTCTAGTCGAAGTTCCTGCAGTAAAACCTGGTGTTAATGGATATAAAACGCTATTGTTTCCTGTTAAAGTTAGTGTTTTTAGTGTTACATCTGTACTCATTGCACCAAAAACCATTAAAGAAAGATCGTGCACTGTTTTTGGTTGATTTCCAAATACATAAGTAAAGTCTGGATCTATTTTCAACTCAATTGGAGTCCCTGGTGCAGCATCATCCTTTACCCTAAAATAATAAGATAAAAGTACTCCCTCGTTTTCTAAAGGTGCCCCACTACTACCTTTGGAATCTTTAATAATTGCCTTTAGCATTTGAACATCAGCATCATCATTTACCAAAGTAGTCCAGTTTGTTTTCTTTTTGGCAGTCGTTGAAGTTCCTGCTGCTGGCCAAATTCCACCTTGATAAGTAGTCGATTTGTCTTCTTCAAAGTATAAATCTCCTCCATCTAAAATAGGTTCTAAAACAGCAGGGTCATATTTGATTCCAACTTGCATAGAAGTAACGGGGGTATCTCCAGGTACATAATATAGGTCTATTTTAAACACCCTACCTGGTTCTACATACCCTCCATTTGGAATTTCATCTTCCGTTCCTGATCCTTCCCAGTCGTTTGCTGTAGCATCCCAATCATATGCTTGCATACTAAAATCGTGGGTTGCTGCCTTTACACCACTAGGTACCATTAAAAATAATCCGAACAATAAAAGCACAAAAATATTTTGATACTTTCTAGCCTTTCTTACTAACTCCTTCATAATACACTACTCTACCTTTCTTATACTATACTAATTTTAGCATAAATAATATCGTCTGGCTACTAATTTTCGACAAATTTTTATATTTTTTTAAGCAAAAAAGAGAAAAGCATTTTACTCTTCTCTCTAATTTAATGTTTTTATTTTTCCTAAGATATATTGGTCAAGTCGGTCAATATCGTCTACATTAATTTCATCGTTTTCTTCGGCATCCATTGTCTTATAAATTAAATGGTCTGTTGTATATTTCAGTTTACCTAATACTTGATTAATCATAATATCAAAGTCATCTACGTTAATTGCAGCATCTTGGGTATTTTCTCCTCTTACTGCAATGTATGCTTCATCATAGACTTTGTTATTATATTCTAGACGAATAATGAAACCTGTTGCAACACTTACTTCTTCTATCTTTTCAATCTTATTTCCCTCTATATCATAGAACTTAATTAAAGACTCTCTGTTTTCTAGTTTGGACAGGAAGACATCGAGTGTTTCACCTTCATCCGCACCAATTACAATATTTTTAATCGCCGATGGATCACTTTCTAGCATATTCACTACTTCTCTTCTTACATCGTATACTTGACTTGTAATTTTTAGATTTAAAACACTTAAGTTTACGGCTTTCTTCACTTCAGGATTTTTTGCACTTGCCACATGAATGATGGTGTCTCCTAGGGCTTTTGCCGTTACTACGCCATCTTCTACTGTGGCAATCGTCTCATCTTCAATGGTCCATACTAGTTCTTTATTTATGGCATCATCTGGTAAGAGTGTTGGTACTAATTCTACCGTGTCTCCTACTTCCATTAGTAAGAAATCATCTAGTTCGATCTCTGTAATTACTTTATCACGAATTACATTAATATGTACTTCACGGGTACTGCCATCTTCGGCGGTTACGGTAATTACGATATCATTATTACCATAATTTAAGTAGTTATTATAGTTTCCTGTAACCGTTGCCACGTTGCTTTCTAAAATCACTTCGAAATCAATAATGGCCACATCTTCTGCTACTTCTACTTCGTAACGATCGACTGTATTCGTATATTCAGGTGATAGGACACCACTTGATGGAATGATATTTTCAATATTGGTATTCGTAGATGGTACTTTTTCAATGTTAATGACATAAGTATTGACACTACCATCTTCTGCCGTTACTACTACTTCATAGCGATTCATACCAATCGCAAGCATTTTCTTGCCATCTCCTGTTATCGTCGCTGTTTGTTCGGCTGTTGCAGTAATTACTACTTCACTTACACCTTCTGCTACTGTAACTTGATATTCGTTGATATCAGGATCAAACGGCTTATCCATCTCCCCTGGTGTTACGGAAAGTGTTAAAAGCTTATTCTGGGTTGCTGCTTTTCTTGTTACTTTCAAAGTGTAAGTACGAAGGAATCCTTTCATACTGACTACATTTAGATAAATATAATTGTCTCCCGTTACTAGAGTATATTTTCCATTTCCTTCTAGTGTTGCCGATTCATCTTCTAAGATACCTTCGACATCAATTTCAGAAATATCGGACTCTACTTCCACTTCATAGTAGTTATGTTCTTTTACAAACTCAGGTGATAGTACTCCTTCACTAATACGAATTTCTTTTAAGTAGTTGTTCACCTCTGGCCGTTTAATTACCGTTAATGTATAAGTAGTCTCATCTCCGTGTCTATCTGTTACGACAATTTCTACTGGGTTTGGTCCTACAACAAAATCTTTATTGTTATGAACTTCATAGGTTGCAGTAGGATCTTCTAGTGTTACTTCTAGTGTTAGAGAATCTACTTCATTTGGTACTCGAATGACATAATCAGTTGTATTTTTCTCAAACTCAGGTGATAGTACTGCTTCATGAGCTTTAATATCTAGAAGTTTTGAACTAAATAGTTCTCCTCTTTTAACGTTTAGAGTATAAGTTCTAATGCTACCATCCTCGGCAGTTACTAAAACCTCAATCCTATTATTTCCTACTTTTAGACTATGAGTGCCATCCCCTGTTACCAGTGAACTCTTGTCTTTTGGGTAAGCAACTACGGTTACTTCTGTTAGAGAATAGTCAACGTCTACAGTATATTCTAACGTATCTGGGTCAAAGACAGGATTTAGTGTTCCTTCGTTTACCCCTAGGAACATTAAGTGATTTTCACTACTTTGCGCTTTGTTTACGACTACAGTATAAGTTCTTTTGGCTCCAACCTCGTTCGTTACTACAACAGAAATTGTATTTCTACCTGGCTTTAAGTTATGAACTCCTAGTCCTTCGACAGTAGAAGTAGCTGCTTCTGCTTTACCAAATAGAACAATAGAGTTTACGGTGGAATCTACATCTATCTCATAAGGACCACTATTTGTTTTTTCAAAACTTGGGTTTAGAGAACCAATGTTACTAGATAGGCTATCTAAGTAATTGTTTTGAGATTTTCCTTTTTCTACTTGGAAGGTATAAACTTTGGTCGTAACGCCATCTTCAGCAGTTGCTGTAATGACTACAGTTCCTGCTCCAGCTTCTAAGTTTTTGTGACCTGTAATTTGATAAGTTGTTCCGACTACTAACGGTTCTACTTTCTCTGTTAAAGAGATGACACTATTATCTACATATAATGTATAGTTTTCTCTGTCTTTATCAAATAGTGGTGAGAAAGTGCAACCATCAAACTCGACATTCTTTAGTCTGGCATCACTGGATTTGATACGATAGACAATTACATTATAAACTCTTGTCTTTTTATCTTTGCTCGTTACCACAACAGGAATAATGTTACGTCCTGGAACAAGTTCATGTGTTCCAAAACCAGTTACAGTGGCATCGACACTTTCTAAGACACCGCTTACCTTCGCTTGCGTTTTCGTATATGGCACTGTCACTGTATAAGTTGTGGTATCTGGGTCAAAGACAGGCGTTAAAGTCTCTTTTTCTACCGTTAAATCTAGCAAGCGATTGCTGTATTTCGCTTCATCTTGAACATTTACGGTAAACTGGTAAACTCTTTCATCTCCATTTTCTGCGGTAACAATTACTTTTACTAAATTGTCGCCTGGAACAAAGTTTTCATTTCCTTCAATGCGATATGTTGCGTGTTCTTCTTCTAGTTCAATATCAAGATCCAGTTTTGTTATGTAGTCTGGTACTTCCATTTTATAATCTGTTTTTTCTCGTTCAAATTTCTCCAGCAAATTCATATCTGGAGCAAAGAACGATTTGATATAGTTATTATCAGATTCTAAGCGATGGACATGTATGACATAAGTTCTTGATGATTTATCACTAGCAGAGACTGTTACATAAATAATATTTTCTCCAAGTGATAACTCATAATAGCCATTACCAGTAACCGTTGTTAAAGGACTGCTTTGGACTGCAAGAATGGTAATATCGGTAACATCTCTTGGGACATCTAAGTAATAATATAGAGTATCCTGTTCAAATGCTGGATATAACTCTCCTCGGTCCGTGCTTAGCATCAACAAGTGATTATCGTATTTTCTTTTGATATTTACTTCATAATCTCTTGTCGTTCCATCTTCTGCTATGACAGTTAGGAAAACGTGATTATTACCAAAGTCTAGGGAATACGTTCCATTTCCTCTCACAACAGTAGAAGTATCTACTCGTGGCACGCCTTCTACCATAACTGAGTCTGTAGTATAAGGTACCTCGATTTCAAAATAGTTGTCATTTTTGTTTTCGTCATTGATGAGCTCTTCTGTATCTACTTTTAAGCTTTTTAAGAAGTTATCATCCGATGGTCGTTTTTGGATAGTTAATTTATAAGTTGTCGTAACCGTCTTATCTAGTGTTTCCAGAATAATAATAACGGTGTTTTCTCCTGTTTTTAGGTTGTTATTTCCAACGACACGATAAGTAACATCGTCTCGCTCTGGCACAATCGTCATATTCAGGCGATCTACTGTTGCCAAAGCATCCACTGTATAGACAAATTTATCTCGTTGGAAGTCTTCGTTCCGTGTTGCGTTGTGAATATCTAACTGTTTTAAATGCAGTCTCGTTGATTTTTCTCTTGTAATTACTACGTTATAAACCAGTGTCTCTCCTGTCTGTGCAGTTGCTGTCAATTGATAAGCATTGGTTCCAACACGTAGTTCTTTCTCCCCTGTTCCAGTCACGGTTGTGGTTACATCTTCTGGCACACCATCTAGTTTAATTTTAGATACATTGTATGGAACGGTTGCCATATAATTATAAACTAGTTTATTAAACTTCGGTGTCAGTGGATAAATGATACCGGAAGAAACAGTTATCGATTGTAAGTAATTGTTGAAGCCTTTTTCTTTTTCGGTATGGATAGTATAAGTTCTACTAGTGCCATCTTCTGCTGTAACAATTACTTTGATATCGTTATTTCCAGGCATCAAGTAAGTTGTCCCTTGGGTATGTACTTTTGAAGTTTTGACTTCTGGTTCATACTCTAGTTCTACTTTATCATAAGTACTTGGAATGGTAGCAAAATACTCCAATGTTTCCTTATCAAATTCCAGCTCGATTTCTGGATCTTTAAAGCGAAGAGAGGCTAAATAATTATTGCTAGATAATTTTCTTTTAATATCTAAGTTATAGATTGTCTTATCGCCGATATTATTTTCTACTTCCACTCTAAAGGTATTAGAGCCAGTCTTTAACGCAATGCCAGTTGCTGGTATTTCTTCTTCTGTTTTGGTATCAAAAACTTTCACGATTTGACTGCTGTGATATTTTACTACTTCGATATTTACGTTTTCTATTTCATTTTCTACTGTGATTTGGTAGTCTAGCACTTCTTCTCTAAATGCTGGTGCTAGTGGACAAGTATCTTTGGTACAGTCTCCAGATAAGTAAATATCTTGTAAGTGTTTTTCTGTGGAGATACTCTTTACAACGGTTAAGTTATAAACTTTGGTTGTCCCATCTTCTGCTGTTACCACGACTGAAAAATGATTGGTTTCCTCATCTAGTGGGAAGGTTCCAACACCGCTTACGATTTGAGCATATGGTGCATCATTTGGTGTAGCATCAATCGTAATTTCATCTAAATCACTACGAACTGCCACTGTATAGGACTCTTCTGTCGGACTAAATGCTGGTGTAAAGCGACCACTATCGGTTGATAGTTCTCTTAATGTTGCATCCGATGACTTCAACAGGCCTAGATGAACAGTATAGATGGTGGTTGATGTTTTATCAGCACTTTCTACCGTAATTTGATAAGTGTCGTTGTCACTATCATAAACAAAGTTTTCTGGTAAGGTCACAGTAGCATCGGCATCTGTTGGTGTTGCTGTTACATCATCTTTTGTAATCTCTGTAATTCCCCTTGGTACTAATAAGGTATACTCCGTTGTTGTCGGACTAAAGACTGGACTCATCTTTCCAAAGCCGAAGGCAAGTTTTGCTAGAGTGGAATCTACTCCTTTTTCTCGCTCGATTGCAATCGTATAAGTTTCTTTGGTAAAGCCATCTTGTGCCGTTACAATAATTGTGTAAATATTCGTTGCTGTACTAGATAAAATCAAGGAAGAAGTCTTACTAACACTAGCATTAGGATCTAGTGGTATGGCTTCTACTTCACTAGATAAAATGACATTTTTCTGGTTTGGTACGTTTAAGGTATAACTGAATTTATCTCTATCAAAGGTTTCATTTAAGGTATAACCATTTAGTGTCAAACTCTTCAGTCTTGCTTCATCAGTACGATCTTTACGAACATGAATCGTATATACTTTTTTACTACCATCTTCTGCTGTTACAGTAATGGTTCTTTCAGACTCTCCATCTGGAATCACTTGCGCTTCGTGTCCTTCTACTTTAGCAAAAAGATCTTCTGTTTTTACTGTAAACGATAGCAAAGAGGCACTAGAGTCTAATTCTAGAGAATATTCATCTTTTGTATAACTAAAGGCTGGCGTTAATTCACCCACACTTGGCACCAAATCGATTAAATGGTTTTTATCTGACGCAGGACGATGAATAGTTACTTTATAAGTTCTCTCATCACCGTTTTCGGCCATTACTTTAATATCAAATAAATTATCGCCAACTTCTAAAATTTTATTTCCGTCCCCACTGACTTTTGCCCCTTCTTCTTGGGATACAATAATTTGGGCACTTGTCGTTCCTGCTTCTACTTCTACGTGATACTCTTCTGTCGCAGTATCAAAGACAGGATTTAATGTTTGTGTTTTTCCGTTTGCTCTTACTTCTAAGCTTGTTAGATGATTGGCACTACGAAGTTTTCTTACTACATTTACATAATAAGTTCTACTAATTCCAGTTGGTGTAGTGACTGTTAATGGGAAGCGGTTATCTCCTGGATTTAGTTTATGAATACCTGTTCCTGTTAATGTGTTTGTCTCGATTTCAGGCTCTGCTGCTAAATTGATTTCCTCTACTTCGTTTTCTACCGTTACTGTATAAGCAAGTGTCGTCTTTTCAAAGGCTGGTGTTAGACTGCCGATATTTGGATAAATGTAAGCAAGATAGGTGTTGGCATAGTTTTGTCTATTAACATTTAAAACATAAGTTGTTTTCGTAATTCCTAGACGGTCTACAACATTAATTCTTACTTCGTTCATTCCAACTACAAAATTTTCATTCCCAACGATTTCCCAAGTGGCACCTTTATCTAGTGGTACCACAGTTAAATCTAGGCTGGTTACTTCATTGTCGACTACCACATTATAGTCATAGACATCACTAGAGAACGTTTGGTTCAAGGTATAGTTTTTCACGCTTAAGTCTTTCAATTTAGAAGAGACAATTTCTTCTCTTGTGACTTTGACGTTATAAACATTGGTGCTACCATCCTCTGCAATGACCGTAACAGAAAGGTTGTTGTCCCCTACTTCCAAAGCATAACGTTCTAGACCTGTTACAAAAGCATTTTTATCTTCTGGTGTTCCACTTAAAGTAATTTCTTCTGTCTCGTAAGGAACTGTTACTGTATAATCATTGGTTGTTTTTATAAACACTGGAGACAGTGTAGAATCACTCACGGTTAAGCTTTCTAGATAATTATTACTACTTCCTTTTCTTGTTACGATGATCGTGTAAGCCTTCTTGGTACCATTTTCACTGGTAACGATTATTTCTACATAGTTTGTTCCCACATTTAAGGAAACTTCGCCATCTCCTTCTACCGTCGCATTCTTATCTTCTGGTATGGCTTCTACTTGAATCATCTCACAATCTCTTTCTACATCTAAGTAGTATACAGTGGTTGTTTTCGAGAAAGTAGGACGAATCACATATCCTAATACTTCTAATGACTCTAAATTATTGTTGCTTGATTTTTCCTTTTCTACATTTAAGACATAGTCTTTTGAAGTAATGCCATCGGCTGCTGTTACACGGATGATTACTTCATTTTGGCCAAGGGTAAAATCTTTGTTTCCAATAATTTGATATGTCGCATTGGTATCCATTGGTACTGCACTGATATTTAAGGATGAAAGTGTTGTTTTTACATTATAGGAATAAACATCGCGGTGGAAGTTTGGTGACAGACTAGAAGACATCACTTGGAGACTAGCAAGACGAGCCTCTGTGTTTTCCTTTCTTTTTACTACCACTTGGTAAGTACGAGATACCCCTTCCACGGAAATTACCTCTACTCCTAAAACATTGATACCGACATCAAGATTATAAGTTGTGAAACCTGTAACCGTTGCGTTTTTATCTTCTAACTCACCAGTTAAAACTACTTTATCTATTTCGTAAGGAACTTCTACTTCATAGTAGTTCGTATCTTTATCGAAAGCTGGTGTTAAGGTACCGTGATCAATTGCAAGATATTCTAGGCGGTTACTAGTAGTTCCCGCTTTTTGTCTTAGAACATCTAACTCATAATCTTTGGTCGTTCCATCTTCTGCGGTTACTCTAACAATAACTTTATTATACTCATCGATCACAAAGTTTTCATTGCCAATTACTTCATAGGTTGCAGTAGGATCTTCTAGTGTTACATCTAAAGTAAGACTGGTCACTGCTTCGATTACTTTTAAGACATAGCTTGTTTTATTCGAATCAAAACTTGGACTTAATACCGATTCACGAGCAATAATCATTTCTGCGTTGGCATTATTTGACTTCTCACGAGTAATAACAATACTATATTCCTTTTCGGTTCCATCTTCTGCGGTTACAGTTAGTTTTACTGTATTCGTTCCTGATTTTAATTCATATTCTCCATTTCCACTAACAGTAGAAGTTTTCGCTTCTGCTACACCTAGTATGGTAATTTTACTTTCGTTATTTGCCACATTCAAAGTATAGTTTTGTTCATTTTTATCGAATGTCGGTGTAAGTGCAGCTTTCGATGAAGTGGATAGGGAAATTAAATTGGCATTGCTGTTTTGGTCTCTTGTGATATTAACGATGTAAGTTCTACTATCTCCATTTTCGGCCATAACTGTTACTGCAATTTGATTTTCGCCAGTTTTTAAACGGTAAGTAATTGCCCCTGTTACCATCGACAATCTATCTTCTGGTATGGCATCTACTCGAATGGAATCCACTTCATTTGGAACACTAATGTTATATTCTTCTACTTCTTTGTTGAAGATTCCAGTCATATCATACTCATCTAGTGTCAATGATTTTAAGTAGGTGTTACTGTTTGGTGTTCTACGAACTAACAATGTATATGTATTTTTCGTTCCATCTTCTGCTGTTACTATAATTTTCACAGTATTCTCTCCTACTACAAAACCACTGTTTCCAATAATTTGGTAAGTAGAAGTTTTGGCATTTGGTTCAGCGTTGATGGTAAGTGCAGTAATACCAGGATTAACATCTAGCTCATAGTCAAAGTGTGTACTTGCAAAGGTTGGATTTAAGCTACTTTCTAATACATCTAATGTCTTTAGTGTCGCATCACTATTCTTCGCTCTAATAATTGACACGGTATAGATTTGAACCGAACCATCTTCTGCTGTTGTTGTTACTTGATAATTATTGGTTCCTGTCTTTAGTGTTTTATTGCCGGTGCCACTAATTGTAGTTAGGCTATGTTCTGCTCTAGCACTAATGAATACTTCCTCTATTTCATTTGGCACATTTACTGTATAAGCAGAGATTACTTTATTGAAGGTTGGTGATAATGGGAAAGTCTCTCCATCATGAGTTACATTTAAATCACTCAAGAAGGTATTTCCACTCTGCTCTCTGTAAATATTCAACATATAAGTTTTTACTTCGCCATTTTTAGCGGTTACTTCGATGGTGACTAGATTAAGACCAAGTTGGAAGTTTTCATTATCATATATTTGGTAAGATGCTTCTGGATCTTCTAGTGTCACTTTTAAATCAACGTTTGTATATTCATTTGGTACTGAAAAATAATAATCGGTAATATCTGGATCAAAGTTAATATCCGTTTTTGGGTCTAGGACCTCTAGCATTTCAATATTGGCATTTCCTGTCATATCACGTTCAATATGATAGGTGTACCTTTCTATATTCGTTCCATCTTCTGATTCTATCTCGATGGTAACATCATTCATTCCACCTTCTAGTTTGACAACCCCTTCTCCTGTTACCTTTTGATATTTGTGTCCTTTATTAACGGTAAATTCTAAGTTTTTAATTCTACTTGGTACCGTAATGGTATAGTCATGAATATCTGGTGAAAACTCATCACTTAATTTACAATATTTTTCATTGATTGCACAAAGTGCTGGTACTAATCCTGAAATGGTAATATTATTTGGCTTTGCATTTGATGAAGCTGGTCTTGAAACCGTTACAGTATAAATTCTAATATCGCCATTTTCTGCGGTTACGGTAATTGGGAAGTCTGTCTCTCCCGCTGGAACATCGAAAGTTCCAAGTCCTGTCATCGTTGCTTTATCATCTTCTAGGGCTGCTGTAATTGTGATTTCATCATCTTCGCTTGTTAATTCAACGCGGTAATTTACCTCTCCCATTTCATAAGCTGGAGAAAGCTCTCCTTTATCTGTTTTGATGTATGATAAGAAATTATTCTCACTTGGTTGTTCTAATAAAGTAATTCTAGCGTACCCTGCTCCTGCTTTGGCATAATAAGAAATTGGGCTTACAGAATAGTTTCCTGTGTTTTCTGTATAGCTTGATTCATCTGCTGATTTATTACAGTTGTAGCAGTACATCACTTTGGTAATATCACGGTAAGAGAAGATATCTTTATTTCCGATATAACCGGAACCTCCTCCACCAGTACCAGTGTAGGCATTACTATGATGACCACCATTATATCCACCAAAGAATCCTCCACCTCCAGCACCATTATCAAATGCTTTTTCTCCTTGCCCGAAAGCATAACCTGAAGTTTGCGTTCCTGATACGGCAGTAATGGTAGATAGGTACCAAGTGGAACCGTTATTTGATTGGGCACCACCTGCCACAGCTCCTCCACCGGATCCTCCATGTCCCCAACGAGCAGCAGCTTCGTGGTTCGCTTGATTTCTAGCACCACCACCGCCACCAGAGACCATCAAAATAGAGTCACGGTCTTCTGATAGTGCAGATAGAAGTCCTGTTTTTCTAGCGATATGCGTTGCCCCTCCACCAGATGCGGTAATATGGTTTACTCGAGGGTTTCCTGTAACACTACCACCACCGTTATAACCACCGACAAGACCTTGACCTTGACGACTTGCTCCAAGCCCTTGACCACCGACAACGATAAAGATTGTCTCGTCTTTTTTTAACATTACGGTTCCAGTTGCATAACCACCATACCCACCATAATAACCAGAGATACTACCTCCTTGTGCACCCCAAGTTTCTAGTCGGTAGTAACCAGTCATCGGTGCAGTAAAGGTTTGAATTTTACCAGTGTATGGGAATTCATAAGGCGTTGCCACAGGGGCTTCATCTTTTAATATTTTTACTGTGTAAACTGTTTTTTCGCAATTTGGTTCTGTTACTGTAATCGTTCCAATGGCACTTTGATTAATGTAGCCGAACCCTTTTAAAGCAACTTTTGCTTCTTCATCGTAAGGCGTTGCTTCTACATCTAGTGAAAGAGTTGCATTCATAATGCTTACTGTATATTCTAAAGTGTCTGAATGAAATACTGGGTCTAAGTCATAATTTCCAAGTTTTAAAGATTTTAATTTAGAAGAATGGGCTCTTACAAAATGAATGTTATATGTGGTCATTTGATTTTTATCTTCGCTCATTACTTCTATTTTTTTGGTAGACTGTCCCGTTGGCACTTGTACTTTTCCAAGGCCATCAATTGTCTGTCCTGGGTGTCCATAGAAGGCATCTAGGTCTACTTCATCCATATCATATGGTAGATTAATTGTATAATCTAATTTGGTTGGATTGAAGTTTCCAACAGACTTACCATCTACTGTGATATCTGTTAAGTACTGATAACTAGAAGCTGGTCTATAAATATTCAATGTATAAACAAGGGTATCTCCGCTTTCTGCGGTTCCTGTTAATGTAATTGGATTCATTCCTACTTTTAATGTATAGTGTCCTTCTCCTACTATCGTAGTTGTATCTTTCAAAGGTAAAGCTTTGACATCGACTTCATAATTATCTGAATCCACTGTCACATCATAAGTGTAAGTATCGGGATCAAAACGTTCTTTTATTTTTGTCCCTGTTACATCAATCGACTCAAATCTAGCATCGGTGTCTGCTAGTTTTACTAATTTAATTTGCGCATAGCCATGGCCTGATTTGGCGTATTTATCTGTTGCTGTCCCACTTACACTCGTTGTACTAACAGAACGAACATTCTCCTCTGTTGTTTCAGGACATTTATAACAATACATTACTTTCTCGATATCTTGGAAAGTCATCAGGGAAGGGTTTCCGATATAACCAGAACCTCCTCCACCAGATCCTGTGTATGGACTTGCTCCACTGTAACCACCGAAGAATCCTCCTCCTCCAGCTGAGTTTCCTGTGGCATCTCCACCTTTACCAAAGGCATTTCCTGTAGTTTGTGTTCCTGATACTGCTGTTACTGTGGTAAGCCAAGTGTTTCCGTAATTGGACTGAGCACCACCAGCGATATAACCTCCACCGGTTCCACCAGTTCCCCAGCGGGCAGCAGCGACGTGATTTTCTTGATTTCTAGCTCCGCCTCCTCCTCCAGATACAATCAAAATAGAAGAACGATCATTAGAAAGAGAAGATAAAAGTCCTGACTGTGTTGCAATATGAGTAGCACCACCACCTGATCCAGTCATATGATTGATACCACTCACACCTTGAACACGACCACCACCGTTATAACCACCAGCTAAGCTTTGTCCTTGATATCCTGCACCAGCACCTTGTCCACCGACCACAACATAAACCGTAGTTCCTTTTCGAAGTAAGACAGTTCCCGTCGCATAACCACCATAACCACCATAGTAACCAGGTAGAGAACCACCTTGTGCTCCCCAAGTTTTTAGTTGATAAAATCCAGACTCTTCTATTTGGTAAACTTGAACACCACCAGTATAAGAAAATGATTTCACATCTCCTACATTAATTGCAAAAACTTTTTCAGGCACGAAAAAACCTATTAGAGCAATCACTAACCCTAATAGCATATGAACAATATACTTACTTACTCTATCATTCATAGTTACCACCATACTACCTTACTTCAGTTTACCTTCTACTAAAATTATACTATACTTTCCGCTATCTGTCATTAAATTTTTTGCTAAATTTAACAAAAAAAAGAAGCAATAATATACTTCCTTAATCTTTTATTTTTTCTCTTTTTCAAAACCACAATCAAGTTCTATTTCCATTTTATAATCTGTCTTTCCATAAGGTGATTTAGGGTACACTACAACTTTTGTATCTGTTTTACTACATTTTTCTTTTGTCTTTTTATTTGTAAACTCACTAATTTTGTCTTTATATTCACCATTGTTATATCTTCCTAAATTATCTAAATCAATCTTAATTCCAACAGTTGTAAATTTAGATAGTAATGATGTTCTCTCATCAGCAGAACCACCTATTTGATCATAATAGAAGTTTTCATAGAAATCTCTTCCCATTTCTTCTAAAGATTTTTCAAGTTCTTTTCTATTGTCCTTCTTATTCATCAAAAACATTCCACCAACAATGACCAAGACAACAATTACAACTACTGCAATAATTGCAACAATCGTATTCTTATTTACTCCTTTTTTCTTATCCATTTTTAATTTTTCCATAAGTCTACTCCTTCTTATTATTTTTATACTCTTAGTATAACATTTAAAAAAACAAAAGAAAAGGGGTAAAATCATAAAATTTATAACTCCCCATTATTACTTCTAACACTAAATATCTATAAAATGTAATATTGCACTTTCCTACTCATCTCAAAAAGATAAAATAAGCATATTACCATCTGGATCTAATAGTCCAAATTCGACGCTCCCATACTCTGTCTCTTTCCATTCCATAAATATTTCTACATTACGATCTAATAACCCACTATATAACTTTTTCAACTCTTCTATACTATCATATTTAAATTTTATTAAATTACTCGCTCTTACTTTTTCAGGAAAGTTTTCAATTTCTCTACAGACCTCTTCATATTGTTCAAACATCATAGTAGAATCATCCTTTTTCATTTTTACCCAAATAATAGGATCCCCATCTGTCTCTATCACTTCAAACCCTAAATACTCTTTATAAAAATTAATAGTCTTTTCTATATCCGTTACAACAAGCTCATTTATAATTTCTATAAGTTTCATATTCTCTCCTCCTATCAAAAATTCAATTATCTAACTACAGTATAACAACAATTGGCATAAGAAAACCCTTGATATACAAGGGGTTGTTATTCAGATGGTGTCCACGACGTGATTCGAACACGTGACCGATCGCTTAGAAGGCGATTGCTCTATCCAGCTGAGCTACGCGGACGTTTTTTGATTGCAATAAAATTATACAATAAAAACAAATCCTACGCAAGCCCTTTTTCGCTTTTATTTTAAATCACTGACACCAATTTCTCTTACATTTTTCCCATTTACTTTATACAAAATACAATTTACATCATAACTATCAAAAACAGAATAAGAAATAGTATACAAAACCTCTTCTAAAATTTTATCATTTTTATCAAATAAATATTGATTAAAATCAAGTATCATCATATTATCTTTCTTTTCATAACCTAAAAGTTCCAAGTTATTATGAATAAAACTCATTAAATTATTTTCATAAATATATTTAGAAGACAACTCCTCTACAATCACTTCAATTTTCTCTTTTTCATTATTCATATATTTAGTAACAGGAACATAATAAGTATGATCGTCAATACTCTCAGTATAATATAGAACTATTTTGTCAATATTACCTCGTCTATTAATATCATACTTCTTATTAATTCCTATCTCCCTCGTAATAACCTCTGGCAATTTCCTTTTACTATTTGGATAGTTATTTAGTTTCTCCCCCTCAACCAAAATCTTTAATCCTTCTACCTCTTCTAGATCCAAAACACTATAAGAAATTCCCTCTATAATTCGCTCTTCCATTTTCTGGCTAATTTCTAAAAATTCTTTCGAAAAGTCTATACTAATAACTTTTTCATCATAAAAAACATCTAAAACATCTACTTCCTCCGGAATATAAGCTTTAAGACCTGTTGGGAATTTTGCATTATCTCCTTCTTTTAGATTTTGAATTAGTAATTTTACTTGTTCAGATGGTACAGAACTTTCAAGTAATATATTAGTCTTAACAAGCAAATCATTAGTATCTAATAAATAAATATGATCTGTTCCAAGACCTGTAATATATTCCACTTCCATATTAACATTAATCGCATCATTTTTTTCAAGAGTTGGTATAATATAAACTACTAGCAAAATAAAAGCAGTAAGCGTTGTGATGAATATCTTACGAAGTGCTTTTCTCATTAACATAAAATCACCTACTAAAACATATGAAAAATCGTACTATTTTAGTACGACTTTATAAACTTATTTCTTTTAATTTTAAAAGTTCAACAACTGCACTAGCACGTCCTTTTACCCCAAGTTTTTGCATTGCATTTGAAATATGATTTCGAACAGTTTTTTCACTAATATTTAAATCTTCTGCAATTTCTTTTGTCGTCTTATTTAAAACCAAAAGCTCAAAGACTTCTTTTTCGCGACACGTTAATATCCCCTTTGACATACAACTCTTCCCTTCTTTATACTTACCTAGAGTATTGTATGAAAAAAAGAGAGAATGTTGTGGGATTATGCCTAGAAATTAATTTTTTTCAAATTTGACTGTAATATACATTTTATCTTTATACTCTTCTTGAACAAGACGCATGATATTATTAGCCATTTTATTATCGTGTTTTGTAGAAATAGCAACAACAGTAATATTAGAATTATCTATTTTTACAAAACTATCTAATTTATATGTTTCCTTAATCTTTTTTTCTAATGTTTCCTCTTTCCCTTGTAATTCGTTTAAATATTTTAATTGTTCATAAGCATTATTCTTCTCCTCAGCTGTCATCTTTTCACTTGTTAGCTGCTGCTGTAATACATCCATTGCCTCTTGCCGTTCTTCTTCTAGACTAACTCGCATTGCAACTAACGAATTTGTCTGTTCTATTGTTGTTTTTTCCTTTTTTGCTTTTGTTGTCTTTTCTTCTGTTTTATTATGAGCCAAAAGCAATTCATTCGGCATAGTAATGTAATAAACACTAAGTACTAATATTAAACTAAACAATGTTAAAAACCACAAATTTTGTTTATTGATCATACGACTCCTCCTTCAACTACTACAATATATGAAAAAAAGAGGAAAATATTCCTCTTTTCCTTCGCAAACAATCAGTCGGAGAATATAACTCTAAACACCTGTATTTCCATAACCATAAGTTTTTCCATCCAGTTGAAGCATATCACAGGAACAAACAATATTATTAGAAGAAGAAGGAAGACTAACAACACTAAGCATTTCTCCAATATACCAACCCTTACCTGTAATAGAAGAAGGTATATCTAAAGAAAGTGTATGCCATACATTTACATCAGTAAAACTAACTAATGCATTTTGCCCACTAATTGTAGAAATAAAAGTATTCCTGTTTTTTGTAATACCTATATGAAACATAAGACCACCAGAATTAGTAGAACACCAAATATTCGCCCATAACCGCTTAAAGTCGATTAATTCATAAGCTTGATTTGTTGTTACCTGACTAGAAGATCTAACCCCTGTATTAGAAAAAGTAGTGGTTCCATTACTAAAAGTAATCGTAAAGGCCCCCGCCTGATTTATCTGATTTGCCATTCCTGCCGTAATATTAGTGTTAGGATATTGATGAACAACCATATCATTTCT
>CAJTXY010000007.1 GCA_910583685.1 uncultured Bacilli bacterium
TTGTATCAAAAAGCCGCACCTAGTGGTGCGGTTGAAATTTCAATTTAGGAAAAAGTAATTTAAGTTATTATTCTTAAATTACTTTTTATTTGGTTGATAAATGGCCATTCCATTGGTTACGGGGGGGATTGTTTGTTTTTTGATAAACGAAAAAGTCTTCATCGTATCCCTCAGTTTCTGAAAAGTAAGCTGCTGTAAATCCAGCTGCAGCAGCCGTTAGCTGGCTTGCTTTGTTATCAGAGGCAATGATTAGTTCTACGGCATCTACATAATTATCTTCTAAGATATAGTCACTGACATTAGTTAAAATAGATTTCATATATCCCTTTTTTCGTTCTTCTTTTACAATAGCATAGGCAAGGTCTACACTGGAGCGGATTCTACTTTTGTAAATAGGTGAAATTTGTAAAAAACCAATAGGAGATTTCTCATGATAGATAGTAAAAGGCGAATTATAAATATTATCATATAATAAGTAGCGATATTTAGAAGCCTCAATTGCGGCAGAAAGATTCCATAAATAACCAGGGATAAGGGGATCTTGTTCTAGTTTATGAATTAACCACCAATCTTTTTCATTTTTAGGTTCTATTTTTTTTATTTGGAGGTTATCATTTAGATTAATTGTATTCATTTTATCATCTCGCTTTCTTCAATATTATAAGTTATTTTCTTTTAATGTCAAATAATAATAAAAAGTAATCTAAGATATTAGTATTCTTAAATTACTTTTTTTCCTTTTCGACAGTGATTGTAGAATGCAGAACCCCTTATATGAAAGGAGGGCTTTTGATATTTATAGCAAACAATGTTTTCTAAATTGTTTGCTATGCTAAAGTATTGTTCATTTAATCCGTGTTTTATAAATCTTTTTTTTAAATCCTCTATTAGTTCTTGCTCACTTTGGTACTTAAAAATACCACCCATATCTTTGCTGAAATCTGGAGAAAACCAGATATAGTTGTTATTTTCTTTGTATGTGATGATGCTGTGTGAGGGGCAGTAATCGTCTGTGATATACATATAAATTAGGTATGTATTTATGTCTTGATATTTTTTCTTTTCAAAATAGTATCTTAAGAGTTCCACTTGGTCCCAACAAATTGCAATATTTCTTTCTAACGTTTCTTCTGGTGTTTGTAGGTGATATTCCAAGTCATCGTTATTGGAACAAAAATGTTTTTTTCCTTTACTATCCATCCAGCCATAAGTAATATTTCTTGTATATGAGTATAGACTATCTAAATTTAAGTTTAGAAACTCTTCCTGTGTCATTTTTGCTTCTTTCCTATATTTTTGATTCCGTGATAGATCTTAAAAGCCGTATTATATGTCTTGTACCAGAAAGGACTTATGATGAGGTCGAACTCTCCCACTAATTCTACTACTTGACCACCGAAACTCTTTTTGAATAGGTAAAGTCCAAAGAGTGGATTTTCTTTTCTAAAGTCTCCTGTAATTCCATAGAAATTATAGGTATCATAATGGTTATCTAAAGCATATTTTATTCCTGCAAAGTGAAGAGTATATGCTGATTGGAAATGCATTAGCTCTTTTAGACTTCCTCCGTAAAGAGATAAGACTTCATTTCCATAGACTAGAAATAATATTCCACCAAGTAGGGCTTTATGTCCATATTTATATTGATATTCTTCGATTTCTGTTAATTGCTTTTCTAGTTGTTTTTTTCTGTCTTCTTCCTGTTTTTGTTTGCTATTAAATTTTTTTTCATTCATTTTTAGGATGTTATTTTCTTTTTTATAACGACGATCTTCCATTTCTTTTTGGATTTCGTTTATTTCCTCTTCGGTGTTTTTCTTATATTTATCAAAATCAATTTCGGCGATTAATATTTTTAGGATTCCACTATCATATAAGTTGTCCCACATATTTTCATAGTAAGATAGAGGTCTATCTACGAATTCTCGTCTATCGCTTGTATGTTGCATAATATGTTTAAATTTTGGGAGTTCTTCCCTTGTGATTTCTCTTGTTGTGATGGCACAGCGTTCATTTTTTCTTAAGATTTGCCTTGTTTTAGATTCCATATCTTTCATAATGTCATCTAATGTTTTTTTCCTTAGAGTAATTGTATGCATCCACCTTGGTTGTAGAGTATCTTGCATTAGATTAAAACCAAAATGTTTGTAGCCTAAACTTTGTAGATTTTCTACTACTTCTGAATTATTGAATCCACCTTCTACTAGATCACCTTCTAAGTTTCTTTGTTTGTAGGAAACATAGGGATCAATCTTTATAAAAATTGCATTTTTCTTTTGGGCAAATTCTTTGATTTCTTGTGTAAATATTTTTAGTATTTCTTCATTTTTGTAATCAATTAAAAAGCCTCTTGGGCAATAACAGATTCGTTTTTTTATGAGGGGTACATCTTTTGTTAACATTAGGGTGCATCCGTATGATTTTCCTTTTTCTTCCAGTGATAAAAAATAGGAATGCCAGCCGTTTTTTTCTTTTAGTTTTCCCCATTCTTTTGTTTGATGAAAAGTAATTTGCTCACTTTTATCTGCTAGACTTTTGAATTTATTACTACTTACTTCTACTAGCTTCATTGTGGACCTCCTTTTTTGCTTTTCTTTTTACCATGTTTCGGTAAAACGGAACGAGACGTGTAAATACCATATACATTAGGTGATTTGTAATGTAATCAAATTCTCCAATGAACTCTACATAGTCTCCTCCAAATTTCTTTTTAAATTCATGTAGTCCTAGTCTAGGGTTGTCCTTTGTTAAGTTTCCAATTGTGCCAAATTGGTCATATGTTTTTAATCCTTTTTCTTTACAGTATTTAATATGTTCAAAATAGGTATGGTAATTTGTATATGTCTCTGTTAATATGTTGTGGTTTCCAGCATATAATACCCAGGCTTTATCACCATACTCCATAATCCAGTGGGCATTTAGAATGAGCTCTTTTCCATATTTTTCTTTAGCTACTTTGTATTTTTCAATTTCTTCTTTTTCTTTTTCTTTCTGTTTTGTTAGTTCATTTAATTTTGTTTTTGCACTTTTGCTTAAATTTTCTGTGGGCATTGATTCGATTTCACTAATGATTTTTTTTAATCTTTTTTTGCCTTCTTCAATTACTTTATCTAAGTTTACTTTTCCAAGAAATAAAGTTGCTTTATTCTCTTCATTAAAAATTTCATATAAATTTTGATAGTAGTCTTCCTTTTGAGAGACAAAATCTTTTCTGGCTTCTGTTAGGACCATTAAATGGTAAAATTCATGAACATCCTCTTCCGTCCCGATTACTACTTCTGTTCCTAGCTTTATGGCTTTATTGATTCGTTGTTTGGTTGTTTTAGAAAAGTGGCTTTCAATTTCTTCCATACTTTGATTTAGGTCAATTCTGAAGGTGTAACGGGGTTGTGTTGTTTCAAAGTCTTTGGTAAATCCTAAGTGGCGAAACCCTACTTTTTTAAGTGTTTCTATTATTTTTTTACTATCATAGTTTAAGTTTTGCTCTTCTTCTAGATAGTTTTCTTTTCGGTATATGATATCAGGATCAATTTTTACGAAGATGGCACGTCGCTTTTTGGCGAATTTGACAGTCTCTTTTGTTATATTCTTGATTAGGTTTTCATCTTCATAATTTATTACAAATCCTCGTGGAGCATAAAAGTAGCATAGTCCTAAAGGAAGTGATTTTTTTAAAAGAAGAACTGCCCCTAATATTTCCTCTTTTTCATCTATGAGTCCCAAATAATAAGGTTTTAGGTTTCTCATTTTATATGAAAATTTTCCCCAAGCAGCAGACTGTAAGAAGTGGGATTTTTCTTTATGATTTTTTACATAATTATCAAATTTTTTTTCATCTAATTCTACTAGTTTCATTGCTAACCTCGACTTTCTTACTATTAGTATACCACGTATTGTATTATTTTACCAAAAAAGAACACACGTTTTTCGTGTGTTACATCATATACATTCCACTGTCTTTTGGTGGTGAGGCGGTATAGTCATTTTGACCGTACTCCTCATTTTTAAAGACTTTTGATTCTAATCTTTTTACCTGTCTTTCTAGACGTTTTATTCTATCTTCTAGTTCTAGTAATTGATTTATACTAGGAGGTTGTGGTATGAGGCTATTTGGAATTTGTGGCATTGCTCCGTTTGGCATATATGGATTTGGCATTCCATTCATTCTTATCAGCATCCTTTCCCTGTTTTATTATATGATTCTTTCTTATTTTGTGTTATAATAAATGCGGTGATTTTATGCGAATTCGTAATGTAAAAAATAAACAGGAGATTATGAAAGGGTCTTTATACTTTTTAGAAAATGCAAAAGAGTATTCTGGTTCTTTTCAAAGTCTTTTTCCTAAAGTTCAACCTCTTTATATTGAAATTGGTATGGGGAAGGGAAAATTTTTGTTAGAGAATGCAAAGGCCCATCCAGATATTAATTTTATTGGGATTGAAAAACAAGATAGTATCGTTGCTTTGGCATTAAAGAAAATAGACGAAGAACAAATAGATAATTTGCGGATTATTCGTCTTAATGCTTTGGAAATAGATGAAGTCTTTTCTAAAGAGGTGGACCGTCTTTATTTAAATTTTTCGGATCCATGGCCAAAAGTTCGACATCATTCGCGTAGACTTACGAGTAAGATATTTTTGGAAAAATATGATAGGATTTTTAAAGAAGAGCCCCTTATTTATCTTAGAACAGATAATGAAGATTTATTTAGTTACTCTATCTGTTCTCTTAGCGAGTATGGCTATGTTTTTGAAGCGGTAACACTTGATTTACATCAGTATGATCATTTAATTACTACTGAGTATGAAGATAAGTTTTCTGCTAATGGCGTTTTAATTAAGGGCTTTATTGCAAGAAAGAGGAAATAGTTCGATGTCAACTTTATGACAAATAGTTTTAATTTTAGGGAAAAATATGATATGATATTTTAAGAGTAGGTGAAATATGAAAAAAGTAGTCTTTTTACTCCTATTTGTTTTATTTTTTACAACAGGTTGTAGTAGTATTGTTCAGGTGAAAACAAATGATATTGATATTATTGTTGAAGAAGTATTATTAAAGAATTCGAAACTTAGTAATGTTGCATTTGAAGGGTATAAGTATTATGTACCGCGAGGACTTACTTTTATTAATAAAGAAGAGTTTAATGCTTTATTACAAGATGGGTATCATAATCGTTATTATTTATATGTAGATGCCGTTAGTTATTATCATAAAGTGGAGAATCCATATAAAGAAGATAAAAGTGCATATTATTCAAAGGCACTTAATAAAAATAAAAAATTTGGTTATATTGAAATTAATAAAGTTGGTGAAAAATACTTTATTGAGGCTATGTACCATTATGCCAAAGTGGAGGCTTATGTTTCTTATGACCAAATTCAAGATGCGGTTTGTAATATTAGTTATATTTTATCTTCTATAAAGTATAATCGCAGTATTTTAGAAACTTTAGTAGGTGATAATGTATTAAATTATAAGGAAGAGGAATTTGATATTTTTAAATCAAAGCGTAAAACGGGAGATTTCCTAGATTATGTTGAAGAGTATGGTAAATACTATGATAAAGATAATGAGCTTCCAGATCAGGATCGCGTAGAAATAGAAGAGGAGAATTGAAAGAGGTGTTTTTATGAAATTAATGGATAAATTAAAAAATGCACTTTTTGAGGAAGAGTATGTAGAGGTTGAAGAGCGTCCAAAACAAAAGATTAAAAAAGAAAAAGTGAAAACTAGGCCAGAAAAGCCAATTGCAAAAAAAATTTCTGTACCAGAAAGGCCAAAGCAGGAGCGAAAAGTTGAAAACTCTTATGATGAGCAGGATGAGTTTAAAGAAGAGAAGGAACTTTTAGATAGTGTATCGGAATTTCGCTTTCCAGCAATGGCAGATGATGATTTTTCTGTTACGCAACCTTTTAATATTATTGAGGAGGAACCAGAAAAAGTTAAAGAACCTCCTATGCATAAAGAAAAACCGTTATATCAGTCTTCTAAGAAAGATACAAAGTCTGATTATGAGAATTATGCAAACCGAGACTATGTTGGAGCTTATGAGAAAAAGCAAGAACATACAGGCTTTAGACCATCTCCTATTATTTCACCGATTTATGGAGTATTAGATAAAAATTATACGAAAGAAGAAGTGAAGGAAAAAAGAGAAGTTCGTATTTCTACTTTTTCAAGAGATGATCTTGACTTAGATGCGGTTCGGCGTAAGGCTTATGGAAGTTTAGAGGATGAAATTGTAGATTTTTCAGGCCCAGAGTCTGTAGCATCCCCTATAGAGGAGGAAGAAGAAAACTTACTTGTTGATTTAAGCTATGAAGATACTCCTACGGTGAATAAAGTAACTGTTGGCGATGCAGAGGAGTATTTTGAAGATTTAGGACTTGAATATAATAAAGATTATATTGATGCTAGTAAAGAAAAGGCAAATGGAAGAAGAGTTAAGGAAGAAAATACTCCGCCTGTTTATGAGGAAGAAGAGCAAGTAGTAGAAGAAGATAAAGATAAAGATAAAGATAAAGCAAAACAAAAGCCAGTATTAGAAGATAATGATAATTTATTTGACTTAATTGATTCTATGTATAACGAAGAGTAAAGGGGAAAATAAAGTATGGAATTTTTAAATTTTGTTTTACCAGTATTATTATATATATTTGGTATCATATTATTAATAGTATTAATTATTTTGGGAATTCGTTCTATTCAAATTCTTGAGCGAATTGATCATCTTGTGGATGATATCGAGCATAAGATTAATTCCTTAAATGGATTGTTTACGATTATTGATCGTACGACAGATGGACTTGCCTTGATTACTGATCGATTTGTGGGAGCAGCGACGAATGCAATTTCTAAAATATTTAAGAAAGGAAAAAAGGAGGATGATATAAATGAGTAAGAAACATGGAATGGGTAAATTTGTAGCAGGTGCTGCTATTGGTGCAGGCTTGGGCGTTTTATTTGCACCTAAAAAAGGTAGTGAAACAAGACGCGAGTTAAAAGCAAAACTTGATGAATTTGTCGCAGGAATTAAAGACATTGATATGGATGATGTGAAAGCTGAGTTTGAGGAAAAAATCGATGCTATTCAGAATGAATTAAAGGATCTTGATAAAGAAAAAGCAATGAAAATTGCTAAGAAGAAAGCAGGAGATTTAAAAAAACGTGCTGAAGATTTAGTAGAACTTGCTATTGAAAAAGGAACACCAGTACTTAGAGATGCAGCTGAAGAAGTTCGTCTAAAAACGATTGATGTTACAAAAGAAGTACTTAAAAAACTTGAAGATGCCGAAGTAAAATAGGCATCTTTTTGCTTGTGTTTTTCAATCATTATTGTATAATGATGTTAAGGGAGTGTTTGGTTATGAGTTTTATAGATAAAATAAAAAAATTACATATGGAAAAGCGAGTTTCTTTGATTATGGAGCCTCTTTTGCCATATCTTACAGATTTTTCAATTTGCGGAGGAGAATTTTCTAACGAACTTTTACAAGATGATCAGTTGCTGAGACGATTAGAGTTTGTTCTTCGTAATCCTGCTAATGCAGGTTTATCTGTTGATGAGATTCGTTGGGTATTACAGCCGCTTAAGATCTATCAAAATCATATGAATATGCAAGTTCATTTTGATAATTTAGAGCGTTGTTTTGAGGTTGTTAGTAATCTTATTGATAAGAAATGGGAATATGTTTCTAAGCATTATTGCGAGGTTAACAGGGATATTTCTTTTGATGATTCCGTTGAAAAGGCGATATTGATGACAAAGTCCTTTAGTGCGGAAGATGCTTATCGGTTTTTAGACTGTTATTTTGATAATAGAGAATCTTTTTATTATATCGTAGATGAAATGCCCTATTTAGATTTTATAAGAAGCATTGGTTATGAGGATGATGAAGCTAGTTATATGAGACGGAGATTTTTCTCTTTTTTAAACATAGACTCTAGACTTTTAGATTCCATTGTTCGTACTAATATTTCTCATTTTCAGGAAAATGGTTTCGCTTTTGATTCTTCTTATATGGGAACGATTTTTTCGGCACTGGAGGAAAAGGAGATGTTATCTGGCTATTTTGATGAAGTTCTTTCCTTTTTATATCAATTTAATAAAACACCAAAAGAGAGGGTTTATTTTTTTCCTATACTTGCTGAACTCTCTGCTATTTGGCCCCTTAATCTATCTTTTATAAAATCACTAAATTGCATCCCTGATACATTTTTTCAGTATTTAGATTGCAATTTACTTCAAAAGAGAAGAGAGATTCTTACTTTATTTGAAAATGAACTTGTAGAAAGTTCTAATTTGTTTTCTAATCTTGATTTATTGGATAAAAGAAATCCTTCTGAGCAATTTTGTCAATCTGTCTATCGTATACTTTTGACAGAAAAGTATCAGTTATTAAAGCCAGAGCAGAAAGAGAGAGTGATGGAGTTCTTTGATGGTATTGATGATGCTCCAGTTGGTTGTGATATTCTTAAAAATATTCAGTTGATTTTTGAGGAGTCAGAACTTCAGGTGGAAAATATTCAAGATTTACAAATTTTTGAAGATGTAATTTTATTTATTGCGAGTGCAACAGAAGAGGAATATGAAATGAAGTTGGGAGCCTTTTTTCTTGTCAATGATCAATTAGAGGCTCATTATTTAAATCGGTACTTATGGTATTTGAGAAATTCTTCTCTAACTACCGAAGATGAGTATAAAGCACATTGTGCTTATTTTAGAAAACATTCAATTGATGATTTTTTTCAAGATTTAGATTTCTGTGATCCAGATAAAGTAGGTGGTAAATATCAGCAGGATATTTTAACATTAGTAACGGATGATTATAAGAAGAAAAAACAACACTTGCGTTTTGTTAAAAAAGCGAATCCCTATATGTTTCCAAAAGATAAAAAGAGAGTATTAGATGTTTTGGAGTATTCTGATGATGTGAATCATATAAAAAGTGTTGTTGATATGACTACTAATCCTATATTTCAAAGTCTTTCTCCTACATTGCAGAGTACAGTGTTAGAATCTATAGAGCCAACTATAGAGTCTGATGTTTCCGTGGTAAGTTTTCATAACTCTTCTATTTTCGATGAATTATCTGAACAGGAATTTGTTAAGTGTAAGACTATTGGTGGGAAAAATAATTCTCAAGTACTTCTTTGTAAAAATAATAAATAACTTTTGTAATTTAAAAAACATATGTTATAATAGTTGTATGGTTTTCGATGAAGGACATTTAGTAGTAGACTATTTTTATGCTAGAGACTTAGTGGTTGGTGAAAACTAAGAGGGAATAGTTTATGAAATACAGGTTTCTGAGAAAAAACGTAGATGGCGTTAACAAATAGAGTGCACAGTTTATGTGAATTAAGGTGGTACCGCGAGAATTTCGTCCTTATCTTTTGATAGGGGCGTTTTTATATGAAAGGAGAGATTGTTATGCATACAGAGTATGAAGTAAGAGTACTTGAAATTGATAAAGAGAGTGTTATTCAAAAACTAGAGGAGTTAGGTGCAACAAAAGAAGGAGACTTTTTGCAAAGACGTTATGTCTATGATTTTAATCCTAAGGTGGAGGGTAAGTGGATTCGCCTTCGCACGAACGGAAAGAAAACAACACTTACGATTAAGAATTTAGTTTCTTCAGAGATTGATGGTACACAGGAGTTGGAAATAGAAGTTGACAATTTTGAGAGATGTCATTTAATTTTAAAAGAGTTAGGGTATCAAGAAAAAGCTTATCAAGAGAATAGACGGTGTAGATATTTATTTAAGGGTGTAGAAATTGATATTGATGAGTGGCCTTTTATTCCAACTTATTTGGAAATTGAAGGTGCTAGTGTGGATGCGGTGTATTCTACATTAAGTACTTTAGGTTATCAGAAGGAAGATAGTACTTCAAAAGATGTACAAAAGATTTATTCCGATTATGGTTATGATTTAGAGTCTATTCCATATTTAAGATTGGAGGAGGAGAGAAAATGAATTTATTTGATGATTTAAAATGGAGAGGATTAATTAAGGATGTTGCAGGAGAAGATTTAAAGGAAAAATTGAATCAAGGGGGCTTAACATTTTATATTGGTGCAGATCCTTCTGCTGATAGTCTACATATTGGACAGTTACCTACTTTCTTAGTCGCAGAACGTCTTAGAAGGGCGGGACATAGACCTATTATTCTAGTAGGAGGTGCGACAGGACGCGTTGGGGATCCTAGAGGTACCAAAGAACGAGAAAAATCTGATGTTACTGTAGTGGAACATAATTTTGAAAAAATAAAATTACAGATGAAAAAATTATTCGGAGAAGATACGTTAGTTGTCAATAATTATGATTGGTTTAAGAACTATAATTTTATTGATTTTTTAAGGGATGTTGGTAAATATATTAATGTTTCTTATATGATTAATAAAGATTTGGTAAAAAGGCAAATGGAGTCTGGTATTTCTTATGCTGAGTTTTCTTATATGCTAATACAGGGCTATGATTTTAAGTATATTCATGATCATTATGGGGCAGATTTACAATTTGGAGGTTCTGATCAGTGGGGAAATTTAACAACAGGTATTGAGTTAATTAGAAAATTAAATAATGAAGAGGTATATGCTTTTTCTTGTCCTTTGACACTTGACTCTACTGGAAGAAAAATTGGTAAAAGTGAAGGGAATGCTTTATGGTTAGATAAGAATAAAACATCCAGTTATGAACTATATCAATTTTTAATTAATTTTGAAGATATTATGATGGAAAAATACTTAAAGGTGTATACATTCTTATCAAAGGAAGAAATAGAAGATATATTAGAACAACATAATAAGCACCCTGAAAAGAGGTTGGCACAAAAAACTTTAGCACAGGAAGTTCTTACGTTCTTGCATGGCGAAGATGAGTATAATCAAGCGGTTAAAATTAGCGAAAAGTTGTTTAGTGGTGATATTTCTACCTTTACATCTGTTGATGTGGAAATTGCGTTTAAGGGACTTACTCCTTATGTGACAGAGGACGATAAAAATATTGTTGATTTATTAGTGGAATCTTCTATTTGTAGTAGTAAGAGAGAAGCCCGTGAATTTTTAGGGAATGGTTCTATTTCTGTTAATGGTGAGAAGGTGCAGGATTTAGATTTTCAAGTGACTAGGGATGTTGCGATTGATTCTAAATATGTGGTTATCCGACGTGGTAAGAAGAAATATTATATTGTAAAATTTAATTAAAGAAAAAGGATTTTTATGTAATCCTTTTTTTGTGATTATTATAATATTTTTTTCATACAGTAATCTTTTGGTGTTTTCGTGCCTTTTAATTTTTTAGAAATTTCATAAGTGACATTTGTATCTTTTGTTATTTCTATATCTGTTAGATCATAAATACTTGCTAGTTCTTTGTTGCAATTATCTTCTATCATTTCAGCTATAGCTATTGACCTTAGCAACTCTAATATATTCTTTTTGTTTTTGATTGCTATTTTTTCTTTTGGAAAATGGATTATTTGAAAACAATCAGGATCTATGATGATAATACCATTAGGGCCTATCACTGCATTTTCTCTTTTTACATCTTCTGTCAAGGTCGACTCGTCTGTAAAAGTATCAAATAGTTTTTCAATTTCCCAAAAATTATCTAATAGGAAATCAGTTGGTTCTTCTAATAGTCTTGTTTCATTATTTGGATAATATCTTGCACTATAAGCATCTGTTCTAAATGGTATTTCTTTATTTTGATATTTTTCGAACTCTGATGAACTTAGAGTTGTATATATATCGAATAGTTCTATTAAATGTTCATTGTTTATACTTTTTAATAAGTCGAATACTTCTTCTGCTATTCTACACCAAGGTTTTGTATCGGAAAAATATTCTTTCCAAATTTCGGTTTCATTATGAGAAATATACGAACATCCCCCAGCAGTTAGATATTCTAATTCTTTTGGTGTATAAATATTTCCTTTTCTATTGCGATAAATCATAAAACTAGTTTTCTCCTCTTTTTCAAATGGATGTATTATAACATAAAATGTTGGCGATGGCAATTTAATTGTATAAAAAAAGAATTTTAAATTAAATTCTTTTTTTATGATCTAAAATAATCAAGGTTAGAAAGCCAGTTAGTGCTATTAGAGAGATTATGACTCCCTCTTTTAATAGAGGAGAGTGATACACCATTTTTATATGATGAGATCCTTTTTTTATTGGGAACCCAATAAAGGCAGTATTTACTTTTTCATAGTTTTGTTTTCTTCCATCTACCCAGATGTCAAATCCCTCATCATAGGGAATAGAGGTAGCAAAGTAACCATCTTTACTTACATTTATACTTCCTTCGAATTCGTTTTCTTTTTCATTTTTCATATGCCATTTATCTACTGTACTTACTTTATTTTTAATTTTGTTATAGTCTAGAATATAATTTTTAAAGTTGCTCAATACATAATGTCCCTTTCCAATTGTTATTTCTAGATTACTCCAAGGTTCATTTTTAGATAAAACGTAATGAAAAATATTATTATTATTTTGATACTCTGATTCCTTGCAACTGATTTTGTTTGTAGTACCATTTATTGTTATTTTTTGATTAGGTAAATCACAGCTTGTTTGATTGTGAATTTCAAAGGTGATAAATAGTATTTCATTCTTTATTATTTTGTTTAATGGAATTTTAATCTTGGTATCTTTTTTTGCATCTATGATGTATTTACCATTTTTCTTTCTAATTTTTAGGTTTTTTGTTTCTTGTGGTTTTATGCTGCTTAACAATATTTCTTTACTTTTACCGACAAATTTAAAATTTGTCTTTTCTTTTTCTGTGATGATATTAGCAATTAATGCTTCTTCCTGTTGAGGGTAGGGAAGACTTTCTAAATCTTTTCTGTTGATAATTCGATTGGTGGCATAACCAATTGGCATTACTTTATCGTTTTGATAAACGGTGGCTTTGGGCCCTTTTTCTAGTATTTGATAACCAATGGATGGCTTCCTAGAGGAAGATATATATTTTATTCCCATAAATGTTTGGAACATAATATTATCTGATTGTGCAAGGATTAGTGTATTTCGATTAGGAAGAGGATTTTTAAATACTTTTTGTTGAAAATTATTATAATCTTTGTGGAATGTTGATGAATAAACTGAAGTTGTGTAGTGTTTAGGGCTGATAATTTTATTTACTGTATATAGTGTGCTATCTAGGTTAGCACTTCTTATTATTTCTTGTTCTTTATCTAAATGTTTGATTAAAACATCTTGCTTTTCTTTGTCGAAGCTTTCTTTTAAAAAGTCCTTTGCTATATAATTATCGGTCTTTTGACCGATAAACCAATTGGTAATTACAATAAAAATTAGCGGAATTATTAACCAGAGTTTCCTTTCTTTTTTGTTATATATTATTAAGAATATAAATGTGATAATACTGTCTATGATAAAGAAGTAGAAGTTTGGATTTTCTTTTGTTAATAATTGTAGTCCTATAATTACAAGACACATTATCAATAGACTTTTTATGTTTACTTTGTTTTGGAATAGGTCATCTAGGAATTTTACTAGGGCAAGACCTATTAAGGGTAGAAATGGAATGAATACCTTATTTCTTATATAGAGGCCACCATTTAAAAGGTAGATAAATATAGGGAAAATGATCAGGATTATGATGATGCTGCTTAAGAATTTGTTCTGTTTTTCCTTACTTGTTGTCAAATGTAGTAGTGCTATTAGGCTGAATGCTGTTAATCCTAAGGAGTAGGTACTGTATAGGATTGCATCTGTGTTTATTTTTGGTATTAACAGACTCAAAAGGGGGAATACTTTTTCATTGCTGCCACGACCTTGTAGGATGACAGAGGCGGTTGGTAAGAGTAAAAAAGCAGCCATTCCAATAGCAAGTACTATCGGTATTAAAAACTTTACTCCTTCTATTAAAAAACTTTTAAATGATACTTTATCGGTTCTTTCTAGATAGCAATAGACTCCATAGATAATGAAAATAACAATTCCAATTATACTATAGTAATAACTCGTCATAATCATTAAAAAAGTACTGATTGTAAAAAGAGCTTTTTTCTTTTGTTTAAAATACTGATCAATTCCTAGTAGTCCTAGTAGTAGAAATGGCATATAATTTACAAACATAAAATGTCTATGAAAGTGAAATAAAAGGGCGGAAGAAAAGATTAAGATAATAGTCGAAAGAAAAGCATTATACTCACTTTTTGTGTGATTTTTTAAAAAGTAGAACAATAGTATTCCTGATAATATAAATAGCATTATATTGGAAACTATCAGATAAGTAGTCATCTCTATCTTTGGAAAAAGGTAGGAGATAAGTATGATAGGATTAAACAGACCGTAATATGAGAAGTTGAAAATATTTTGACCTGCTCCAATATTTATGGCAAAGTTAGGGAATAATTTTTTTGTATGATAGAATTGATTTCTGAAATATTCTGGAAAAATTGTATGCTGATTTATCCAATCTGTTTTTGAACCAAAAATAAAACCAGGATCGACAATTAGTAATGCAGAAAGAAGCATAATGGTTATTAAACCAGCATAGATTAAAATCTTTTTTTTCTTCATAGTTAACCTCATAGCTTTTATTATATAACAATTTATAAAATGGTGCAAATTTCGTTGATACTTTTATTTATCTTTGTTAAAATATATTAATGTGGAGTGTGGTAATATGAATAAAAAAACAAAAAAAGTCATTGGTATTATTACAGTGGTTTGTTTATTGATTATTGTTTTTGATGTCGTTTTTATTTTTTATAAACGTGGAAAAATAGAAGAGGAGGGCAAATACTATGATAGTATTAACGCTTTTTCTCCTTGTGATAAGGGTTATATTGCTGTTGGTAGCAATAATGATAACGATAAATTGTATGAAAAGGCTAAAATTACGAAATACAATGCAGCACTTCAAAAGCAGTGGGAAAAGCTTTATAACCGAGGCTACAATAGTACGTTTTTTAATGTTGTTAGTGTCGAAGATGGTTATGTTGCAGTTGGTAATTTTCAACAAACAAAAAAAGAACGTGATGAGAACACAAAAACAGCTTTATTTGTAAAGTATGATAAAGAGGGAAATGAAGAGTTTTCTAAAACGATGCAGATTTTAGGAAATTCTACTTTTAAAAATGTTAAGGTTGTCGAAGATGGTTATATTGTAGTAGGGCAAAGTATTTATGAAAATTCAACCCTTGGTATGTCTAATGAGGGAGGAGCTATTATTATAAAGTATGATAAAGCTGGTGATATTGTTTGGCAGGATCATTATGGTGGTAATAAATCTGGTCTTTATAATGATTTGCTTGTAGATGGTGAAAATATCTATGTTGTTGGAAAAGATTATGGACGTGTTGGAATTATTAGTAAATATAGTTTAGATGGGAAACGCTTACAAACAGAGACTTATCAGTTTACAGATACTTTAGGGTTTACTGGAATTACTAAAGTATTCGATGATTTAGTCGTAGTTGGAGCAAAGAAAATTAGTGAAGATGAGTATGATCATGATATTGATGGATTGGTTATAAAATATAATAAGGATTTGCAAATTATCGATACTATGATTTATCAGGATACAGGTTTAGAAAGATTTAATACGATTTCCACAGATAGCGAAAATAACTTGATTATTGTGGGACACCGAGCAGTTTTAAATAAGCAAGAGTCAACGAAAACTAAAAATGTTTATCATTATTATGGTCTTCTTGCTAAATATAAGGCGAATTTGAAAGAGGTCTATGTTGAACAGTATGGAGATGGAAATAATGATTACTTTACAGATGTTTTACCTGTGAAAGATCGCTATTTGATTAGTGGCTATTCCAAGTATAAAAATCAGGGTTATTTTTCTAAGTTTATGACTTATAATTATGCTGGAAATATGCTAGAGGTAAAATAGTAATGGAAATAGATGAGGTAAAATCATTATATAATGTGTTTAAAGAGTCGCTGGAAACTCCAGTCAATACTTGCTCTAGTTTTATGGGAATAGAAGATGCTTTAAAGATGCTATTACAAAATATTACAGAGATTAGGACAAGGGAGGAATTGGAACAGTTTAAATGTACTTATAAAGAAGTAGAGGAAAACTATGAAGATATTTTAGAAGAAGTGGATCAGTTTCCTTTGTATCAGTCTTCTGAAGAACAGGAGGAGTCAACTAGTGATTTAGAGCAGGATGATTTTGATTTGCTAGAAGAGGGAATTTCGGAAAAAGAAAAAGAGATAGTAAAAAAGGAAAATGTTTTTGCCTCCTTTAAAGAGCAATATGATGTTTTGGATCAACAGAACCAGGAGGTGCTGAATGAAATTAAAAGACATCGTGCTCTGATTCAAGACTATTTAGATAAGATTGCCAAAATAAAGGCTTATGAAGTTACGGTTTATCGTTCTAATATTTTAGAGAAAGCAATGTTACTTGCTGAGAAAGTGGTATCTCGTTCTATAGAAGCGAAAGTGATTTCTTCTATTGGTCCTAAAAAAGTTGCTCAGCTTTATTTTATTACTAAGATTTTTCAGGATACGAAAAAGGTACTTGCTACAGAAGATTTTGCTATTACTAAATGGGAAGTGGATGCAGATTATTATAAGGAATTAGTTACTTCCCAGCTTAATATGAAAGATTATCGTAATATGTTTTGCCAAGTGTTATATGAAGTGAAGGATTTAAAAAGTAAATATAAGGAAATTTGTGGTGGTTTTCCTAATGATTTTCTTTATAAAGAAAATTTAAAAAAGGTAGAAGATTTAGAGGAGATGTTATTACAGGAAGCATTACAACTTGAGATTGTGATTGACGATTATAATGAGGCAATGGAATGTAATAATCAAAAAATCAAAGTATTGAAAGAGCAGTAGTTTAGGGTATTTAAAGTTAGCAAATAAAAAAGAGAGTTGTTTGATACTAGTACCTGTCAAGTACTCACTAAATAAAAATATAAATTAATTGGAATATTCTAGTCGATACTGCACAGGTGATAAGTATCCTAATTTCTTTTGAATACGTTCGTTATTATACCAATGAACGTATTTTTTAATTTCTTCTGCTGCCTGTTTTCTTGTTAATTTTTCAAATTGGCATAGCCACTCATGTTTCAATTGCATAAACCAATTTTCTATTGGACAATTTTCCCAGCAGTGTCCACGATGAGACATACTTCTAGTAAAACCTATATTATTTGCTAATTCTACATATTCATAAGCAAAATATACAGTGCCTTGATCTGTATTAACTATAGCATCATTATCGGGATTTAAATCCTTATAACTATCTTTTATTAAATTAATATCATTGTTATTTGATGTAGAAAATGATACAATTTCTGTATTGAAGTAATCTTTAATAGCTGATAAGTAAAGGGTTCCATCTTTATATTTTATATAGCTTACATCAGATGAGTACTTTTGGTTTGGTATATCTGAATTAAAGTTACATTCAATTAAATATTGAGCCTTATTTGTAAGGTTCTTTTCTTTTGCCCTTGAAACTGATAATCCTTTTTTTGTACGTTTTACTGTTTCTAATCCTAAAATATGTTTATATCTTCTAATTAATTTGTGATTTAAAATAATTCCTAATTTGTTTTCTATATGTTTTTTAAATCTTATTGTTCCATAAATTCCTTTAACATTTTTATGCTCTTCTGATATCACATCGGCAATTTCTTGTTTAAAGTTATTGGCAATTGGCTTACCAATATTACACCATTTGTAATAACTTCTTCTATTAACATTTAAAACTCTACATATCCTTAATACAGGATATTCTAATTTTAATTTATCAATTATTTGATATTTTTCTATTTGTGTTGCTGAGAGCGGATTTCCATCAGAAGAGCATAGGATTTTTTTAATATATCAATATCCTCCATTTCTGTTTGATATTTTCTTTTACCACGATTATCAATACCCAATCTACCTTCATCATATTCTTGATTCCATCTACTTACTGTACCCATACCAGATATACCATATTTATTGTTTAAATATGATATTGTCGCACCTTTTTTAAATTCCTTTACTATTTTGGCTTTTTCTTCTAAAGTCCATTTTTTATGTTTTCCCATCAAAAAAAACCTCCTTGATTCTTTCTAAATAAATTTTATCATTCTTTTTATTTAGTGTGAACCTTAAAGGTATTATAATCTTTCTATCTCTCTTTTCTTTTTATTTGTTGTAGAATTCAACGATTAATGATTCATTGATATCTGCATTTAATTCGTTACGCTCTGGTAGACGAACAAAAACACCAGACATATTTTTTTCATCATATGTTACAAACTCTACACGTTTTTTTGTTTTTTCTAATGCTTCTAATACTGCTTTATGATCTTTAGAAGATTCTTTTAAAGCGATAGTATCTCCAACTTTTACACGGTAAGATGGAATATCTACTTTTTTACCATTTACTGTAATATGTCCATGGTTTACAAGCTGTCTTGCTCCACGACGAGTTGTAGAAAATCCTAGACGATAAACTAAATTGTCTAAGCGAGACTCTAATAATTTTAAGAAATCTTCACCGTGAACTCCTTTTAACTTTCCAGCTTCATCAAAAGTTTTTCTAAATTGTTTTTCATTTAGACCATACATAAAACGTACTTTTTGTTTTTCTTTTAATTGAACACCATAGTCAGAAAGTTTGCCACGACGAGAATTACCGTGTTGTCCTGGTGCATAAGGACGACGTGCTAGTTCTTTTCCTGTTTCGCTGATTGAAAAACCAACGCGACGAGCTTTTTTATAACTTGGACCAGTATATCTTGCCATAATATTTTCTCCTTTCTAAATATTTTACAAGACCCTCAAAATTTATTTAGCCGTAAATAAGGGAGTTTTTTGTTCGCCTTAACAGCAACGGTTACTAACCAATTAAAAAACACGTTCATTTACTCTAAATATGCTGTTTCAAGTGAATTGCAGTATTAATTATATGCAAGAGTTCTTTAAAAGTCAAGTTTTTTGGTGATTTTATGCTGAAAAGTCTCTTTTTCTATTCAAGTAAATAAAGTGATTATGAACTGGGTTTAGCTCAGAAGTAGGCTTTCTTTTGAAAAAAATATTAAAATTGTAGAAAAAAGTATTCTTTTTGTGGTAGAATAAATAGTATAGTAGGAGGTGTCTGTATGCACGAGCAAGGAACAATTCTTTTTGTTGCTACTTTTATTATACTTGTAGTGATTTTTGTTTTCGTTATTGTTCATTTTATTAAGAAAAAACGGACTACTAAATATCGCAATATTATTGATAATTTAGAGCGCGAAAAAAATTTAATTGCATCTACACCTGTGGCATCTGAACTTTCTAAGATTGAGCCGATTATTAAAAATGAGAAGATGGAGGAAAAATATAATCGTTGGCAAGAAAGATTTGAAAATATAAAAAAAGTGGGTCTTTCTAAAATAGATGATATGATTGTCGATTTAGATATTCTTTATGATAAAAAGGATTATAAGACCTGTAGATATCGTATTGCCAAAGCGGAAATAGAGATTTATAAAGCAAGAGAGAAAGCAAATCATTTATTAGAAGAAATTAAAGAAATTACTTTAAGCGAAGAAAAATATCGTAGTATTGTTACTAAGTTGAAAACAAAGTATCGAGAAGAAAATAAAGAGTATCAGCAGCATAAGGAACTATATGACGATATGCAAGATGCTATTAGTCTCCAGCTTGAGAATATTGAAAAAAGATTTTTAGATTTTGAAAAAGCAATGGATGCTAATGAATACAATGAAGTTGTTCATATTGTAAAAGCACTTGATACAATGATTGATCATATGGGAATTATTGTAGAGGAAGTACCAGATGTACTTTTAATGGCAAAACAGCTTATTCCAAAGAGAATGAAAGAAGTGGAGCTTACTGCTAAGGAAATGTTAGATCTTGATTTTCCTTTGGAATATTTGAATTTGGATTATAATATTAAAGAGGCAAATAATAATATTAATACTATACTTGATAAAGTAAAAGTTTTAAATCTTGAAGATTGTATGTTTGAGCTTAAAACTATTCTTGATTATTTAGATTCCTTATTTGTTGATTTTGAAAAAGAGAGACTTTCTCGTAAAGTTTATGAAGAAATAGAGCGGGATTTTTCTAAAAAGTTAAAAAAGACAAATAGACTTGTCGAAGATGTTTATAATCAGTTGGATGATATTAAAAAAATGTATGATTTAGAAGATGAAGACTTATCTATTATCAAAGAGGTTAATAAAACACTGGTTGTGATTAATGATGATTATAAAAATTTGAAAGGGAGAGTTGGTTCTTCTACTTCTCCTTATTCGTTAATGCACAAAGAGATAGAAGAGTTGACAATTCGTTTAAAACAGATGGAAGATTCTTTTGATATTGCTCTTAAGTCACTTGGAAATATGTATGATGATGAGCAGAGGGCAAGAGAACAGTTAACGGAAATAGAGTCTTTTTTAAAGCAGTGCAAAGTGAAGATTCGTAGTTATAAATTGCCACTTATTACAGATAATTATTTTATACAGCTTGCAGAGGCCAATGAAGCTATTTTAGAAGTTATTAAGGAGCTAGAGAAGAAACCAATTGTTATTAAAGTTCTCAATACTCGAGTTGATACTGCTAGGGATTTAGTATTAAAGCTTTATAATACGACGAATGAGATGATTAAGACTGCTCAAATGGCTGAGATGGCAATTGTTTATAGTAATCGTTATCGAAGTAGTTATCCAGAAGTGGATGCTGGGCTCTTACAGGCAGAAAAAGAATTTTTTAAAGGCAATTATAAAAAGAGCTTAGATACTTCTATTAAGACAACTAAATTAGTAGATGAAAATATATATAGAAAGTTATTGGCGGTGTATGATGATTAGAAATAATAAGGGATTTGGCTCAAGGGAAATACTTACAGTATCTGTTGTATGTCTTGTGTTAGCGGCAATTTTACTTACTATGTCAATTAAGACTAGCAATAAAGAGAAATATAAGGTTATGGAGTATAATGCTAGGATGTTTGGACTTAGTGCTACTACTTATCAAATGGAGAATAATAATCAGGCAGTTTATATGATCGAACTTTTAGACAATGAATTATTTGCACGGGTGAAGAATCCTTTTGGTGGAGAAAAGTATTGTAATGTTTTTGAATCTTTTGTGGAATATCAGGACGAGAAAAAATATGTTACTTTACGGTGTGGTGCTTATTTGATTGATCATCAGCATATTGCAGATGAAAAGTATAATATTTATAAGGTTAGTGATTGGTCTTTACAGCAATCTGAAAAAAATGCTGAGACGATGACTGCGTACAATTATAAGATAGATAATGACAAAGATGGTTTTGATACGATTTATAATGATGTGATGTTTTTATACGCATTCAATAAAAAAATGGGACAGGATTATCAAAAGATAGAAGATATTCCGGCAGAGTATCATGTGTATTCTAAAACTTTATATCGTACTAAGACTTTGATTGATGTTGTTGAAAATAATAAAGTGGAGAATGAGTAGTATCTTTCTTTTCTTTTTTTTGTTATAATATAGGGAATCGGAGGGATAATATGTACGTTATATTAATTAAATATGGAGAACTTACTACTAAAAAAGGAAATCGTAATTTTTTTATTAAAAAATTAACTGAGAATTTACAGCATAAGTTAAAAAAATATGATGTGAAAATTGTTCGTGATCGTTCTCGGATGTATCTTGAATTTTTAAATGAAGATTTAGAGAGTATTGAAAAAATTGTTAAGAATACATTTGGTATTCATAAGTATCATCTTGCTTATATGGTAGATACTAATAAAGAAAAGATAGAAGCACAATTATTAGAGATTGCTCGCAATTCTCAATTTAAAACTTTTAAAATTGAAGTAAAACGAAGTGATAAATCTTTTCCGATTTCTAGCTTAGAGTATGCCTCTTTTTTAGGCGGGATTCTTTTAAAAAATATAGAAGGTATTAAAGTGGATGTTCATCATCCTGATACCACTTTTACAGTTGAAATTAGAGAAAGACAAAGCTATATTTATACGAATAGTGCGAAAGCGGTTGGTGGTTATCCGGTGGGAACTCAAGAGAAGGGAATGCTTATGCTTAGTGGTGGAATTGATTCGCCTGTTGCAGGGTATCTTGCTATGAAGCGTGGTATGAGACTTGATGCTGTTTATTTTGAAGCAATTCCACACACTAGTTTAGAAGCTCGTAATAAAGTGATTGCGTTAACTAAAAAATTAGTGCAATATACAGATTATATTCATTTACATATTGTTCCTTTTACTACTTTACAAGAAGCAATTTATAAAAACTGTAAACCAGAATACTGTATTACAATGATGAGACGTATGATGTATCGCATTACTTCTCAACTTGCTCAAAAAAACAAAGGACTTGTGATTGTCAATGGAGAGTCCATTGGACAGGTTGCTAGTCAAACACTTGTCAGTATGAGTGTGATTAATTCTGTTACCAATATGCCAGTCATTCGACCTGTTGCTTGTCTTGATAAATTAGAAATTATGGATATTGCTAAAAAAATAGATACTTATGATATCAGTATTTTACCTTATGAGGATTGTTGTACTGTCTTTGTGCCAAAACATCCAGTTATTCATCCTCGACTTGAGACTTGTCTAGATATGGAAAATGCATTTTCATTTGATTCTTTAATTGATGAATGTGTTAGTAATACATTTACTTTGAAAATCAGTGATGAAGAGAAATCAGAGTATCAAGAGTTATTATAAAAATAGGTATAATTTACCAATGTAAAATATGTATTAAATTTTCATTTTTTCACAATCTATAAATGTATAGGAGGTGAAAACAATGAACAACAACAGTAACAATACTAACTCTATGAAAATGAGAGTTCCAGGAGCTAAACAAGCTATCGATAAAATGAAATATGAAATAGCTAATGAGTTTGGTGTAAATTTAGGAGCTGATGCTACTAGTCGTGCTAACGGTTCAGTTGGTGGTGAAATCACTAGACGTTTAGTTCAAAACGGTATGAATCAAATTAGTGGAAGTTATAACAATAAGTAATGATTTAGTATAACTTATTCGATAGGCGAAGAGCCTATCTTTTTTTGATATAAACGTGAGTTTTAATAGTCTGTTTTAAAATTTATTTTGAATTTTGTTCGTTATATAGTAAAATGTAGGTATATTGAAAACAAAGGAGAGAAAATTATGAAATTACTATCTGTAAATGCTGGTAGTAGTACTTTGAAGTTTCGACTTTATGAAATGCCAGAGGAAAAGGTTTTAACAAAAGGGAGTTTTGAGAGGATAGGAACAGATGATGGGGATTATACGATTCGTGTTGGTGATGAGAAAATTCATAAGTCTGCTGATCTTCATGATCACAATGATGCAGTTCGTATTTTGCTAGAAGAACTTGTAGGTCATCGTATTGTTCATTCTTTAGATGAGATTGAGGCTGTTGGACATCGTATTGTTCATGGTGGTAATAAGTATTCTAGATCTGTAGAGATTACGGATCGAGTTTTAAAAGAGATTGAAAGTATTTCAGACTTAGCTCCACTTCATAATCCAGCGGCACTTTTAGGAGTGAAGGCTTTTCAGGAGGCGATTCCTAATGCACGTATGGTTGCTTGTTTTGATACTGCTTTTCATCAAACGATCGATGAAGCAACTTATCTTTATCCAGTGCCATATGAATGGTATATTAAATATGATGTTCGTAAATATGGCTTCCATGGACTTAGTCATAAATTTATTACAGAGAAGATGGCTTCTATATTAGAAAAAAGACCTAACCTTATTATCTGTCATATTGGAAATGGTGCAAGTATTTCTGCGATTCGTGAGGGTGTTTGTATTGATACTTCTATGGGATTTACACCTAATGCTGGAATTATGATGGGAACTCGCAGTGGTGATATTGATTATTCTATTATTAATTATATTATGAAAAAAGCAGAGAGAAATCTAGAGTGGGTTGATAATAAGTTGAATAAAGCTAGTGGTCTTCAGGGAATTGCTGGAATGAGTGATTTACGTGATATTGACCGTGCTTATCTTGCGAATGAACAAAAAGTCGTTCTTGCTATAGAGATGTATACTAATAGAATTGTTGACTATATTGCAAAGTATTATGTCAGGCTTGGAGGTAGACTAGATGCTATTTGCTTTACAGCAGGTGGTGGTGAAAATGATGATATTATTCGTCGTGAAGTGGTAACAAAACTATTCCCACTTGGTATTACACTAGATGATAGTAAAAATAGAGAGACTATTGTTAGACGTGGTGTTGAAGGAATTATTAGTGGAAGTGATTCTATGGTTCCTGTTTATGTGTTAGCTACGGATGAAGAATTAATGATTGCAAGAGATACTTATAATATTGTAGAAGGGTAAATCCTTCTTTTGTTTTGAAAAAATAAAAAGAAATTAGCTAAATATAGTGGTTTTATGGTATAATTTTTAATAGGTAACTATTATAGTTTTATAGTGGTTAGATTTTACTAGTTAGAAAGAGGGGATATTTATGAAAATAATATCTATTAATGCGGGGAGTAGTTCCTTAAAATTTAGTTTATTTGATATGGATACCGAGAGTGTAATTGCCAGTGGTTTATTTGAACGTATTGGGATTGAAGGTAGTTGTTATACCATTAAATGTAGGGGAGAAAAAGTGGAACAGGAAGTAGAACTTGTGGATCATTCTGATGCGGTTCGAATCTTACTTGAAAAGCTTATTGATCTTAACATCATTGAATCTTTAGATGAGATTGATGGTGTTGGTCATCGCTTGGTTCACGGAAAGGATAAATATTCTTCATCTGTTGTGATTACTGATGAGGTGATTGAAGACTTAGATAAGTTTAAAGAGTTTGCACCACTTCATAATCCGGCAAATATTTTGGGGATTAGCGCTTTTCGCGAAGCTTTACCTGGGGTTACAATGGTAGGAGTTTTTGATACTGCTTTCCATCAGACTATGGATGAGACTTCTTATCTTTACCCTGTTCCTTATAGCTGGTATGAGAAATATGGTGTTCGTAAGTATGGTTTTCACGGAACTAGTCATCGTTATATTTCTGATACTACTGCAAAATTAGTGGATAAAGAGAATTTACGTTTAATTAGTTGTCATATTGGAAATGGTGGTAGTATTTCTGCGGTTTTAGATGGTAAGTGTGTAGATACTTCAATGGGACTTACTCCACTTGCTGGAATTATGATGGGAACTCGTAGTGGAGATATTGATCCTTCTATTATTACTTATGTAATGGAAAAAGAAGGGAAGAATGCTAGTGAGGTTATTGATGATTTGAATAAGCGTAGTGGTCTTTTGGGACTTAGTGAGTATAGTCACGATATGCGAGATGTTTTAGCACGTGCTGATGAAGGCGATGAAAATTGTATTTTAGCAAGAGACAAGTATGTTCGTTCTATTGTGAATTATATTGGACAATATCACTTATTATTAGGTGGTGTCGATGTTATTGTCTTTACTGCAGGAGTTGGTGAAAATAGCACTCCAATCCGTAAACTTGTCTGTGAGAAGTTATTGCCTTTGGGTGTAAAAATTGATTTAGAGAAGAACAATATTCGTGGGGAAATTACAAAAATTAGTACAGAGGACTCTAAAGTTCAGGTTTATGTTATTCCAACAGATGAAGAGTTGATGATTGCAAGAGATACTCTTTTAAAATTAGAAGCTAGATAGGAAGATATTATGTTTAAAAAGATATTTAGGGAAATAAAAAAATATGATACGATTGTGATTGCAAGACATATTGGCGTAGATCCCGATGCCCTTTCTAGTCAGCTTGCGTTACGTGATTCTATTCAACTTACTTTCCCTGATAAAAAGGTATTGGCAGTAGGAAATGGAACTAGTAAATTTTCTTTTATTGGGCGATTAGACAAAATGGAAAATGTTTCTAATTCCTTACTTATTATTCTAGATACACCAGATAAGAAAAGAGTCGATGGTGTTCGGCTGGAAGAGTATGCTTCTATCATTAAAATTGATCATCATCCTTTTATTGAGTCTTTTGGTAATCTTGAATATGTTTTAGATACTGCTTCTTCTACGTGTGAAATTATTATGGATCTTATTTTAAATACGAAGCTTTTGTGTAATCAAAATATTGCTAGAATGCTTTATATTGGTCTTGTTTCTGATTCGAATCGCTTTATGTTTGAAAGTTCTACTGCTAAAACCTTTTCTCTTGTTTCTAAATTTTTAGAGACTTATCCTTTTTCGATTAAAGAGGTTTATGAACAGATGTATCTTAGACCCTTATCAGAGGTTCGTTTTGAAGGGTATTTAGCACAGAATATGATAGTGACAGACAATGGGGTCGCTTATATTATTATTACTGATGATATTATTAATAAGTTTAAAGTGGACACTGCTGCTGCTGGAAATATGATTAACAATTTTAATTTTATTTCAGAGGTTCTTGTTTGGGTAACTGTGACAGAAGATATTAAAAATGAAAATATTCGTATTTCCATTCGGTCACGTGGTCCTGCTATTAATAAAGTAGCGGAGGCCCATCACGGTGGTGGCCACAAGTTTGCCAGTGGAGTTAAGACAACCACTTTTGAAGAAGCAGAATTAATTATTCATGAACTTGATGCTGTTAGCAAGACGTATATTAAATCAATGGAAGAGGTGAGTGATGATGGTAGTTAAGGAATCAAAACTAGATGTAATGGCAAGTAGAAGAAGCCAGTATCCAGATAAAGATTTACCAGAGTTTTTACTTGTTGGTCGTAGTAACGTAGGAAAAAGTAGTTTTATTAATGCTTTACTTTCTCGTAAAAATTTAGCCCATACTTCATCACGTCCTGGAAAAACACAAACTATTAATTTTTATCTTGTTAATAATAATTTTTATTTAGTTGATGTTCCAGGATATGGTTATGCTGCAGTAGATAAAAAAACTCAGGCGAAGTTTGGTATGATGATTGAAGAATACTTAGAAAATCGTGAACAACTAAAACGTGTATTTTTAATTATTGATTTTCGTCATAAACCAACAGAGGATGATTTATTAATGTATAATTTTTTGAAGTATTATAATGTTCCTGTTACTGTAGTTGCGACAAAAGCTGATAAAGTGGGTGGTAGTCGTAAAAATAAGAATTTGAAAGTAATTATGGATACTTTAGACTTAGTAGTTGGTGATGATTTACTTGTATTTTCCAGTGTTACAAAGCTTGGAAAAACAGAAATATTAAAGAAAATTGATGACCTTTCCATAAATATTATTTAGGTCTTTTTTTCTTTTTCCTTTTTTGTTATACTTAATATAGTAGGTGATCATATGAAAAAAATAAATATGAATAAAAAGAAAATTTTTCGGATTTTACCACTTGTTCTTTTAGTGATTGGTGTTTTTGTATTTGTAGGTGTTAGTACTATATTTATTAAGCCAAAGGAAAAAGAAAAGCCTGATTTTGCTATTTCTAGTGAATTAAAGAAAGATAAAAAGTTTCTAGATTTATCTTTACAAGATATTGAGATAGAAGAAGGAGAAAACATTGTTCATTTAATGGCTAATGTTTATAATCACGGAGACTCTTTTGCTGACCGAATGGTAGATATTGTTTTTTTAGATAAAGACGGAAAAGAAATGGGAAAGGCTCCAACCTATATTTCGGAAATTGCGAAAGATGGGGAAATTAGAATTGATACCGTTATCGATAGAAAATATACTAAAGCTTATACATTTAAAATAGAAGGTTAAAGACTTAAGACAACTTTTAAGTCTTTTTTCATACTATAGATTAGGTGGTAGTGTGAAGGTATTAAAAGATAGTGATGATAATTTCATTATTTATTTGTTGAAGCAGGATAATCATTATGATATTGATCATAAAAGTGAGATTATCAAGGCTGTGAAAGAAACGGTTTTAAAAGCTAATAAAATTTATCACTTAAATTTAAAGGGCTTTTATAAAGTTAGGGTTTATCTCGATAAGAAAATGGGATTTGTGATTGAAATTATCAGTATAGATGATATTAGTATTAATAATACAATTGATCTTAGGGTACTTGTTTATTTTGATCAGGAATTCTATATTGAAGTTGATAATTTTGATTTTTTACCTCCTAATAAAAAAGTTGTTTATGTAAATAATAAGTTCTATATTAATAGTAATAGTTTAAATAGTAGGGAAATTGCTTCTCTTTTAGAATTTGGGGAAGTTATTTATAAGGTAGAGGAGATTGACAATTTTCATTTGGGAAGAGTTATTATGAATTGAAATTAAAAGTTTATTATGCTATTCTATAGTAAAGGAGTGATAGTATGTATTGTTCAAATTGTGGAGAGAAAGTAGATGAAAAGGCCGTTATTTGTGTTCATTGTGGTTGTGAATTAAAAAAACGTAGTGGGCGTAATGGTAAGGGTATTGCTAGTATGGTATTGGGAATTATTGGTCTATTCTATGCTTTGTGTGCTTTTATTAATATTGTTGATTTAGGATCTTATTTGGATTATGCTAATTTTAGTTATCAAATTGGGTTTGCTATTGGGTATGTATTAATTCAGTCTGTGCTTTCTGTGATTGGATTTATACTGGCGATGGTAGAACGTAAAACTAAGAAGACTGGCTTTAATACCGCAGGATTTTGGTTGACGCTTGTCACATTTGTTATTATTGCTATTCAATTTATTATCGTTGTAACATATTAAAAAAAGAAGAATTCTATTTTAGAGTTCTTCTTTTTTAAATTCTTTATAAAACAATGGCAATCATATTATTAGAACCTTTGTTGACTACTTTTGTCAAAGTTTGTTGTAGTTTATAGCGAATATTATCAGGCATTAAATTGATCTTAGACTGTATTCCTTCTTGAACAATTACATCTAGGCTACGCCCAAATAGTTCACTTTTCCAGATTCCTGCTGAATCTTTATCATCGTCTTTCATTAGAGAATCAATTAGTTCTTTACTTTGTGCTTCACTACCAATAATTGGTTCAAAAGTACTTTCTACATCCACTCTAATCATATGAATTGATGGAGCGACTGCTTTTAATTTGATACCATATCTACTTCCTTGTTTTACTACTTCTGGATTTTCTAATTTCATATCATTAAGGGCAGGGATGGCAACACCATAGCCAGTTTGTTTTACCATATTTAGGGCATATTTTATTTGGTCATATTCCCGTTTTGCTGTGTTGAAGTCTTGAAATAAAGAAAGTAGATCTGCTTTACTATTTACATCAATATTGATAATACCTGTTAGTGTTTTCTCATAAAGATCTGCAGGGGCATTTAGCGATATGGTAATAATTCCAGTGGCAGGGTCTACATCAGATAAGTATGCTTTTTCGATTACTTCATTTTCTAAGAAACCACTTGTAATATTTTCGATATCACGTAGTTTATCAATTTCTATTACACTTTCCTTGATTGCTTCTACGTAGCTCATTTTAATTGGATTATCGGCATTTAATATGGCAATCCATTCTGGCATATTGACTTTTACTTCTAGTACAGGGAATTCATATAGAGCTTCTCTTAAAATATTATACATATCTTTTTCATTCATATTTTCAATATTCATTGGAATTACTGGGATTTTATGCTCTTCTGCAAGTGATTCTGCAAGTCGTTCTGTTTCTGGCAATGTTGGATGTGTAGAATTTAGTAGGACAATAAATGGTTTACCGATGCTTTTTAATTCACTTATGACTCTTTGTTCTGCCTCTAAGTAATCACTTCTGTTGAATTCACCGATTGATCCATCTGTTGTTACGACAATTCCAATGGTAGAATGATCATTAATTACTTTTTCTGTTCCTACTTCTGCTGCTTCTACAAAGGGAATTTCTTCATCATACCATGGAGTTTTTACCATCCTTGGACCATTTTCATCTTCCATTCCTAAGGCTTTATCAATTACATAACCTACACAATCAATTAGTCTTATTTTACAATCGACATCATCTACTTTTACTTTTGCAGCATTATTAGGGACAAACTTTGGTTCTGTTGTCATAATTGTTTTTCCTTGGGCACTTTGTGGGATTTCGTCTAATGCTCGTTTTCTTTCGTACTCATCTTCTATATTTGGCACAATAAGTGTTTCTACCATTTTTTTGATGAATGTACTTTTTCCAGTTCTAACGGCTCCCACTACACCTAAATAAATATCTCCGCCAGAGCGTTTCGCAATATTTTTAATAATTTCTTGTTTTTCCATATACATTCTCCTTTAACTCATTTAACTTTATGACTTTGAGTAAAAAAAAAGAACTTTTGGTAAAACAAAAGTTAAAACATCTTATCAATATCTTTAGGTACTTTATCTTGAATAATGGCATTTATAATTTTATCTTCTTTTTCTTTAGATACTTCTTTTCCTGTTAGGGCAGAAATATCGTGTACTACTTCTCTTAGGGCTTTTTCACTTTTCATATCAGAGTCCTGTAGTTTTTTAGCAAGAGAGAGTATTGTCTCCTTGTCTACATTTGTTTTATTCTCCACTTTTTTAAAAAAGTTATCTTTAAACATATTGAAAACCTCCTACTATTAAGATATGTGATAGTAGGAGGAATGTTTCGAAATTTTATTTATTTTTCTTTTCTATTTTTTTTAAATATTTTGCTCTTTTTTTGCCTAATTGTTCACATTTTTTGGAAAACGCTTCTAAAGTAATTTCTTTTTTGTCATACCTTTGTTGTAAGATTTCTAAAGCTTTATCTAGTCCTGCAATTAGGGTTTCTGGGTTTTCTTTTTTTAATAGCATTATTCGTCTCCATTTCTATTTTTAAATTGCAATATAATTGGTGTACCTTCAAAGTCAAAAGCTTCTCTTAATTTATTTTCTAAATATCTTTCATATGAGAAATGTACTAGTCCTTTGTTATTTACTCTTAATGTAAATTTAGGGGGGCATACTCCTGTTTGATGTGAAAAGTAAATTTTTAATCGTTTTCCTTTATATGATGGTGGAATATTTAGTTGATAGGCTTCTAGTAATACTTCGTTTAATACACTTGTTTTGATTTCACGTTTTATGTTTTCTCCTACCTTGACAACCTCAGGCATTAGCGTATGAATTCGTTTTTTCGTTAAGGCAGATAAAAATACTAAAGGAGCATATTTTGCAAATTGGAATTCAGCTCGCATTAATTTTTCATAGTCTTTTATAGTAGTATCTTTTACTGTGTCCCATTTATTGATTACAAAAATTAATCCTTTTCCTCGTTCTATTGCGTAGCCTGCAATGTGCTTATCGTGTTCTTTGATTCCTTCTTCTGCATTGATTACAACAAGACAAATGTCACTTCTATCAATAGCTCTTAGTGATCTTAGAAGACTGTACTTTTCGACGGATTCAAAGATTTTCCCTTTTTTTCGCATTCCTGCTGTATCAATTAAGATATATTCTTTTCCGTGGTATTTTAAAATAGAGTCTACGGTGTCTCTTGTTGTTCCAGCAATATCGCTGACTACTACTCTTTCTTCATTTAAAAGAGCATTCATAAGCGAACTTTTTCCCACATTTGGACGTCCAATCATTGAAAATTTGAGTCTTGTATCTTCCTCTTTCTCAGTTGTCTCTTTGAATTCCTTGCATACTTCCTCCATAAGTTCAATAAAGCCTGTATTATGAATACTACTGATAGGAATGTAGCTATCAAAGCCTAGTTCATAGAAATCATAAAGGTTTTTCTTTGCTTCCTTTGTATCTATTTTATTGATCGCGACAATTACTTTCTTTTTACTTTTCCTAAGAATATCTCGTACAATTAAATCATTACTAGTAAGTCCTTCTTTCCCATCGACAATAAAAATAACAACATCGGCTTCTTCTATGGCAAGGGAAGCTTGTATTCTAATTTCTTTGTTAAAAATTTCCTCTCCAGCATCGATTCCTCCCGTATCAATTAGATAAAAGTGTTTGTCTAAATAAGATGTTTCTTGATATAATCTATCTCTAGTTACCCCAGGAATGTCTTCGATGATAGCAATCTTTTCTCCTGCAATTTTATTGAAAAGAGTACTTTTTCCGACGTTTGGTCGGCCGACTAGTGCGACTGTTGGTAGTTTCATACTCCCACCTCCAAATGACCACATTATATCATAAATTTTTCTAATTTACAATTCTAGACGGATTTCATCTTTTTTTCATTATTAGATATTTTATTTTGTGATATAATACTATATAGAAAATGGAGGCGAGTCTTGTGGAAAAAATTGAACGTGAAAAAGAGTGGTATGATAATCCTAATATTTTAACAACTTTATTAATTGTTTTTATTGCTATTATAATTATTTTATCTCAGGCATTTGCTGTTAATAATTTAGAGACTAGTGATATTTTAAGATCATTACTTAATTATAATAGTATTTATATTTTTGCTTTAGTATATTTTATTATATTGAAGACACATATTGGTCGCAAATACTTTAATTTTTTAAATATTTTATTAATTATTATTTATTTTCTAAATACTTTTGCTTCCATTCTTACTGTTTTTCAATCCTTTGGTGTTTCTTCGCTTATGAGTTTTGCCTTAAATTTTATTATTTTATTTTTTATGACTTATACCTTTATGAGAGAAACACGATTTTATAAGGAACTTAAACTTGAAAGAATTCCTTTTGATGAGGTTACTAATGAATGGTATTTTTATACAATTGGTATTTTATCTCTGGTTTTATTAGTTGCAGATTTAATTGTAGTTGAGAATTTTCAATCCGTTGTGCTTTCTTTATTTAATTGTATTTATACAATTTTATTCTCAAGATATGTATTTCTTTATAATTGTCATTTGGAATTTAAAAGTAAGAAGAAAAAAATAGTAACTAAAAAAGAGAGGGGAGAAGAGAAATAATGGATTTATTTGAAGCGATTGATAAGGAAAAGGAGGATCTTCCTCGAATTAAGAGTATTACTAAGGAAGTACAAAAACAAAAGTTAAATGGTTATCAGATGATTGCAGTTTTTTCTTTTGTGGTTTTGTTTGTTGTGGGAATTCTACTTGGTAATTTATTTCCAGCGTGCGAAGCTTCTGGTCTTTTTGGAACTTGTGCACAAAAACAATATAATCTTTCTTTAACTATTTTTGTTTGGTTCATCAGTTTTTTAGGATGTGTTTTCTTTTATGCTATTGGACATATTATAGCACTTTTAACTATGATTAATGAGAAACTTCAAAAAAAGAAATAGAATTTAGAATTGATTATTTCATAAAATAGTTCTTTTTTTTGATTGTAATTAAAAATATTGTAAATTTCGTGTATTTTTGTTGCAATTTAAAGAAATCAATGGTAAGTTATATATGTAAGCATACTATGTGCTTAGAAAACATAAGGAGGTAATTTTAATTATGAAGAAAGTAGAATTAGTAGAAGCAGTAGCTGAAACTGCTGGACTTACTAAAGCAGATGCTACTCGTGCAATTGATGCTTTATTCGCAACAATTACAGAAGCACTTGTTAAGGGAGATAAAGTGCCACTAGTTGGATTTGGAACATTCTCAGTTTCAAAGAGAGCTGCACGTGAAGGACGTAATCCAAGAACTGGAGAAACTGTTACTATTGCTGCAAGAAATGCTGTTTCATTTAAAGCAGGTTCTGCACTTAAAGACGCAGTTAATTAATATGTAGAAAGCCTTTTGGCTTTTTATTTTTGTCTTTTTTTGATACAATATAGATGGTGATAAAATGGAAAAAGTGATTCAAAAGCTTTTAAAAGAGATTTATGATTCTGGCTATCAAGCTTATGTTGTTGGAGGGTATGTTCGGGATTATTTATTAGGACAGACTTCTAATGATATTGATGTATGTACTGATGCTACACCAAAGGAGCTAAAGGAAATATTTCCAGAGGCTTCTATTCCTAAGGATGATTATGGTTCTGTTATTGTAAATCAAGGAAGTCTTCATTTTGAAATTACGACTTTTAGAAAAGAGATTTCTTATCAATCTCATCGCTTTCCTGTAAAGCTTGAATATATTAAAGATTTGTATCAGGATTTATTGAGAAGGGATTTTACAATTAATTCTATTTGTATTGATCAAGAGGGGAGTATTATTGATCATTTGCATGGAAGAAGAGATTTGGAACTTAAAGTAATTAGGACGATTGGTGATGCTTTCTTAAAGTTTGAGCAGGATGCTTTGAGAATTTTGCGAGCAGTTCGTTTTGCTACTACCCTTGATTTTGAGTTGAGTCCTGAGACAGAGGAGGCTATCTTAAAACATAAGCATTTACTTCGAGAGCTTTCTTATGAGAGAAAAAGAGAAGAATTAGATAAAATATTTACAAGTAAAAATGCGAAGGCTGGTATTTCGTTGTTAATTCAATTAGGACTTGATCAGGAGTTGGAACTTACGCACTTGAAGGAGGTTTCCTATACGGATTCCCTTATTGCCATTTGGGCTGTTTTAGATGTCTTAGATCTTTATCCTTTTACCTCGAATGAGAGGGATTTAATCTGTGATATTAAAGAGGCTTATTTGTGTCAAATTCTAGATCCTTTTAATCTTTATAAGTATGGTCTTTATGTAAGTTCTGTTGCAGGGGAGATGAAGGGGGAGTCTGTTTTAGAAATTACAAAGGCATATGATGCTCTTCCTATTTCTAGTAGACGTGATATTGCTGTAGATGGTGATTTTATTGCTGAAGTTTTAGGAAAAGAGCCAGGTCCTTATTTAAAAGATGTTTATGAAGATTTGGAAAGAGAAATTTTATATCATAACTTGAAAAATGAAAGAGAGGCTATTATTCAATACTGTCTTTCTACATATCAGTAGTAAAATTTGCTTTTGTTGTTTTATTTTATGGAGTATTATAGAAGTAGAGGTGATTATATGGACTCTAAAAAATTAGTTAATATAGTGAAACAGGGGAATCTTGTTATACCTCTTTATCTGCTTCAAGATTATAAAAAATTAGATCTCTCTATGGAAGAGTTTGTTTTTCTTATGTATTTATATAATCAAGGGGAAAAGAGTTTATTTAATCCAGAAAAGTTTAGTTTAGATTTAGGGATTGGTTTGAAACAGGTAATGAGTTATATTTCTAAGTTGAGTGATGCTAGATTAATTTCTGTTGAGACTTTAAAAAATGATAAGGGATTAATGGAGGAACTTGTTAATTTAGAGAATTTTTATAATCGGGTTACTTCTCTTATGATCGAGGAGTTAGTGGAAGAGGTAGATTATTCAAACAGTAGTATTTTTAGTGTGATTGAAAAAGAATTTGGACGGACACTTAGTCCTATGGAGTTTGAAATTATAAAAGCTTGGCTTGATAATCATATGAGTGAGGAGTTAATAATGGAGGCTTTAAAAGAGGCTACTTTTAATGGGGTTTCTAACCTTCGTTATATTGATAAAATACTTTATGAGTGGGAGAAACGGGGAATTAAGACAAAAGAGGATGTTTTACAAAACAAAATGAAATATCGGCGTGAGAAGGAACAGGAGCCGATGGCAGAAATATTTGATTATGATTGGTTTGACGATGATGAATAGAGTAGAGATTGTTGCATCCTATTTGGATGAATTATTACCAAATCCTCCTTGTGAACTTCACTATCATAACGATTATGAGTTATTAATTGCCGTAATGCTTAGTGCTCAAACTACTGATAAAAGGGTTAATGAGGTTACTAGCATCTTGTTTTCTCGTTACCCTACTTTAAATGACTTAAAGGAAGCTTCTCTTTCTTCTTTAGAATCTATTTTGAGACCTTTGGGCTCTTTTCGAAAGAAGGCACAATATGTGCAGGGAATTGCTAGTATTCTTGTTGATCAATATGAAGGGAAAATGCCTATACAAAGGGAAGTTTTAGAGACATTTCCAGGGATTGGTAGAAAGACTGTTAGTGTTGTTTTGAGTGAGCTTTATGATTTCCCAGAGTTTGCGGTAGATACACATGTAGAAAGAGTGAGTAAGAGGCTTCTTTTGGCTCAGCAGAAAGATAATGTGTTAGAAGTAGAACGAAAGCTGAAAAGGAAATTTAAAAAGGCAGAATGGGGACGTCGGCATAAGCAAATGGTGTTATTCGGAAGATATTACTGTAAAGCGATGAAGCCCCAATGTGAATCCTGTAAATTGAAAGATTTGTGCAAAAAATAAAGAACTATCGAATTTGATAGTTCCTTTTTTATGGTGTTGGTTCTGGTGGAGGTGTTGTCGTTGGGGCTGTAGCAGTCACTGTTGTAGAAGCTTTGTAATCTTTTCCATTATATGTAACTGTACAGTTTAACTGGTTTTCTCCAACGGTAAGAGCTCCAGGCACACATTTTACTGTTGCATTAATCGTAGCACCATTTGCTGTTACTTTGAAGTGGGCTGTGGTTAATGTTAACGAACCATCTACTAATTCTGTAGGTCCTATATAAGTAAGGATTGGTGTTATTTCTGGTTCGGTCTCCTTTAAGACAAATGTTGCTGGTGTTCCCTTTATTCCATCATAACCTTTATAGGTTGCTATTACTTTGTAAGTTCCATATGGGCTGTCATTTCCTTTTAAAGTATGCGTATAAGAGGTTTTATCTGTAAATCCTAATAGAGTATCTCCTAGGTATACATTATACCCAAAAGTATAACCTTCTACTTTTTCTCCTGGATCAACTGCACTCCAAGTGATCGATACTTTGTTGTTATTTTCTAACGTTACTTTTAAATTACCTGGTTTTCCTAATTCTTTTGTTTCATCAGGCGCTATATTTTTTGGCTCATATCCTTTTTTGAAATATTCATACACAACGTTTCCAGCTCCGCTTCCTGCTACTTGTGCTGGATTTGATCCTGAGATAACCGGAATACGTTCTACACTATTTGGTTGTTTGAATGGTGTTTTATCTTTTTCGAATACTTCGTTGGCTAGTGCTCTAAATAGTTTGTCTCTTTGAACTGTTGCTGGGATATTGCGAGAGACGTAAGTAGGGTCTATTTTTTGATAGCCATACCACATTCCAATTACGGTTTTTGTAGTATAACCTACAACCCATGAGTCTCCAATTGCATCTGATGGTAGGTTATTTGCACGAATGGTTGCTTCGTCATAATTGGTAGTACCTGTTTTTAAAGCGACATTTGGAATAGAAGAACCACCAATTTGTGTATCTTGTAGTACACTAGACATCATAAAGGCTGTAGAATCACTCATAGCTTTTTTCTTAGTCGATTTGTGTTCTTTTGTCTCGCCTGTATCACGGAACTCTATTTTTGTAACGGTATATGGTTCATTGTAATAACCACCATTTGAGAAGGCTGCGTAAGCACCACTCATCTTTAATGGGTTTACTCCATTGAAAGCTCCTAGGGAATGGGCTTCGTGAATCGTTCCATTTTCAATTTCTGGCTCAATTCCTAAGTTTGTAACGAATTCAATTACTTTTTTCTTATCTAGTTGTTTAAAGGCTCTTAATGCTGGGATGTTTCTTGATAGGGAAAGAGCACGTCTAATACTCATTGTTCCCATAAACTTACCATCCCAGTTTTGAACTGCTTTTCCGTTTGAGTAGGAATCTGGTTCATCAATAAATGGATGATAGGCTCCTGTTTTTTCATCATAATACCCATAGGTAGAGGCATTGTTGTATTCCATTAATGGTCCAAAATCAAATAGAGGTTTTGCTGTAGATCCTGGTTGTCTATTCATTTTAGGACTGGCAGCAAAGTTGAATTCATTTGCTCCTTTTTTATTTCGTCCTGCACCGATTGCCAATACTTTTCCAGTCTCAGAGTCTAAGACTGATACTCCTGATTGGACAACATCATTGACCCAATTAAAGCTTTGTCCGTTCATAACACGATTTACGCCATCTTGTTTGCTTCTGTCCATATTTGTATAGACTAAAACTGGTGTTACGTAAGGATTTACTTTGTATTTTTGCTCTAGTTCTTGTACAACAGTATCAATATAACCTTGGTATTCATGGGCACCTATGTTGGTTCCAGTTGCATCAGCAGTTAGACTTTCTACAGGGATGCTGTTTGCTATTTTTTCTTCCTCTTCTGTAATATAGCCGTGTTTTCTCATTAAATAAAGTACTGTTTTTCTTCGGGCTGTTGCATTCTTAGGATTGGCAGTTGGCCTATAATAGTTTGGAGATTTAAACATTCCAGCAAGAGTAGAGGCTTCTGCTAAGTTTAGGTCACTTACACTTTTGTTGAAGTAGGCACGACTTGCTTCTTCTACTCCATAAATGTTTCCTCCTAGGAAGTGGTTGTTTACATAAAATTCAATAATTTCTTCTTTTGAATAGTTCTTTTCTAATTTAAATACAGAAAGATAAATATCTGTAAATTTACGAATAATACCACTCATACCCGTAGATTCCGTAGAAGTAAAACTGTTTTTTATTACTTGCATTGATAGGGTAGAGGCACCACCAGCATCCGAATGTCCTGCCAATTGTCCAAGAGATGCTTTCAAAAATCTTGGCGCGTCAAATCCATTATGTTGGAAAAATCTCGAGTCTTCTGTTGCAACAATCGCATCTACCAATACTTGGGGCAGTTCATCATATGAAACTTTTTCACGTCGTTCTGAGCCAAGTTTGATAATTTCTGCATTGTCCTTATCATAAAGAATAGAAACTTCTGGTTTATCTAATCTTTTAGGATCAAATTTTGGTGCCTTTATTGTGATATAGATTAGAAATGCAGATAGTAAGGCTAGACATAAAATTCCAATGGAAAGACAAATAATTAAAATAATCGTAATAATTTTTTTCTGTTTCTTCTTATTTTTCACTTTGTCTAGCAGTCTTGCAATTCCTATAATAATTCCAATTCCTACTGCAGTAAAGATTGTAAAAATTAATCCTAATTTTATATAACATAGAACCATTAGCAGTACAAATGCCATTAAGCATATTGCTGTTATTTTTGTATTCTTCTTATCCGAGACCTTCTTGTCTTTAAAATCACTTACTTTGTAAGCTTTTGTTTTTGTTGCATCATTGTTTTTTTTGTTTGTTTTTTTACTCTTGGTATTTTTAGCCATTTACTCTACCTCCAATATTTTATCGACTACTTTTAAGTAATCAATGCGTGGTCTAAATGTATTTTTTAAAATATAACCTTTGTCATTAAAATAGTTAATTGGAATCGATTTTCGTTTTTCTTTTTCTAAAAATATAAGAAAATCTTCTCCTTTTAATAGGTAGGTTTGATCTAGCGTTGTAAATCTAACTATTAAAAATGATATGCCCCCCTCATCTTTAATGTTTCTAATGTGTTCTATTTGATGGGGATGAATGTTACACAGGGGAAAAGATGTTTTATTTGTAGTTTCCTTTGCCTCAAAATCTATGTACTTTCCTTTATAGATCCCATTATAATCAGTAGTAGAAGGCTTTTCAAAATAAGCTTCTTTAATTAAGTTTTGTTTGTAGTCTACCCTTACTAATTTTATGGGAGTTGGTTTTTTATAAATATAGGCAATTTTATTTTCTTTATAATATGTGTTACTTTCATTTAGCTCTGATTCTAATGTCATACCTCTATTTTTATAAGATATGATAGAGGAACTACATCTTTTTTTTATACCACCTGGATAATTCACATCACTCACCTAGTATTCATTATACTATAAAAGTTCGTATTTGACTATAAATTTTTGTGTCTAAATTTGTACGAATTTTAGCTAGTTTTGTCGAATGGAGCGACAATAGGGAAAATTTCATTTATACTATTTTTGGGTGATAAGAATGAATATACTAGAAGTAGTAAAGATTGCAAACCGAATGATTGATGAGGTGAGGGGAGCGAAGAGGATGGTACAAATTGTGCGAATAAAGAATTGACAAAATCCTTATTTTTTGCGAGAATATAGAGTGTAAGGGATTGGTGATATGGATGTATCAAAATAAGATAACGCTTATGCCGCAAGATATACTAGAAAAAGAATTTAAGATTGATACGCGTGGATATCGTTTGAAAGAAGTGGATCAATTTTTAGATGTGATTATTGGAGACTATGAACAATTTTTTAAGATTATTAATAGCCTAGAACAGGAAAAAGCGGATCTTTTAGGAGAGATTATGAAGTTGAAACAAGAACTTCGTAATGCCCGTGTAAATGCGGAGATTGTTAAAAATACAGATGCACCTGAGGTTACCAATGTCGATATTATGAGACGACTTGCACAACTTGAGAAAATGGTATATGGAAAAGATGAATAATAATACGGAAAACAAACGCTGTAGTTTTTATAACTATTGAGGAAAGTCCATGCTCACACAGCCTGAGATGGTTGTAGTGTTCGTGCCTAGTGAAAAAATAAACTAGGGTAGAGAAATCTAACGGCGGGCTTAGTCTAAGTCTATTGATAAGATGATGCCCTGAAAAGTGCCACAGAAACGTGTCCTTTTGGAAACAAAAGGGTGAAACGAGGTAAACCCCGCGAGTGAGAAACCCAAATTTTGGTAGGGGAGCTCTAACAAAGGAATCAAACGGAGTTAGGGACTGCATATGCAGTAGATAGATGTTTGTTGCCTAGAAATAGGAACAGAACATGGCTTACGAAGTATTATTATTTTTTTATATTAGTGAGGTGAGGTCTTGAAAGAGTTAGGTGAATATTTACGAATTACAAGACTAGATAATGGAGTTAGTATAGATGAGGCAGCAGAAGATTTGGATCTTTCTGTTAGTCAACTTGAAAATATAGAAAAGGGAAATGTTCGTGCTTTTAAGGATGTTTATGGATTAAAACAATATGTTAGACAATATGCAAAGTATTTAGGACTTGATCCTGAAAAAGTAATTGATGAGTTTAATGAGTTTTTATTTGAGCATACTTCTAAAATTTCACTTGAAGATATATTAGAGGCAAAGAGGAAAAGTGAAGAGAAGACTGAGAAGAAGATTAGTTCTCCTTATACAAAAGAATATAAAAAGAGAGTGAATCTATTTCCTATTTTTGCTTTTATTATTGGTATTATTGCTGTTTGTGTACTGGTTTATTTTATTGTTCGGATGATTAATAGGCCTGTAGTTAGGACAGAGGAGTTGAAAGGAGTGAGGGTGAATGAATTTACCTACCAAACTTACCGTACTTAGATTAATTTTGAGTGCAGTATTAATCTTTATTTTGTGTTTTCCATTTTATGCAATTGGAATTCAATGGCCTAAAATTATTGCGATGGGTGTTACAATGGATGTCCGCTATTTAGTTGGTGGAGTTATCTTTATTGTTGGATCTTTTACGGATTTTTTAGATGGTTATATTGCTCGTAAGTATAATATGGTAACTGATACAGGAAAAATGCTTGATGCTATTGCAGATAAGGTGTTGGTTAATCCTGTACTTATTATTTTATCAGCTCAAGGATTTATTCCTGCTATTATTCCTGTATTGATTATTACAAGAGATATTATTGTTGATGCTATTAAGATGGAAGCTGCAAGTAAGGGAAAGGTAGTTGCGGCAATTAAGAGTGGTAAGATTAAGACAGCTTCAATGATGGTAGGTCTCGTTCTTATATTCTTTTATAATTTACCATTTGAAGCATTTAATTTGAGAGTAGCTGATTTCTTGTTATATTTTGCAGCTATTATGTCGGTTATTTCTGCTTTCCAGTATTTTTTCCTCAATAAAGAAATTATTTTTCCACAACAAAAATTAGAAATTTAAGGAAAAAAGTTTTTGAAAATCCTCAATTCTTTCAGGATTTTCTTTTTTTTCGGTAAAAAGTGATTTGATTTTTAACAAACGATTGTTCGAAAAAATGCTTGCATTTTTTTTTGAAGTAAGATACAATTGAACTATGTTAAAAACACAAGGAGGATTTTATGGTTAAGACAGTAGCAAAGGATAAAGATAAAGCATTGGATCAGGTGCTTTTAGATATTGAGAAACAATTTGGTAAAGGTGCGATTATGAAATTAGGGGAGAATCAGCATATGAAGGTTGATGTCTGCTCTAGTGGGTGTTTGTCTTTAGATATTGCGTTGGGTGTTGGTGGGTACCCAAGAGGGAGAATTATTGAAATTTATGGACCTGAGTCAAGTGGTAAAACTACATTTGCTCTTGCAGCGATTGCAGAGATTCAAAAAAAAGGGGGACGTGCTGCCTTTATTGATGCAGAGCATGCCTTAGATCCTGTTTATGCTAAAAGATTGGGTGTTAACATTAATGAACTTTTACTATCACAACCTGATACAGGAGAACAGGCTTTAGAAATTTGTGAGGCTTTGGTGCGAAGTGAAGCTGTTAGTATTGTTGTTATTGACTCTGTAGCAGCTTTGGTGCCACAGGCGGAGATTGATGGTGAAATGGGGGATTCTCATGTTGGTCTTCAAGCAAGACTGATGTCACAAGCTTTACGTAAGCTTTCTGGTACGATTAATAAGACGAAGACAACTGCGATTTTTATTAATCAGTTGCGCGAAAAAGTAGGGGTAATGTTTGGGAATCCAGAGACTACTCCAGGGGGAAGAGCCTTAAAGTTTTATTCTACCATTCGTCTTGATATTAGGCGAAATGAACAGTTAAAAATGGGAGATGGCGTTGTTGGAAATAAGACTACTGTAAAGGTTGTAAAGAATAAGGTGGCGCCTCCGTTTAAAACAGCTGTTGTTGATATTATGTATGGGGAAGGAATTTCTAAAGAGGGGGAAATTATTGATTTGGCAGCCGATGCTGGTATTGTTCAAAAAACAGGAGCTTGGTACTCTTATGGTGGAGAGAAGTTAGGCCAAGGAAAAGAAAATGTTAAGTTGTTATTAAAAGATACGCCTGAGTTGAAAGAGGAGATTGAAAAAAAGGTGAGGGAATACTATGGAATTGTTCTAGAGGAAGATTCTAAAAAATAAAGATAGTTTAGTAAATAACTATCTTTTTTGGTACTTATTTTTGAGTTTAGAATATAGTACGATATGAAAAGGTTAAGTGAATTTATAGACTGTCCTTATGATGTTATGATTCATAATATTAAAAGTGATAGTAGAAATGTAAAGTCAGGGGATTTATTTGTGGCAGTAAAGGGTTATCATATTGACCATACTGCTTATATTTCTGATGCTATTAGTCGTGGTGCGGTTGCTGTTGTTACAGAGAGTGATATGGAAGCTAGCGTTCCCGTTATTCGTGTTTCTGATGTTAATCAAGCATATTTAGATATTTGTGCTAAGTTTTATAATCAGAGAGAGTGGAATATGGATTTAATTGGAGTTACTGGAACGGATGGAAAGACTACAACTGCTACTATTATTCAAGAATTGTTGGATCATTTTAGAAGTTGTTGTTATATTGGAACGAATGGTATTTATTTTAAAGAGGAACATTATGTAAGCAGTAATACGACACCTCTTACAGAAACTCTTTACTCTTATCTTGATTTCTTTCATAGAGAAAAGTGTCAAATGGTGTCGTTAGAGGTGTCTAGTGAGGCACTTTTACATAATCGGGTAGATGATTTAAAGTTTCGGTATGCAATTCTTACAAACATTAGTGAAGATCATTTAGACTTTCATAAGACAATTGAAAACTATGTAGCAGCAAAGGCAAAATTATTTTCGCTTTTGCGGAAAGATGGTTATGCTATTTTAAATATAGATGATGGTCATTATGAGGAAATTTGTCGCTTTGTTGATAATAAAATTATTACTTATGGTATGAGTGATAAAGCTTTATTTCAGATTCGAAATGTTAAATTTCAACCTAAGCGGATGACATTTGAGATTGTATATAAGGGTGAGACTTTTTCTATTTCTTCTCCTATTATTGGAATTTATAATGCTTATAATTTATGTGCCGCATTTATTATTTGTTACTTGGAAAAATGTGATTTGAAACAAGTTGTAGGAAGTATTAAGACTTTACCTGCTATTTCTGGTAGAGGTGAGTTCTTGGACTTTGGACAAAATTATTCTATTGTTTTGGATTATGCCCATACTACAAATGGTATTAAGAATATTTTAGAAACTTTACAGCAAATGGAACATCAACGAATTATAACAGTTGTCGGTTCTGCTGGTGGTAGAGAAAGAGAGAAACGTGCTAGTATGGGGAAAGTAGCATTAGAGAAATCTGACTTTGTAATTTTTACGATGGATGATCCAAGGGAAGAGAGAGTTAGTGATATTATTGATGATTTGGTAAGCAGTACGAATGATGTGCATTATGCCCGGGTAGAAGATAGAAAGGATGCTATTTATAAGGCTTTATCAATGGCTAAGGATGGAGATATTGTAGCGATTCTGGGGAAGGGACGCGATTCTTATATGGCTGTAGGAGATAAGAAAGTTCCTTATTGTGATTATTCTGTAATCGACGGTTATTTTAATAAAAAAATGTAAACTTGTGACAAAGATTTACATTTTTTTTGGTTTTTCTAATGTAATATGTGAATCATAAAGTTAGTTACTTTATGATTTCATTTTATTTTTTCTTTATCTTATCTAAAAAGATATATAATTGACTAAAAATTTGACTGTT
>CAJTXY010000008.1:0-32754 GCA_910583685.1 uncultured Bacilli bacterium
GGATCTATGGAAATGATGTAGAATGGGATGGAAGTAAATACATATTAAAAGATACAATGACGTCTAATACAGCAAACTGGTTGACAGATTACAAGAGGGTTGCCTCAAAATATCATTATAGCTGTTTTAGTACAGAAAGTAGTTGTACAGAAGTAGGGTATTTCCATTTCAATGATGGAGGAAAGATCTATTATTTTAAATTAAAAGATGGAACAAAATTAGAAGATATGAAAAAAGAAATGTTTGCAAATACCAATGACTCTACAATGAAACAGACAATAGATAACTGGTATGCTAGTAATATGGTAGACTATACGGCAAAACTGGAAGACACAATTTGGTGTAATGACAGAGGGATTGACCGAGGAGCATTAAAAAGTAAAGATGAAGATTCATCTACAACACTAGGTGAGAATGTCACTACCCATATCTTCTTTAAGTCAGATGGAAGAAATGTAATAGCACATAATCCGAGTGTAGAATGTACAAATAAAAATGACAGATTTACGGTAAGTGATAAAATAGGAAATGGAAAGCTAACTTATCCAGTAGCATTACTAACAGCAGATGAGTTAACACTAGCAGGACATGGGAACCCAGGTTATAGTAACGTAAGCTATCTATATACAAATAGTAATTGGTGGACTATATCACCTTGGCATTGTAGCAGTATGCCATATCATATTAGACTAGATGAAAATGGAGAGCTACTATGGTGGCCTCCTAATCAACCCCTTGGCATACGTCCAGCAATATCACTTGCATCCACTGTGACAGTAGCAAGTGGAGACGGTTCTGCACAAAATCCTTATATAGTTGATGAAACAGAAAATTAAAAGTAGAAGTATTGGTGTAAAAGTCAATACTTTTTTTATACTTTCTTATTTGGTAAAATAAATTTGGAGGAAGTACTATGAATGAGATAATTATAAAAGAAATGGCAGCAGACCTAAAAATTAGTGAAAAACAAGTTGCGACAGTTTTACAAATGTTAGGTGAAGGAAATACAGTTCCCTTCATTGCCCGATATAGAAAAGAGGCAACCGGAGCCTTAGATGAAGAAATGATCCGCAAAATTAATGATGTTTATGAATACCAGGTGAATTTATTAAAACGAAAAGAAGATGTGATTCGGTTAATTGATGAGAAAGGAATGCTTACTGAAGACTTAAAGAATGATATCTTGAAATGCCAGAAGTTAGTAGAAGTAGAAGATTTGTATCGTCCTTATAAAGAAAAGAAAAAAACAAAGGCAACAGAGGCGATGGCCTTAGGACTAGAACCACTTGCTAAGAAGATTATGGCTTTTCCTATGAATGGTGATATAGCATCTCTAGCATCCCCCTATGTTAAAGATAAAGTAACGAGTGTTGATGATGCTTTAAAATATGCATCCTATATTATTAGTGAATGGATTAGTGATAATGCTTTCTATCGTAAGTTTATTCGCTGTTTTATTTATAAAAATGGTGTGATTATTACTAAGAAAAAGAAGAAGGCAGAAGATGAACATAGTATTTATGAGATGTACTATGAGTATAGTGAAGCGGTAAAATATATGAAACCTCATCGGATTATGGCAATCAATCGTGCAGAAAAAGAAGGAGTAATTTCCGTATCAATTGACTACAATGTAGAAGAGATTAAAACATTTTTAGAAAAGAAAATAATTAAAAATGAAAAATCATTTGTGGTTGATATTATAAAGGAAAGTATTGCGGACTCTTTAAAACGTTTGATCTTGCCTAGTGTAGAGCGAGAAGTTAGAAGCGAATTAAAAGAAAAGGCAGAAGAAGTATCAATTGATAATTTTTCTAACAATGTAGAACATTTGCTACTTACACCACCTATGAAAGAAAAAACAGTACTTGGCTATGATCCTGCTTTTCGTACTGGTTGTAAATTAGCTGTTTTAGATAAAACTGGAAAACCTCTAGAAATTGCTGTTATTTACCCAACGGAACCTCACAATAAGATTGAAGAGTCTAAGAAAAAAGTACTAGAGTTAATTGATAAATATGAAGTAGATATTATTGCGATTGGAAACGGAACAGCATCTCGTGAAAGCGAAGCTTTTATTGCAAGTACCATTAAAGAATCAACTCGCCCTGTTGAGTATGTCATTGTAAGTGAAGCAGGAGCATCTGTATACTCGGCATCAAAACTTGCAATTGAAGAGTTTCCTGATTTAACAGTTGAAAAGCGTAGTGCCATTAGTATTGGTAGAAGACTTCAAGATAGTCTTTCTGAACTTGTAAAAATCGATCCCAAAAGTATTGGGGTTGGCCTTTACCAACATGATGTTGCCCCAAAAAAATTAGATGAATCTTTAAACTTTGTCGTAACAAAAGCCGTAAACTCAGTAGGAGTAAATATTAATACAGCCTCTCGATCTTTACTTACCTATGTATCAGGATTAACCAAAAGAGCGATCGATGAAATTTTGGCAACCCGCGATAAACTTGGAAAATTTAAGAGTCGAGAAGAGGTTCAAAAATTAAAAGGAATGACGCCTAAAGTCTATGAACAAGCGATTGGATTTATTAGAATTATAGATGGAGAAAATCCGCTAGATAGAACAGCAATCCATCCAGAAAGCTATGATGCTACGAAAAGACTTTTAGAAAAATTAGGATTTGGACTAGAAGATATTGGAACAAAAAAATTAAAGGAATCACTAGATGTCAATATAGAAGAGTTAAGCCAAGAGTTAGAAATTGATGAATATACGTTAACAGATATTATCGAGGCTTTAATCTCACCTGAGAGGGATCCACGCGAAGCTATGCCAAAACCATTATTACGTAGTGATATTTTACATATTGAAGATTTACACATTGGAGAAAAATTACAAGGAACGGTCCGAAATGTAGTAGACTTTGGACTATTTATTGATATTGGACTTCACGATGATGGTCTTGCACATATTTCAAAATTAAGTAAAGAATTTATCAAACATCCATCTGATTTATTTAGTGTAGGAGACATTGTAGAATGCTATGTTGATGATGTGTCTATAGAAAAAGGTAAAGTAAGTCTAAGTTTGCTTCCAAGATAGAAGTTTAGTATTTAAATATCAAATTTTAGAGGAATTTAATCGTTTTATAAGAAGAACTATTGAATTCCTCTTTTTGCTTTAATCTAAAATTTTAATTTCCTTGTTTTCCTTTTTTATTTGCCCTTCCTTTTCTAATTTTTTTAGTTCCCGCATAAAGTTACTTCTATCAACTGCAATATATTCTGCGATAGCAGTGTAAGAGGTCGTCACATAAAACACATTGTCCTCATTCATTCTTTGCCTTAAAAAAAACATAATTTTATCGCGAACACATCGCTTAGATAATAATTCGATTTTTTCATTTTGCTGTTTATAATCTCTAATTAATAATTCAAATAAAGTAAAAATCATACTATTGTGATAACTGCAGCCACGATTGCAGTTTTTGATAGTATCATAATAGTCAATAAATATAACCCTTGTCTCTTCACTGCTCATAATATAAATATCATCTTCAAAACTATCAAAAAAAAGATTGGAAAAAATATCGTATTTCTTTAACTCCTTGATAATAACGGTATTGCCATCCATATCAGTTTTAATAACCTTAGCATTTCCATACTCAATAAAACCAATCAGTTTTTTTGCAGGGGATAAATTTAAGATAACTTCCTTTGCTCTATAAACTTTACAAATAGTATTGACACAGGTTGACAGATAGCTTTTGAAGGAAGCAATCTCGATATTTCCAGTTGTTTGCATCATAAAAAGACCCTCCTTATAAAAGTACTATAACAAATTTTCTGTTTTGTTGCAAATGCAACAGCGTAAAGAAGATAAAATCAGTTACAATGAAAACATAAGGAAGGTAGATGGAATGAATGCAGTACAAACAAAAGAAATAATGATTGTAAAACGAAATGGCAACTTAGAAAAGTTTGACCCAGATCGTATAAAAAAAGCAGTAAATGCTAGTGCAGAAAGGGTAATGGTAGAACTAACCGAACAAGCACTAAAAGAAGTTGTAGAAATTGTAAGACGTCAACTGAAAACACAAACTACAAATCCGACAGTGGAACAAGTACACAGTTGTTGTGAGATGGCATTAGAACAAGTAAATCCTCTAGTTGCTAAAAGCTATAGAGAGTATAGAGACTATAAAAAAGATATTATTCATATGTTAGACGAAGTCTATAAGAAGACACAAGTAATTACCTATATTGGAGATAAGGATTGTGCGAATATGGACAGTGCTTTAGTTACGACACAGAGGTGCCTTATTTATAACAGCCTAAATAAAGAACTTTATAAAAAATTCTTTTTAACAGCATCTGAGATTGAGGCCTGTAAAGATGGTTATATTTATATTCACGATATGAGTGCACGACGTGATACAATGAACTGTTGTTTATTTGATATGGCCAAAGTATTAAAAGATGGCTTTGAAATGAGCAATATCTGGTATACAGAACCAAAAAGCTTACAAGCAGCATTCTGTGTAATGGGAGACGTTATTATCAATACTACAGCAATGCAGTATGGTGGGTTTACAGTTCCAGAAGTAGATAGTGTATTAAAAGTATATGCTAAAAAAAGTTATGAGAAATATAAAGCGGAGTATTTAGAAATTAAAGGAAAGAAGTACCAAGAAGAAGCAGAGGAGTATGCTCTAAAAAAAGTCCAAAGAGATTGTGTTCAAGGTTATCAAGGAATTGAGTATAAACTAAATACAGTAAGCTCTTCCCGTGGGGATTACCCATTTGTAACCTTTACATTTGGAATTGACGAAGATCCTTTCGCTAGAATGATAACAAAGACGATGTTAAATGTACATAAAGAAGGACAAGGAAAAGAAGGATTTAAAAAACCGACCCTATTTCCTAAACTAGTATTTTTGTATGATAAAAATTTACACGGAGAAAAGGGAGTACTTCGAGATAGTTTTCTTACTGCAGTCTCTTGTAGCGAGAAGACGATGTATCCAGATTATCTGTCTTTAACTGGAGAAGGGTATGTACCCGAGATGTATAAGAAATATGGAAGAATTGTAAGTCCAATGGGATGTCGTGCCTTTTTATCCCCTTGGTATGAAAAAGGTGGAATGACACCGCTTGATAAGAACGATAAGCCTGTATTTATTGGAAGATTCAATATTGGAGCAATTTCTCTACACTTACCAATGATTTTGGCACGTGCTCGGGAAGAACAAAAAGACTTTTACGATATTCTAGATTACTACCTAGAAATGATTCGTAAAATTCACATCAGAACTTATCGTTATTTAGCTAAGAGGAAAGCTTCTACGAATCCTTTAGCTTATTGCCAAGGAGGATTTTATGGAGGGAATCTTCATCCAGAAGAATCTATTGAACCAATTCTAAAATCTTCCACCGCTTCCTTTGGGATTACTGCACTAAATGAACTACAAGTTTTGTATAATGGTAAAAGTATTACAGAAGATGGAAAATTTGCTCAAGAGGTGTTGGAGTATATCAATAAGAAAACGCAAGAGTTCAAGGAAGAAGACAAAATCCTTTATGCCATTTATGGAACTCCTGCTGAAAGTCTTTGCGGTCTCCAAGTGAAACAATTCCGGAAAAAATATGGAATTATAGAAGGCGTTAGCTCCCGTGAATATGTCTCAAACAGCTTTCACTGTGGTGTTTGGGAAGAAATTACTGGCATTGAAAAACAGGATTTGGAAGAGCGATTCTGGGAACTCTTCAAAGGTGGTAGAATTCAGTATGTTCGCTATAATCTAAGTTACAACCGGAAAGCAATGCTAACCTATATTGAGCGGGCAATGGAAAAAGGCTTCTATGAAGGGGTTAATCTTTCGCTATCTTATTGTAATCATTGTGGTCACGAAGAACTTGATATGGATGCCTGTCCAAAGTGTGGTAGTACAGACCTTACAAAAATCGATAGAATGAACGGTTATCTTTCTTACTCTAGAGTACACGGAGATACAATGCTTAATAATGCCAAGATGGCAGAAATTTCAGAAAGGAAGTCTATGTAATGCGTTATCATAATATTACAAAAGCAGATATGCTAAATGGAGAAGGCCTGCGTGTTGTGCTTTGGGTAAGTGGCTGTTCCCATCACTGTCACGCTTGTCAAAATGCAATTACCTGGAATCCAAATGATGGACTAATTTTTGATGAGAATGCCAAACAGGAAATACGAAAAGAATTGGAAAAAGATTGGTGTAGTGGCATCACCTTATCAGGAGGAGATCCTCTTTTCATAGGAAACCGTTTTGATGTTGCTACTCTTGTAACGGAGATTAAAAATCTTTTTCCAGAAAAAACCATTTGGTGTTATACTGGATATGCTTGGGAAGAGTTGTTAGAACAACAAAAAAAAGACCCTAACCTAAGAAAAATCTTAGAAAACTTAGATGTATTGCTCGATGGGAAATTTATACTAAGAAAGGCACTTGAAAAACTACATTATGTAGGAAGTAGTAATCAATGTATTATTGATGTAAGAAAAAGTTTAGAAACAAACAAAAAGGTATTATATATAGATAATGAAAAAGTATTAGAAGGAGAAAATATATGAAAAAACGTGGATTTGAAATTGCAAAAGGATATGAAGATAAAGGGATTCATTTACCTGTTAGAAAGACAAAAAATTCGGCAGGATATGATATTGAAGCAGCAGAGGATGTAACGATTCCCAAGTATTACCCAGGAATAAAACCAACTTTAATTCCAACAGGATTAAAAGCATACTGTGCAGAAGATGAATGTTACTTCTTGTTAAATAGAAGTAGTGGTCCTAAAAAAGGATTTTTAATGGCAAATAGTATTGGATTAGTGGATGCCGACTATTATGGAAACCCTGATAATGATGGACACTTCTACTTTGCCTACTTTAACTGCTCTGATCACGATATCGAAGTGAAAAAAGGAGAGGCAATTGGTCAAGTAGTATTTCAAAAATACTTAATTGCAGATGGTGATGAGGCTGAAGGAGTGCGTACAGGTGGATTTGGGTCTACTGATAAAAAAGAAGGAGGAGATGCAGAATGAAAAGAGCATTAGAAAACGGATTTACAGTATATGTGCATATGAAAGATAATAAATTAATAGGAACTGCACTACGTCCATTTGGCAATAGACGTGGAATACAGCCAATTTATTTGGAAGAAGGAAACGTAGATGTGATAGATTGTTTTTCTTTTCCTGATTTATTGAAAAACGGAAGAACATTGCAAATGTATCGAGGAAGTTATGAAGGAAAAATCAGTCCCTATTATATTGCACAAATTGGCACCATAGGTAGTGAAGGAGCATATGGAGAAAACCCATGCTTCTATATTGAGGCAGAGGGAGCTGGAAGTGATAAATCTTGATGAACAATGCCAAAAACAAACAGAAGTGGAAAAGAAAGAGCTATTTAAAAAAGCATATAGAACTTATGGCCAGGTAACATATAAATAAAGGGGTGAGAATAGATGGCAAAGCTGCATTTTAGATATGGTGCAATGAATGCTGGAAAAACAACGATTCTGTTGCAAACTGCATATAATTATGAAGAAAGAGGACAAAGGGCCCTTATTATAAAACCTTCAATAGATACAAAAGGAGAAAACAAAATAGTATCTCGTATTGGGTTGGAGCATCAAGTCGATGTCTTAGTAAATGAACAAGATAGTATCTTTGAAAAAATAGAAGATTATATAGAAAAGACAAGTTGTATCTTAGTAGATGAGGCTCAATTTCTGAAAAGAAAACAAGTAGAGGAACTATTTTTCATTACGAAGACTTTAGATATTCCCGTAATTGCCTTTGGACTTAGAACAGATTTTAAAGCAGAGGGGTTTGAAGGAGCAGCTCGCCTCCTATGTCTTGCAGATGAAATAGAGGAAATGCCGACAATTTGTAGGTGTGGAAGAAAGGCAAGATTCAATGCTAGATTCATAGATGGCCTTTTTCAAACTGAGGGAGAAAGTATCGTAATTGATGATGGCAAAAAAGTAGAATATGAGGCCGTATGTGGTGTTTGTTATACGAAAAAAATGAAAGAAGTAAAAAATAAAAAATAGAAAAATAATAAAATTGATTTTTACTAAAAATCAATTTTTTAATATTTTTAAAAGCGAAAAACATTGAAAAATAAAGAAAATATCAAAATGAAAAGGCGGAAAAACAAAAAAATATGAAAAATAAAAAAACAGAAAAATGGTAAAACGTACAAAAATGTAAATTGTCGTAAATCGAACAAAAAAGTTTTTTTATGACTTTCTTTATATATCAATGTTTCCTGAAAAATAGTAAAAAAAATGGCAAAAATTTGTATTGCAATTTGAATTTTTACATCATAAAATGAATTTAGATACAGAAGGAAGTAGGAGGGTACAATATGACAGATCTATGTGAAAAAACAGAAGAACTAACAGTGATCAAAAGAAATGGAAAAAAAGTGGATTTTGATGAAACAAAAATCGCACTCGCTATAAAAAAGGGATTTGATAGTGTAGAAGTAGATATTGACGAAGATGAGAAGGAAAGAAAATACACAGCAAAAGATATACAAAAAGTCTACCAAGCAGTATTAAAAAGAATAGAAAAAGAAACCAAGGAAGTAAATAAACTTAAAATAGAACAAATTCAGGACTATATTGAAGAAGAGCTTTCAAAACAAGGGTATGAAGATGTTTATAAATCATTTACAAATTACAGAGAAAGAAGAAATCAATCAAGAAATGCCTTCTTCGAAGATAAAAAGACTCATAGGTTTTTAAAAACGTTAGAAAACTTAGGATTAAAATCAGCAAATGAGGATGATGCAAAAAGAGAAAATGCAAACATTGATGGAAATTCGCCAATGGGAACAATGCTTCAATATGGTGCAACAGTATCTAGAGAGTTTGCCAAAGCATATTTAATGAAACCAGAATATGCAAAAATGCACGATGAGGGAGTCATTCACATTCATGATATGGACTTTCTTGCAATGGGGACAACTACTTGTTGTCAAATTGATTTATCTCGTCTTTTCAAAAATGGATTTGATACAGGACATGGCTTTGTAAGACCTCCACAAGATATTTCAACTTATGGTTCTCTTGCAGCCATTGTTCTTCAGGCAAATCAAAATGACCAACACGGGGGACAGGCAATCCCAGCACTTGACTATTACCTAGCCCCAGGTGTATTAAAGACATTTAAGAAACAGTTTAAACAGACTGTCTATGATTTCTTAGATTTAGAAGGATTTTTAGCAGTAATAAATATAGACAGAATCATTCGAGAAATTGATAAATGTGAGAGTATGGATTTTGATATCACAACATTAACAGATTATCAAAAGGGTTCTAAAAGAATTCAAGAAATTTTTGATAAAGCATATGAGAAAGCAATCCAAAAAACAGATCGTGCTACTCAACAGACAATGGAAGCATTGATTCATAATTTAAATACAATGCATTCACGTGCTGGAGCACAAGTACCATTCTCATCTGTAAACTTTGGAACAGACACTTCGCCTGAAGGAAGAATGGTAATTAAAAATTTCTTACTAAGTGCTGATCGTGGACTAGGAAACGGAGAAACACCAATTTTCCCAGTATCTATCTTTAAAGTAAAAGAAGGGATTAACTATAATGAAGGGGATCCAAACCACGACTTGTTTAGACTCGCTTGTAAAGTATCTGCCAAAAGGCTTTTCCCTAACTTTGCATTTATTGATGCTCCTTTTAACTTACAATATTACAAACCAGGGAATATCAATACTGAGATTTCTTATATGGGATGTCGTACACGTGTAATAGGCGACGTTACATCACCTGATAATGAAGTGGTAACTGGTAGAGGAAATCTTTCTTGGACAACGATTAACCTTCCTCGCCTTGGAATAAAACACGGAATTGCCTTAAAGGAACGTGATAAAGCAGATATGAAGGCATTTTATCAGGAATTAGAAGGATTAATGGATAAAGTCAAAGATCAATTACTCGAAAGATTTGAAGTACAATGTAGCAAACATTGCTATAATTTCCCATTCTTACTTGGACAAGGGGTATGGACAAATGGAGAAAAATTAAAACCAACAGATCGTTTAAGAAAGGTATGGAAACACGGTTCATTATCGATTGGATTTATTGGACTAGCAGAATGTTTGAAAGCTCTAACTGGTAACCATCATGGAGAAGATGAAAAGAGTAAAAAACTAGGTTTAGAAATCATTAAATTTATGCGTAAAAAATGTGATGAATATGCAAACGAATACCGCTTAAATTTTGCTTGCATTGCCACACCAGCAGAAGGAATTTCTGGAAGATTTACAGGAATTGATAAAGCAATCTATGGAAAAATTAAAGGTGTAACAGACAGGGAGTACTATACAAATTCATTCCACATACCAGTATATTTCAAGATTAGTATTGCTGATAAAATTAAAGCAGAAGCACCATATCACGCCCTTACTAACGGAGGACATATCTCTTATATTGAATTAGATGGAGATACTGCTTCCAATGTAGATGCCTTCGAAAAGGTAATTCATATTATGAAAGAGTCAGGTATCGGTTATGGAGCAGTAAACCATCCAGTAGATCGGGATCCTGTATGTGGTTATGTCGGTGTAATTAACGATGTTTGTCCAGGATGTGGACGCAAAGAATTTGAAGGAATTCCACTAGAGAAGATTACTAGCCCAGAATGCTGTGGTAGATAATATAAATAAAAATAGAAAAGAAATAAGGAGGAAAAATTATGGAAAAAATAGTAGGAGAAGGACAAGGGTTTGAGAGAATTAGAAGAGTTACTGGTTATTTAGCAGGAGATGTTTCTCGTTTCAACAATGGAAAAAGAGCAGAGGAACATGATCGTGTAAAACATAGTGGTGCAAAAGACCTAACTTGTAAAAAAGAAGCTGTTAAAAATGAAAATTAGACTTGCAGCTGGCCTGCAGAAGGATTCAATTGTAGACGGAGAAGGAATTCGAACTGTTATTTGGACCCAAGGTTGTCCTCATAACTGCAAAGGATGCCATAATCCGATGACCCATAGCTTTGAAGATGGGGCATTAATAGAGGTAGAGGAAGTCATCGAGGAATTAAAACAGCTGAAAGGGCAGACTGGTATCACCTTATCAGGGGGAGATCCTGTATGCCAAAGTGATGCTTGTCTAGAAATCGCTCGTGCTGCCCATTCTCTTGGATTAAATGTTTGGTGCTATACAGGTTTTACTTATGAACAGATGATAAGAAATCCAAAGCATAAAAAACTGCTAGAAGAAATTGACATCTTAGTAGATGGAAAGTTTATTTTAGAAAAGAAAAGCTATGACATTTACTTTAGAGGCTCTACCAATCAAAGGATTATTAATGTAAAGGCCTCTTTAGAAAAAGAGATGGTTGTATTAGAAAAAAGATATATGGAAAATAAAAAAGAAGACAATCATTATAAGAAACCAGAATATTTATTTATATAGGTTTCTTTTTTTTTCGAATAGTGTTATGATAAGAAAAACTGGGAGGCATACGATGAAAAAAGTAAAAAGTAAAAATACAAAAAAAACAAAAAATTCATTTCGCTTTTTAATTAAAATGTCTATGTGCTTGATTTATTTTGTAGTAGCTTTTATTCTAGCTTACTGTGCTTTTAGGTTATATACAGAAGAAGTAAAACCAATCAAATGGGAAAATGCTAGCAATACAAAAGATTATACTTATGTCGATATTGATAAAATGTCAGAAAAATTTGCAAGTATTGATAATAAAAAAGATATTCATTTTATTATTGATGAAGAAGAAAAAACAGGACTTTGGCATATTTATCTTTTAGCAATTGATAAAAAAGACTACAAAAAATACAAAAAAACAATTGATTACTCTTATAATAGAATAGATAAAAAGCCAAAACGAGTACGTGTTTACGGTTACCCCGCAGCCACCTCCAAGCAACTAAAGGAACTAACCATTAAAAATTATAAAAACTTTGTATCTTTCGAAAATGAAGTAGAATTAACACTTGAAAATTTTGATATTTATTTAACCAATACCTATCTAGACTCTACAAGAGAAAAACAAAAGAATTTTAATTGGATCGTTGTAATATTAATGATATTAGATTTAATTTTATTAGTATTAATCATTGTGACTATTCTAGATAAAGACAAAATAGTAGATGAAGTAGACAAACTAGTAGAACAAGAAGAGAAGAAAAGGAAACAGCAAAAAAATAAGAAAAGAAAGTAAATTTTGATACTTGATTAATAATACCAAAAAAGGGCTATTGTTTTTACAAATGCCCTTTAATATTGAAAATAAATTTACTTTCTTCTTTAATTTTCAGCCATAAAAGTGTTCATAAAGGAAGATACTTTATGACGGTTTTTATCTTAAGATAAACTCCAGAGTAAAATCACTTTATTATAATAAATATACAATAAACGACAAAATTTGGCAATAAATACTTAAAAAAATGATAAAAATTATTGAAAAAAACAGATATTTCCAGTCAGAAGTTGGTCAAAGTATGCTATATACCCAATAAGAAAAAACATAATTCGATTTTTTATAAAAACAGTCAAAAATTTAGTCAGTTCGATAATTTCACTTGTAAATAAAAATAAAATCTATATAAAATCATAAAGTATCTTCCTTTATGATAATCAAAAAAGGTGGTATTAAAATGAAAAATAGGATGAATACGAAAACTGAAAAATCGAAATATGGGACACAGCTTGCCTTATTAAGTACTTGTACCCTTATCATATTAGGATCTGTAATATTTTATGGGTTTAGATCAAGCTATGCTATTGTAGAGCCGACTGAGAGTAATAATCCTTTTGAAAACTACTATTTAAATCCTGCTTATGTAAAATATTATAATTCTAATATTGAAGAAAAGAAGCAGTATAAGCTAATACCCACTAAATACATATTAAAATATACTAATAGTTCATCAAATAATATGTTATCATCAGTTACCTCCATTTTTTCCAAAAAGAAAGCATCTAGCACCAATTTACCATCTTACTATAATTTGAAAGATGAAGGAATGATAACAGCAGTTAAAAATCAAGGGTATGCCAATTTATGTTGGGCCTTTGCCTCTAACGCAGCACTTGAGGGAACATTATTAAAAAAAGGGGTAGTGACGAATAAGGACAGTTTATCACTTTCTGAAAGACAACTTGATTTTGCAACGGCGAAAGAAGAAAATTTCGTAGAACATTTCAATCCATACTCTTTGAACCGCAGTTTGTTAAGTGGAGGAAATTTTGAAAGAGCTTGGAAAAGTTTAGCCAGTGGAGTCTCACCAATTACAACCAAGAAGTTTGGAGAATATAGTGATAGTGATATAAGTAAAAAAAGTATAAAAGATGTACTAGACACAAAAAATGTTGAGTATTCTGTCGATGGTCATATACAATATGGTGGAACTTATGTTAATGATGATATCTTTCTAGAACCTGGTTCTCCTATTTCAGATAGTGATAGATATTCCTTAATTCAAAAGTTAAAAGAGCATATTTATAATAATGGGCCAATATTTTTTGGCAGCCCAATTTCTCCTGGATTAAATAATAGATATAACTACCGAGATTTAGATCATAATCAATATTTATTAAACGTTTTTGAAACGAACTTTTATGAATATGCTCAGATGAGTCCGCATGCAATGACAATCATTGGCTGGGATGATCAATATACATATGATTACTGTTATACTTCAGACAGTCTTAGCTCAAGGGCAACCTCTTCCGATGAAGAAGTTACTTGGAAAAATGATGGAATTAGAGAATGTCCAAACAATGCAGTAGGAACAGGTGCCTTTATTGTTAAAAATTCATGGGGAGAAAGCAACAATCCATATCTTTATCTAGCCTATAGCTCACACATTAATGAGATAATTGGTATTACAGAAGTATCACAAAAAAACTGGGATATGAATTATGATGCGACTAAAGCCTATGAAATAGTTGATAATTATAAGAGTTCTGAAATAACAGAGGCTGGAAATGAAAAAAATGTAGTAATAAAATATGGAAGAAGTTCCGCTATTCCTGAAATATTACAAAAAGTATCATTTTCTTATACAGGAAAAGGAGATAATAATCTCTCTGTCTATTTTAGTAATAATGGAAAAGACTATATTTATACTGGAAGCATAGCAGTTAATGAAGTTGGTAGCTACACTTTGAAGGTTAATGATTTAAAGTTAACCAATAATCAGTTTTATCTTAAATTTAGTTTTGAATCTAAAGATGTCTCTTTAAGTGATATAAATGCCTTTAGCACCTATACGGATAATGATTCTAATATATTAGCAGACACCGTCATTGATCATTTAGATGATTATACTATAGCAGATGATAAAATATTATTGTATACAGTAACAAGGAATATTGATTCTGGAAATACCATCGAATATAAATTGTACGATAAAAATAATAATGATATTAGTGATACTATGACAGTCGAGCAGAATATTGTATTAAATAATTTTGTAAAGCCAGTAATTAAACTGAAAACCAGAAAAGTTGGCAATTATGTTCTAAAAACAATATACAATGGAAATGTGCTTGATAGTGAAAATATCGAAATAAAAAATCTTAAAAGTTTATGGAAAGCAGGAGATGGAAGTCTTGATAATCCTTACATTATCGAAACCAAAGAAGATTTTATTAATATCTTTACGGATAAGAGATATATGTCGGTAAATTATAAATTAGGAAATAGTATCGATTTCAGTGATATTGAAAACTGGGATGCTTCAAAATATTATAAAAATACCTCTAGTAAATTTTCTGGAACATTTGATGGTGAAAACTATGCAATTTCTGGTATTAGCTGTAACAGTCTATTCTGTTCCCTATTTCCCGAGATTGAAAATGGAACTATAAAAAATATCATATTTAAAAATATTAATATTAACTATTATCTAGAAAGTGAATCTACAATTTCAACAAAAGGATTTATTTTAAGTAATAATATAGATAATTCCACTATTGAAAACATTGTTGTAGAAAATTCCGTTTCCATCCATTCCAATACCAATGTTGCCTCTTTAATAGGAAATGCCCAAAATTCTAAAATAGCTAAAGTTGCCAATTACGCAAACATAACTTCAGTTGCTGATGAAAATACCACCACAGCAGGAATTGTTGCTTGTGCATATGATACGGAGATTGATCAATGTTATAATTACGGAAATATTACTGGTCTGGCAGACACGGGAGGAATCGTTGGGTATATGCTATCGACTAATATTTTTAGGGGAGTATCAGGGCCCGAAGAAGAGCCATTAACATCAGTAACGAATTCGTACAATTTAGGTATCATAACCTCTAAATGCTCTGATCTATGGTGTTCTCATGGCGGTGTTGGTGGGATCGCTGGAGACATTTCTTATGGTACATTAGAAAACTGTTATGATAATTCAAAATATTTAGAAACTAACGTAGCCTATGGCCATTTAATTGGGACTGCAGATAGTGTAATGATAAATAATAGTTATTATATTTTAGATAATAAAAAATCATCCATAGGAAAGAACAGAGGTAGTATTGAGACAAATGTATTGGCAAAAACAGATGCCGAATTAAAATTACAATCAACATTTAAAGGATTTGATTTTGTCAATATATGGTCTATTTCTGAGAACAATTACCCTACACTCAAAAATATTAATTTAACGCAAAACTCAAATAAGGAAGAAGATAATACTGAGGATGATAAAAAGAATGAAGGAACTGTAGATAATAAAAACGATGATTCAGTAACAAACCCTCAACCATCAGATAATAATGGCAATATAGAACCGCCTTTTACAGTAGATAAAATATATACTTATATAGTAATCTTACTTTTCGATACAATCGCTGTAATATTAGTCATAATAGCAATAAAAAGAAATAAAAAAGTACAGTGATAATACGTATATATAAAAGAGTGTTAGTAAAAGCTAACATTCTTTTTGTACTAAAAACGAGTATTCATAAAAATAAGAAAATTTAATTGAATAGAAAGAATTCAAACATCTTTTCTTTTCATTTGAAAAACAGGATTCCTTATAGTATAATGAAATAAGTAAAGTAGGGTGGATTTTATGTACTTAAAAGAAATTGTAACAAGTGGTTTTAAATCATTTGCCGATAAATTAGAAATTAAATTAGATGATAAGACAACTTGTATTGTAGGGCCTAATGGATCTGGAAAAAGTAATATCGTAGATGCTGTACGCTGGGTACTAGGAGAACAATCTGTAAAGTCTCTTCGTGGAGATGGGGCGATGACAGATGTAATATTCTCGGGAAGTAAAAGTAGAAAACCCTTAAATATAGCATCCGTTGAACTTATTTTTGATAATAGTGATAACTATTTGAAATTAAACTATAATGAAATCTCTATTAAAAGAAAGGTATATAGAAGCGGAGAAAATGAATACTTTTTGAATAATGAGAGATGTAGGTTAAAAGATATTATAGATCTTTTAATGGACAGTGGAATAGGAAAAGAATCATTCAACATTATTTCTCAGGGAGAAGTACAAAAAATACTAAGTAACTCCCCTTATGATAGAAGAACTATTTTTGAAGAGGCAGCCGAAATTTTAAAATATAAAAAAAGAAAAGAAGAGGCCTTACGAAAACTAGATAGAACACATAATAATATTGCTCGCATAAATGACATTATTCAAGAATTAGAATTACAAGTAGAACCATTAAAAGAACAAAGTGAAAAAGCCAAAATTTATTTAGAAAATAAAAAAGGATTAGAAAAATATGAAGTGGCACTTCTGGCTTATGATATCGAAAATGCGTCAATAGAGATAGAACAGACAAAGTCTGAAAAACAAAGACTAGAAAATGAAATGCTTTCTATGCAGGCAGATACAACAGAAAAAGATACAAAAACGATGGAAGAGAAAAACACTTTAGGAAAGCTAGAACAGGACTTATCAATAAAAAATGCTAAATTATTAAAAATTACAGAAGAAGTAGAGAAATTAAATAGTGAAAGGCAACTACTAAAAGAACGCAGTAAAAATAGCAAAGGAGAAAGTGAAGTTGCAGAAAAACTTCGTCTTTTGCTAGAAGAAAAAGGGAAAATAGAATCATCCATCAGTTTAAAAAAAGAAAGTGTTAAAAAACTGGGTGAAGAATATATCAAGAAAAAGGACGAAGAGGATTCTCTAAAAGAAAAACTAGAAAAACTAAAGAAAAAACAAACTGTTTATAATCAAGACTATTTTAAAATAAATCGCGATATTACAGTAGCAGAACAAAAAATAAAAGCATTGCAAGCAGAAATTGATGCTGGTGGCAATATGCCTAATAGTGTGCGTTCTGTATTAAAGAAGACATCTTTAGAGGGAATCTATAATACGCTTGGTAATGTATTACAAACGGAAGAAAAGTACCTAAAAGCCCTAGAAGTTGCCATTCAGTCAAGTCGTAACTTTATTATTACCAAAGATGAAATATCATCAATCAATGCTATTAGCTATCTAAAAGAAAAACACTTAGGAAGGGCAACATTTTTTCCATTAACTGTAATTAAGAGTCGTTTTGTAGAGGAGTCTACAATTTATAAAATAGAGCACGATGATGACTTTTTAGGCGTTTTAAGTACTTTGGTAGAGTACGATAAAAAATATCAATGTATTGTAGAAAACCAACTAGGAACAACACTAGTCGCTCCTAGTATAGACGCTGCAAATCGTCTAAGTAAAAAAATAAATAATAAATATAAAATTGTAACTCTAGAAGGAGACGTTATTCACATTGGTGGATCTATGTCAGGAGGGTCTTCTTATCAGGCGAGCACAACAATTGGCTTAAAACAACAACTATCAAAATATGAAAGAGAAATTGAAAGAGATCAAAAGGAAATTAAAGAGGTTGATTTAATATTAAAGTCGTTAGCAAAAGAGATTCCTACTTATGAAAAAAATCAATTTGATACCTCAAAAGAATGCTTATTATTGAAAGAAAGACAAGATATAGAGGAAAAAGAAGTAAAAGAATTGGAAAATAGGCATCACCATATTGTAAAAGAATGGGAAAGTTACCAAACTTTAAAAGAGAACTCTCTAGATAAAAAGGAAGAAGAACTAATTAATGAATATCATCAAAAACAATCAGAAAAAGAGATATTAACAAGCGATATTAAAAATATCAATAAAGAAATTCTTAGATTAAGAATGAAAATAGAGGAAGAAAACGCTTCGATAAAATTAGTGAATAATCATTTACGCAATATGGAAAAAAATATTCGGGAAAAAGAGATTTTATTAAATCGCTTAGATGTAAAACTAGACCATATGTTACGAATGTTAAATGAAGAATACTCTCTAACCTTTGAAAAAGCAAAAGCAGAATACCATCTAGATATAGAAGCAGATGATGCTCGTGAAAAGGTAAATCAATATAGAAGAAATATAAAAGAAATTGGTATGGTAAATATCTTAGCAATTGAAGAGTATGAAAGAGTATCTACCCGCTATGAGTATTTGCAAAGTCAAAAAGGGGATTTAGAACATGCCGAGGAAACACTACTGGAAATTATGAATGAAATGGATGACGTGATGAAAGAGGAGTTCCTAAGCACTTTTGAAAAAATTGAAAAAGAATTTAAAGAGGTGTTTAAAGAATTGTTCAAAGGTGGAAATGCTGCTTTAAAATTGACAGATCCCAAAGACTTATTAACAACAGGAATTGAAATTGTGGCATCTCCCCCAGGAAAAAAACTAACCTCTATCTCACTACTGTCTGGTGGAGAGAAAACACTTACTGCCATTAGTCTACTTTTTGCAATCCTAAATGTAAGAACAATACCGTTTTGTATTTTTGATGAAGTAGAAGCAGCACTAGATGAAGCAAATGTAGCAGAGTTTGGTAAATACTTAAATCATTATAAATCAAAGACACAATTTTTAATTATTACTCATAAGAAAAAGACGATGGAATATGCAGATACCTTATATGGAATTACGATGCAGGAGTCTGGTGTTAGTAAATTAGTTAGTGTAAAACTCAATGATTATATTGATACTATTTAAGGAGTTTATATGAAAATAAGATGGTCAAAAGAAAATGAGATAGAAGAAATAATTCTATTATTAAAAGAGTCCTTTCCTATTGTGACAACAAAAGAAAAAGTAGCAAAAAATCTAAATAATAAAACAAGGATTTTAGTATGCGAAATAGAGGAGAAAGTCGTAGGAGTAATCCTAGTTAGAACGATAGAAAACTTTTTAGAAGATTTAAACAATTTTCACCTAGATAATGTTTGTGTGAAAAAAGAATTTCAAAATATCGGTATCGCTAGTAAAATGCTAGAGATGATAGAGAAAATAGCAATCGATGAAAAAATAGACTTTATCGATTTAACTGCCAGCAACTACCGGTTAGCAGCACACCATACATATTTAAAAAATGGCTATGAAAAAAGAGAAAGCTGCCTATTTAGAAAAAAAATATCAAATAAAGAGTTTTAGCAAACAAAAAGTGTTTGCTTTTTTCTTTGTATTTATTATAATAAGTTTAGAAAGAAGTGGGTAAGATGGAAAATAATGACTATACGGTACAGTTATTAAATACAATAGAGCAAACATTAAAGCTAAATGAGTTTTTAAAACTATTAAATTTACACTCTTATATTCAGACCGAAAACAGGGGAGTAATAATTGACAATAACAAACAAATAATTGGGAATACCTCTTTACGAAAGTATATGAACTTTGACGATTTTTGTTTTAATGCAGAACTTTGTCATCCCTATGGGGGAATGCGTATAAAAATGGATTGCAGTTTAAAAGAAGCGATATTATTTTTTCAAATTAGTAGAGATGGCAGTCATAGATTAAAAGGAAAAATGATGTTTAATAAGACATCAGAACGAATTCCCTTTGTTTCAGTAGAAGGTTTAGATATAGATTCATACGAAAAAGAAGACAATATTCAAAGTATTTCCATTCAAAAAAAGAACCAAGCATTTTCTTATGATAATTACAAAACAGGTGAGGAATTAAGTTTATTTAGAAGGGATCGATTGAATAAACAAAAGGGAGTAATACTTTCTGAAAAATATAAAATGCAAAGTGGACAATATGTGGAAATGACACTTGGATTTTCAGAAGATAATGAAAGGATTGCAAGGCTTAATGTATATAACAGAAAAACAGGAGAATTATTATCAGAACAGATAGAAGAAAGAATGCAAAAAAGAGCGAATAGACAAAAACAATTGCAATTCATTACAGAAGAGTTAGACCCTCTATTCTATGAAAGAATATCAAAGGCTATTTCTAGCTATGATGACAATGGTTTTAATATAGTAGAAAGTGCAATGGAGACTATTTTATGTTCACAAACAGATAAAAAAGAGGAACAAAGTCAAGAAAAAAGAATCATAAAAGAAATACTTTTACCAAATAGAATAAAAACTAGTATCAAGTGAAAATGATACTAGTTTCTTTATTTTACCCTTTTAATAGAAGTGATAACTGGTTGTTTTTCCTTTTCAACAGTTCCCATCTCATCAGAGGCCTCTACATCCTTACAAATTTTATCGACAATCTCCATTCCTTCCTCTACATAACCAAATGCTGCATAATCTCCATCTAAAGAGGTTGCATCCTTTACTACAATAAAGAATTGACTACTGGCAGAGTCCATATCCATACCGTTTCTAGCCATTGAAATTGCACCCCTCGTATGAGATAGATCATTTTGAATTCCATTACTTGCAAATTCCCCTGTAATAGTCTCTTCGCTGCCACCTTGACCAGTACCTAGAGGATCGCCACCTTGAATCACAAAATCTGCTACAACTCTATGAATTGTTAGGCCATCATAGAACTTATCATCTACTAACTTTAAGAAATTCTCAACTGTAATAGGTGCTTTGTCAGCATCTAATGTTGCTTTAATAATGCCGTAGTCTTGAATTTCAATCTCAACTTTATACTTTCCAGATAAAGTATTCTTGTTAGAATCCTCACCACAACCAGTTAAAACAATTCCAAGTAAAATAATTGCTAATAATTTTAATTTTTTCATTTTCTCCCTCTTTTCTTCTAAATTGCTCTATATAAATTTTCTCCTGCATAAGGATCATTTTTATCAATATGGTCAGTAAACAAAATACCATCTAAGTGATCGAGTTCATGTTGAAAGGCAATGGCCAATTCTTCGCGTCCCCGCACTCTTATTTTTTGTCCATTTTCATCAAATGCCTCAACAGTTACTCTAGCATATCGGGGAACAATTCCTTCAACCTCACGATTGACAGATAAACAGCCTTCTCCCATATCTACATAGATTTTTTCTTCCGAATTACTAACGATTTTTGGATTAATTAGTACATAAGTATCAAAAGTTCCTTCTTCCACTTCGTGAACTACAACAAAGTAACGTTTTAAAACCCCTAGTTGTACAGCAGCCATCCCCATACCAGGTCTTAAATCATATTTTTCTGCACGCTCTTCAATTTGACTATCTGTTAAATAAGTAATCATCTTTTTGATTAGATCCTTATCTTCTTTTGCAAGAGGAAAAACAACCTCCTTGCTAATCTGTCTTAATCTTTTATCCTTTTCGTCTAATATTTCTTTTGTTTTTAGCATAATATCACCACCACTGGACTTATTTTATCAAAATTTAAGAAAAAAAGAAAGTATTCCATAAAAAAAGCCCTTATTTCGTAAGGACTTTATTTACTTAAGCAACAAAGCGAGTTCCAATCACAATAACTAATAAAATAAATAATACTAAGATAATGGCATAGGTAGAATTGTTGCTATTGTTATTGCAACCACATCCGTATGTTGGATAATATGGCATTTGGTAATTTTGATTAGATCCGCAGCCACAAGATCCTCCACCATAATAATACATAACTTTGCCTCCTTTTAATTAATCTAATATAACGTATGTAAATTGTCATATTTTGTTCACATAAATTACCTAAGTTTCAAAAAACTTATTTAATAACATATAAAATTATGATAAAATATAAAAAGATAGGATAGTGATTTGGTGAAGAAAATTATTAAAAACATCGACAAACCATTATTACTAATAACTGTAATTATGTTCGTTTTTGGACTTATTATGGTTTTTTCTTCATCGAATGTAACCGCTTATATGTCAAAAGCAGTAAGTCCTTATAATTATTTTATTAAACAAGCGATCTTCTTAAGTGTTGGTCTTTTTATGGCTCTTATTTTAATAAGGTTTAATACCAAGTTTTATGGAATGGTATCATGGCTTGGTGTTTTAGGAATAGGGATTTCTCTCATAATTTTATTAATTATGGGACAAGCAAAGAACCAGGCAGTTTCCTGGTTTGATTTTGGCCCCTTTAGCTTTCAACCGAGTGAGTTTATCAAAGTAATTATGATTGTATGGCTGGCGAGATATTATGAAATTAATGACAAAAAGCTAGATAAGTACGGAATCAGTCTTTTTCCCTTGCTGGTAGGTGGAGCGATTACCTTTTTAATACTATTGCAACCAGACCTAGGAACTGCGATTATTTTTACGGTAATTATCGGTACCATTTTTTTAGCAGTGCCAATTTCTACTCAAATAAAAAACCAAATTATTTTTGGTTGCTTTGGCCTAATTGCAGTAGTAGCACTTGTCGTCATCGGCAGTGGAAAAACTTTGATTTATGAAAGGCAATTAGAACGTCTTAATTTTAAAAGGCCTTGTGATAGATTACTGACAACGGGAAGTCAAGTATGTAATGGTTATATTGCTATTAATAATGGTGGACTAACAGGAGTAGGCTTAGGAAACTCTACCCAAAAATACTTATACTTACCAGAACCATATACTGATTTTATTTTTGCTGTGATTGTAGAGGAGTTAGGAGTCTTAGTAGGTATCTTAGTTATATTATTATACATATTTATTCTATACCGAATCTTACTAATTGGAAAAAGAAGCTATACCAACCGTGGAGCCATTATTTGCTATGGGGTAGCTGTTTATATTTTTTGTCATATTGCAGTAAACTTAATGGGACTTTTTGGTCTAATTCCAATGACAGGAGTACCACTTCCATTTATAAGTTACGGAGGAAGTTTTACAATTTGTTTAATTGCCGCTTTAACACTAGTACAACGTGTAAGTGTAGAAACAGGCCTTAGAAAAGAAGGAAAAAGAAAGTAATAGGAGGCAAAATGAAATTTATAAAGAATCATAAAATGTTTATATTAGTAATCACTGCCACAATACTAATGCTAATAGGACTATCTTATGCTTGGCTACAAATAACGCTAAAAGGAGAAAAAGAGTTAAAGGCAGGAGTAGGAACGTTACAATTAGAATTAAGTGATACAATGACAGATGGGATTAATGTAATGAATGCAACCCCTGTAACAGATGAAGAGGGACTGGCAACAATAGGGTATTCGTTTACTTTAGAAAACACAGGGACAATACCTAGTAGTTATGAAATATTTTTAGATGATCTACCACTTACAGAAGGACAAAATAGAATGGAGGATTCTTTCATCAAGTATCAATTAGTAAAAGATGAACAACAGGTAGGATTCAGTCTGTTAAACGAAATAGGAGAAAATCCAAAAAGATTATTAGATCTTGGAGAAATAGCCCCAAAAACAAAATATAGTTATATTCTAAAAATGTGGATTGATGAAAATGCTACGTTAGAAGTAATGGGAACAGCCTTCAGAGGACAATTACGTGTAGAGGCAACACAAAGTACAAATAAAAAGGGCAATATAGAAAAGGTAATTTTTAATAAAGAAAATATTGGTCAAAAAGGAAGTATAGATACCAGTGATTCTGAGCAAGTCTTTATTACTGGAGAGAATCCTAAAAATTATGTTTGGTATTCAGGAAAGCTTTGGAGAGCAATCTCTTACGATAAAGAAGATAAGAGTGTTAAACTAGTCACTCAATGGAATATATCATCTCTTCCTTATAATCAATCAAACAATGTTCAATATGAAGGAAGCTATATGCAAGCCTGGCTAAATGATACTAGTGTCGATGGCTTTTTAGGAAATTTAAGAGAACCAGAAAAGTTTATAAAAACAGATAGTCTTTGGAATGTAACAGAGACAACAGAGATAACCAAACCCGAAAAAACAACAATGATAACAAATGCTGTAGGTACTTTAAATGCTTATGAATACACCAAAAGTTATGATGGAACAACTTATAGTAATGGTTATTTAAATAATGGATTAAGTTTTCGATTAATGAATCCATATAATAGTACAAATCGTGTGTGGTTTGTAAATAATGATGGAAGTTCAAGTAGATATGATCCTACTTATGCTTATGGAGTTCGACCATCGATCAATCTAAAGCCAGGCTTAGAGATTATCACAGGTGATGGAAGCGAGCGTAATCCATATAGATTAAGTGGAGATAATGAAAAACCAGACCAAGGGAGGTTACTAAATACAAGATATAGTGGAGAATATGTAAGGTTTGGAACGGGAGAGAATAGTCTATATAGAATTGTAAGCAAAGAGTTTGGTGGAGTAAAATTGGTAAGTGCAGAACCATTAAAAACCAATAATAGTACACTGTTGAAGAAATTTAATACAGTAAGTGGCAATGCATCATACAATCCAGCCTCTGAAGCAAGTGAAATTGCCTTTTTCCTACATAATACTTATTTAAATCCTACCAATAAGTACCTAACACAAAAGCAGATAGAAATGATAATAGATACCCCTTGGTACCTTGGGGCCGTTGGAAGTGGCGGGAACTATAAATTAGCCAAATATAAAGATGAGTCTAGTAGCACTTTAACTACTGATCAAATAGAAACAAAGGTAGGATTATTAAGATTAGGGGAACAGTTAGCAAGCCAGTCCCAAAGACATATAGTAAAAGGGGCAACTGAGGAAACAGGGCTAACAGTAAATTACTGGTTGATAACCCCATTTGATAATACAAAAGCAAGAAGTATAATAGCAAATGGTTATGCCTATTCTAACGATCCAACAAGTGAAGCGGCAATCAGACCTTGTGTTAATTTAAAAGAAAATATCAAAATTATAAGGGGAAGCGGATCGAAAAAAGATCCATTTGAAATATCAGAATAAAAGATTATAAAAATATGTGATAAAGAAAAAGTTCTTAAAAAATCTAGAACTTTTCTTTTTTTTTCGAATAATAAGATGGAGGTGATAATATGACGTTTACATATCGTTATCGAAAACAAATTATAGTTTTCTCATTCTTAATTATGATTGTATGTGGAGGAGGAGCTTTTCTTTTTATGACGTTAAAAGCAGAACCAGTAGAAGCAAAACAAATCCTAAAGGTGGAGAAAAAAGAAGAAAAGGAAGAAAAAAGGGTAGACATAAAAACATATAAAGTAGATATCAAAGGAGAAATTATAAATCCTGGGATCTATACTTTAAATAAAGATAGTAGGGTAATTGATGTAATAACAGAAGCAGGAGGTCTAACAGAATTCGCTGATACTTCTGTGATTAATCTAAGTAAAAAAATAACAGACGAAATGGTAATTATTATCTATAACTATGAGGAAGTAAAAGAATTTGCAAAAACAAAAGAAAGAGAGGCCATTCTTCAACAAAACTGTATGGAAGGAGGGAACTATGAACTAAAAAATGATGCTTGTATAGAAAATAAGGAAGATACTATCTCCCTTCCTACTAATAGTAAAGTATCTCTTAATACCGCAACCAAAGAAGAGCTAATGACGCTTCCTGGCATTGGAGAATCAAAAGCCATTGCCATCATAGAATACCGTGAACAAAATGGATTATTCGAAAAAATAGAAGATATAAAAAATGTAAGTGGAATTGGAGAGAATGTTTTTGCTAAAATTCAGGAAAACATTACTACATAGCTATCCCTTTTATCTAGTTTTAATAGGAGCATTACTATTTACTTTTCTTAACACAGTACTACTTCCTACGAAAACTACTCTTACAGGAACAGAAACAAAAATATCAGGAATTCTAGAGGAATATAAAATAGATGGCAATCATTTACGTCTAAAAATAAAATATAAAAAAGAATTTGTAGTAGGACATTATTATTTTGAGCTAAAAGAACAATTAGAAAACTTTGAAAAACAAGTAACCTTAGGTGATAAAATAGAAGTAAAAGGGAATTTACAATTGCCAAAAGAAAGTAGAGTAGAAAATGGTTTTTGCTATAGAACATATTTAAAAAATGAAAAAACCTTTTATTTAATGAATGTTGAATACTTACAGATAATAAGTCAAAATAAGAATATTTATTATATGATTAAGAACAAGATAAAACAAAAAATGAAAAAAGCAATAAAAAGTCAAAGATACTTAGAAACATTTATTTTAGGAGAGACCTCTAATTTGGATCAAGTGGTAGTAGAAAGCTTTAGAAGAAATGGCATTAGTCATTTATTTGCAATAAGTGGAATGCATATCAGTCTAATAAGTACAATCTTAATTTCTCTTTTTAAGAAAATAGGGGTAGGCGAGAAAAAAAGATATCAACTAGTAAGTATGTTTTTGCTTTTTTATTTAATTCTTACATTTAGTCCATCAGTTTTGCGAGCAACTCTATTTTTTATTTTATTTTCTATAAATAAATACTTCTATTTTTATATAAAGTCTTTTCACATTTATTTGCTAACATTAAGTATTTGTCTTTTCATAAATCCATATTTTATTTATAGTATTGGCTTTCAATATTCTTTTTTGATTAGTGGAGCCCTTATTTTAGCAGAAAACTATATTAATAAAGGTAAAAATTATTTTAATAAATTATTAAAAACTTCCCTGCTTTCTTTCTTTACCAGTAGTATTATTACAATCTATCATTTTTATGAACTAAACTTTTTAAGTATTTTATATAATTTGTTTTTTGTACCATTAATATCGTATCTTATTTTTCCTCTTTCTCTTCTCACCTTTATTTTTCCAATCTTAGACTCTGTCTTAGCACTACTTATCTTACTGCTAGAAAAAGTCTCTTTATTTTTGGCAAATTTATCTTTTGGAAATATTATTTTAGGAAGACCAAATGGAATATTTATTACACTATATATTTTAATTTTCATTATCAGTTTATGGGAAATACAAAAGAGAAAGATTCTGCCTTTCTATCTTTATCTACCCTTATTTCTAGGACAATTTCTCTGTCCAATGTTAGAAAATAATTCTTACTTGATGATGTTTGATGTAGGACAAGGAGAAAGTATTTTATTAAAATCAAAGCAAAAAACAATGCTAATTGATACAGGAGGTATAAAACATTTTAGAAAAGAGGGATTTAAATCGTCTAATTATCAGTCATTAGTAGATCAAATTACAATACCATATTTAAAAAGTAAAGGAATTAGAAAAATCGATATTTTAATATTAACTCATGGCGATTATGATCACTTAGGTGAAGCAGAAACGATCATAAAAAAGTTCAAAGTAAAAAAAATATATATTAATAATAACAAAATGAACAATTTAGAAAAGAACTTGAAATTAAAAAGGAAAGTAGAAAAATTGGGGCCAGATGAAATCTTACAATTAGGAGATGTTTCCCTCTATTCATTAAATGATGATTTAAAGGAGGAAAATGATAGTAGCATTATACTTTTAGCATCCGTTAAAAATATTAAAATATTACTAATGGGGGATGCTAGTTGTAAGACAGAAAAAAGTATTCTAAAAAAATATAATTTACCCAAAATTGATATTTTAAAAGTGGGACATCATGGTAGTAAAACCAGTAGTTGTGATATGTTTTTAAATGAGGTAGATCCATCTTTTGCCATAATATCGGCAGGGGAGAATAATAAGTTTCACCATCCTCATAAAATAATATTGGAACGTTTCCAAAAAAGAGGGATAAAATATTTTATAACGAGTAAACAGGGAAGTATCAAAATTCCTTTAATAAAAACATAAAAACGTAAATAAAGTGTTTTTTTCTCCCTTTTTTTTGAAAAACAAAATCCATAATGATATACTAATAGTAACTGGAGGAATACTATGGAACTAAAGTTAGAAAACATTACAATTCACTATATTCAGTATGGATGCAAAAAAGGGAAAGATATCATTCTATTGCACGGTTGGGGGCAAAATATTGAGATGATGAAGCCAATTGGGGACGCCCTTTCATCGAAGTATCATATTACAATATTAGACTTTCCCGGTTTTGGAGAAAGTAAGGAGCCATCTGTTGCATGGAAAGTAGAAGATTATGCAAATGTAATAGAGCAGATGGTAGAAAAATTGAAAATAGAAAAACCAATTATAATGGGCCACTCCTTTGGAGGCAGAGTAGCAATTTATTACAGTGCATACCACTCAATTGAAAAACTGGTTCTATTCGCCAGTCCTTGCTTTAAAATTTATAATTCTGATAATGTAAAAGTTCGCCTATTAAAACAAATGAAAAAACTACCAGGAATGAATAAGTTTGGGGAATATATGAAAAAACATATCGGCTCAAGAGATTATAAAGCAGCAAGTGAGGGAATGAGAAAAACATTCGTAAATGTAGTCAATGAGGATCTAGGAAAATACGCCAAAGAAATAGAAGAACCAACTTTAATTATTTGGGGAGAAAGTGATCAAGAAGTAACATATGAAGAGGAAAAAATGATAGAAGCGGCAATGCCAGACGCAGCCTTAATTACACTCCCAGGAAGTCATTATGCATATTTAGAAAACTTACCTCAGGTGATAAAAATATTAGAAAGTTTTTTATAGGAGGATTTTTATGATTTTATATTATTTATTATTAATTTTTATTTTTTTCTGTTTTCTTTATAAAAGTAGAAAAAGTCTATATATGTTACAGCAGAATTTATATAATGAAAATAATCGTTATTTAAAATGGGTAATAAAAAATAAAAAGGATTTTCTAAATCTAGAACTTATAATTATGTTTATCGCGGCAGTTGGCTATTTTATAACATTTGATTTAGAAATGATTCCTAATATTTTACTAATTTTATTAATGATATTATATGGAGTCGAAATAATACACTTAGAGCACGAAAAAGCAAGAGAACAAAAGAAAATTTCCTTTAAAATAACAGCACGCATTAAGCGATTAATCATAACCCTTAGTATTTTAATGATAATACCAATTATCTGTTTCATCTTAAATAAGGATCAATCTGTTACTTGTTGGCTCATTATATTTATAATAACTATTCTTGTATATTTAAACGGATTTATAGTCTATCTTACGAATATCATTAATAAACCAATAGAGAAATGCGTATTCTTATACTATAAGACAAAGGCTCAAAATAAATTAAAGAGTATGTCTAATTTAAAAATTATTGGTATTACTGGTAGTTATGGAAAAACAAGTAGTAAAAATATTTTAAGTGATATTTTAAATATTAAATATAATGCACTACCAACACCCAAAAATTTAAATACATTTTATGGCCTTATGATTACAGTAAATAATCATTTAACAAAGTTCGATGACATCTTTATCGCAGAAATGGGGGCATATGTCAAAGGAGAAATTAAAGGACTTTGTAAATTAGTAAAGCCCAAGTATGGAATCTTAACAAAAATTGGAAAAGCACATTTAGAGTCATTTGGTAGTGAAGAGAATATTAGAGATGGAAAGTTTGAATTAATTGAGTCCCTTCCATTAGATGGAATTGGTGTTTTAAATAAGGATGACGAAAAACAAGTAAGTTATAACTTAAAAAATAAGTGTCGTATACTTTGGATTGGTATCGATAGTGAAGAGGTTGATGTTCGAGCTACAGATATTAAATGCTCATCTATTGGAACAAGCTTCAATATTGTATTAAAAGATGATAAGAAAAAATATGCATTTACTACAAAACTTTTAGGAAAACACAATGTATATAATATACTAGCAGGAATTGCTCTAGGACTTGAGTTTGGAATTACAATAGAACAATTACAACAAGCCGTTTTAGGGGTAAAACCAGTGCCACATCGTCTAGAACTAAAGAGACTAGGAAACTTTTATCAAATTGCAGATGATTATAACTCTAATCCAGTGGGGGCAAAAAATGCTTTAGAAGTATTAGGAATGATGCCAGGATTAAAAGTAGTAGTAACTCCAGGAATGATAGAACTAGGTCGTGATGAAGAGAAGATAAATGAAGAATTTGGATCTCAAATCGCTGATGTCGTAGATTATGCAGTCTTAATCGGTGAGAAGAAAACCAAACCGATCTATAATGGGTTACGTAAGAAAAACTTTGACGAAAAAAGAATTGTTGTATATAATGATGTAAGAGAGGCTTTTACATTTATTAATAGTCTAACAGGAAAACAAGATGTGTATGCATTATTTGAAAATGATTTGCCAGATACTTATAATGAATAGGAGAAGATAGAATGAAAATTAAAGTAGGTGTTATTTTTGGTGGTGAAACAGTAGAGCATGAAGTAAGTATTATTTCTGCTGTACAGGCAATGGCCAAAATGGACCAAGAGAAATATGAAATTATACCAATCTATATCACAAAAGATGGTGATTGGTATACAGGAGAAATGCTTAAGGACATTGATTACTATGGGGATCTAGGACTACTAAAAAAATACGCAAAAAATGTTGTATTATATAAAAGAAAAGGTGCATTTGTCCTTCAGACAAAGGGATTCTTTAAGCGAATTATAAAAGAAATTGATATTGCATTCCCAATTGTTCATGGTACCAATGTTGAAGATGGTGTTTTACAAGGTTATCTACAAACAATTGGCATTCCTTTTGTAGGACCAGATACTTATGCTGCTGTAGTAGGGCAAGATAAAGTATATATGAAAAGTCTTTGGGCTTTAGATGAACTACCAATGACTAACTTTGTATGGTTTTATGATAGTAAGTATCGTCAAAATCAAGAAGAAACTATAAAACAGATAAATAAGTTAAAATACCCAGTAATTGTAAAACCTGCTTCTACTGGAAGTAGTATTGGAATTGGGATTGTTCGTAAAAAAGAGGAATTAGCAAAAGCAATTGAAGAAGCAATTCAATATGATCATAAAATTTTAGTAGAAGAATTAGTAGAAAACTTAAAAGAAGTAAACATTAGTGTACTTGGTAATAGTGATCATACTACATTAAGTGAAATAGAGGAAGTACTTCCAAGTAAAGATTTCCTAACATACGAAGATAAATATATTGGAAATGGAAAAGTAAAAGGAAAAGGTGGTTATAAACAACCTGTCAAAACTTCAAAGGGAATGTTATCAGCAAGTAGAAAAATTCCAGCAGATTTAACAGCAAAACTAAAAAAAGAAGTAGCGGAAGTAGCAGAAAGAGCTTTTAAAGCATTAGGATCATCTGGATGCTGTCGAATTGATTTTCTAATTGATGAAAAAGCCAAAAAGGTATATGTAAATGAAATTAACTCTATCCCAGGTTCCCTTGCTTTCTATTTATGGGAAGCAAAAGGTGTAAACTATACATCGCTTTTAGATGATATGATTAATATTGCAGTAAAAGATTATAAGAAAAGATGTAGTAAAACCCACTCTTTTGATAGTAATATTCTAGAAGGCTTTCGTGGAACAAAAGGATTAAAAGGAATGAAAGGAAAATTAGGGGAGTAAAACACCCTAATTTTTTAGGTGTAATATGAAAAAGCTAGGAATACTAATACGACCTGAAAATACAGAGGAAGAAAACAATGGATATTTTCAAATTGCAAGAAAAAATGAATTGGAAATTGTCTATTTAGATGCCAAGGAAAGAAAAGACGAATTTTATAAAAAATGTGAACAGTGCAATGGATTTTTACTAACAGGAGGAAATCAAAATGATTGGTATGATGATATGATAATTGAATATGCCTTGAAAGAGCAAATACCACTTTTGGGTATTTGTCAAGGAATGCAATCAATGGCAATTTATAAAAGTGGAACAAATACAGTAAAAATAGGAAATAACTCTCACCATTTGCCCAATAAAAAAAGACATAATGTTTTATTGAAAAATGGGAAATTAAAAGAAATACTAGCAAAAGAAACAATAACAGTAAACTCTTATCATTATGAAACAGTAGAGTCTTCTAATCTTTTTGAGATCACAGGCTATAGTGAAGATGGATTAATTGAGGTAGTCGAAAATAAGAATCATCCCTTTCAAATCGGTGTACAGTGGCATCCTGAGAGAATGACAGATGATCTAGACCAGCAAAAAATAATAAGTTATTTTATAAATGCAATCAAAACTAAAAATAATTATAAATAAAATATAAAGGTTCCAAAAAAACTAGAAATTGATATTTACTCCATATTATCATTTCAAATCAAAACAGTGAAAACTCTATTCGTTTCATAATAGAGTTTTTTTATTTATATAGAAATTAACAAAATACGATGTATATGCACTATTCGGTTTTTTTATTGAACATATATTATATTAGAAAGGAGAGAAAAATATGTTTAATAATTGTGACAACAAAAGACCTTTTGGAAATTCACAAGGTTTTTGCTATGTCCAAGGTCCTACAGGGCCGACTGGGCCACAAGGACCAGCAACTATTACAGTGCGTTCAACAACCACAGGAGAGCCAGGAACGAATGCATCAGTTACAAATGGAGGGACAAATCAAAACTTATTATTAGATTTTGTTATTCCACGTGGTGCGGACGGAGCAACAGGAGCAACAGGACCAACGGGAGCAGCAGGATTAATCGGGCCAACAGGAGCGACAGGAGCAACAGGACCAACAGGAGCAGCAGGGTTAATCGGGCCAACAGGAGCGACAGGAGCAACAGGACCAACGGGAGCAGCAGGATTAATCGGGCCAACAGGAGCGA
>CAJTXY010000008.1:32854-43046 GCA_910583685.1 uncultured Bacilli bacterium
CAGGAGCAACAGGACCAGCTAATGGACTAAATGCCTATGGAGGAATATACAGTGATACCCCTGCAACTTTAAACTTAGCACTTGGGTCATCTACACAAATTCCACTTCCAACAACCATGCCAAATCTAGATACAACATACACACCAGCTAATAGTATTACTGTTGGAGAAGCTGGAACTTATGAAATTAATTATTTTAGTAATGTTTCTGTAGCCGTAGGGACAACTCTGACTCAAGCAGTACGAATTAACGGTACCAATATTCCTTCTACTGTAATTTCTAGAATATTATCAGTAGGAGTTGGATCTATTTATAGTGGTAGTGTTATCGTTACTCTAACAGCTGGAGATGTAATTGATATGGCTCTATCCGCACTACTTGCTGTAGGAGTTACCTTAGGCTCTGGAGTAAATGCATCACTTACTGTAAAAAAAATAAACTAATATAGAAAGGTAATATAATTTATGAAAAAACATAAGATAGCAGTCTATGCCATTACTAAAAATGAAGAGAAACACGTAGATAGATGGGTTAATTCTATGAAAGAAGCAGATGCCATTTATGTACTCGACACTGCTTCAACTGATAAAACAGTTGAAAAACTAAAAAAATATAAAAATGTTTATGTAACAACCAAAAAGTTTAATCTATGGCGTTTTGACAAGGCAAGGAATGAATCACTTGCTATGGTTCCAGAAGAATTTGATATTTGTGTTTGTACTGACTTAGATGAAGTGTTTGAAAAAGGTTGGCGTAAAAAACTAGAAGATTCTTGGAAAAAAGATACAACACGTGCACAATATAATTATAATTGGAGTCTAGATGAAAATAACAAGCCCATAGTGAACTTTTATATCAGCAAAATTCACTCTAGAAACAATTATCACTGGACACATCCTGTACACGAAGTCTTAACTCCCAAAACAAACTTAGATAACGTAATTACAATAAATGATATTACATTAAATCACTACCCAGACGAGAAAAAGTCAAGAAGTTCTTATCTTCCTCTTCTAGAACTGTCTGTGAAAGAAGAACCAATGGATGATAGAAATGTACATTATTTAGGAAGGGAATACATGTATTATGGAAGGTGGAATGAAGCAATCGACACTTTAATAAAACATCTATCACTTCCTACTGCTTTATGGAAAGATGAAAGATGTGCCTCGATGAGATTTATTGGTAGATGTTATAAAAAAATGGGACGTTATGAAGAGTCGAAAATGTGGTATCAAAAAGCTTGTATAGAAGCTTCATATTTGCGGGATCCATACATTGAAGGTGCACTTCTTTATTATGAACTAGAAGATTGGGAAAATGTTATTGATTGGGTTAAAAAGGCACTTACAATAAAAACAAAGGCCAAAAGCTATATTAACGAAGTGTTTAGTTGGAATGAAACTCCATATGATCTACTAGCTATTGCATATTATAATATTGGAAATTATGTATTAGCATATAAATATAGCACCTTAGCATTAAAAGAAAATCCAGAGGATGAAAGATTAAAAAAGAATAAGAGCATTATTAAAGAAAAGTTAAACTCTATTTAAAACAGTAAAGTTATGAGAGATATTGAAAATATAATTCAGTATCTCTATTATTTTTGAAAAAAATATTGAAATTATAAAAAAAGACTGTTATAATAAAAAACGTAATATTTGATTGGACTGTTAGCTCAGTTGGTAGAGCAACTGACTCTTAATCAGTGGGTCTAGGGTTCGAATCCCTAACAGTCCACCATTTATGTTGTTAAAGTCGTTAATATATAACGACTTTTTAATTTATTACTCCCAAAATTACTCCGAAATTATATTTAAGATATTAAATAATTTGTAATTTTTGTTATCTCCTTTCTTTTTTTGTCCGATATATGACCATATTTATCGACCGTAGTTTTATAAGAAGTATGTCCTAGTATTTTACTGATGATATAAAGTGGAACATCTTCCTCCATCATTGCAGTAGTAAAAGTATGTCGAAGATCATACATCATAAAATGAAATAGCTCCAAATGAACTATCTCTGCGAACCACTAAGGTCTTTGATTAACAATGAATCGCTAGGGGTCTTGCTGGTATAATTATACGATATTTTCGTAATAACGCCAATCACTCATATTTGAGATAGTTTTTATTCATAATCACAATTTTATTTTGTTTCAATTTCCTTTTTATTTTGAAAATCAATAGCATTCTTCGAAGTTACTATTTCTTTTCCTAATTCTTTTTCAATATTTCTACGCGTCACAGCTGCAATATTTCCACCGGTATTTGCATCATTTTTTAATGCACGCATTCCTTTAGAATCGTTAGTTCTATGCAATTCAGTAGTTGTAACCTCTGCTAAAGTAGTAAGTGCTAATTCTAAAGGCGACATATTATCTCTTAAATTCTGTTTTTTATCTAGTTTTTTTATCTCCTTGTGGTGAGTTGTAGTAATACCAAAAGTAGTTCTACTGATTTCATTTGTTAAAATAGCAAAATCTTTTTCCTCTGTTGCTCCTCGATTTTTCCATTCTTCAGTCAATTCGATTCGTACTGGAATTCCTTTCATACGAGCATTGACCCATTCTTCTGTATATCCTTTATTTAAGTATATTTGTCTTGCTCTATCAATCGCTAATTCAGGATCAATTACTTCTTGTATTCTTTCTTCTGCTAATCTCGCAAACCAAAGTTTAAAAGGTTCGGCATTAGGGGAAGGAACAGACTGTATAATTCTAAATATAGTTTCTCTATTCCCACAATCCGTTTCTCTGATTTTTCCATCTTTTGCTAGCAGTTTCAAACGTCGACAATTTGTCGACAGTTCAGCAACTTCTTCTTCTTCTTCCATTCTTTTTTTTAATCGATACCAATAATCTCTTGGATTTTTACTTTCACTTAATATTTCTATAATATCCACAATAGAGTAGAACCATTCCCCATTATATTCTTGCCTTCTTATTTTACTATTTTCAAACAATACTAATTCCTTATTTTCTTCTAATTCATCAGTCATCTTTGCACTCCTTTCTCTTGTTTTAAATATTTGTACTATATTGAATTGATTTTTCCCAACATCATCTTTATATATAAATCAGCATTATCTTCATAATTTTTGTTTATAAAAATTAAATTAATACCTTTATAGTTAGTTACAATACCATTTATTTTTGCTGGTAAACTGTCATAAATGATAGTTACATTGTAATAATTTAACAAATGTTGTTTTTTTATAAACACTATTTTTAATAGATCTAGTTGGATTTTTTGCAAAACCAATTCCTCGTTTATTATATAATGGATTAACAGATTTCTTTACTGCCCGTGTCATTTTAGATGTGGTCCTAGTATTAAATGATTTCTTTATACTAGGTGTTCGCATTCCTATATTCATTTTATTTCCCTCCTAATTGTTCATCAAATTTTCTTTTTGCTTTTTCAATAACAAACTTTAATGCCTCTTTGTCATCATCAGTTAAAATATCCTTATTCTTAGAAAAGAGTAGTTCTAACTCATCAAAAGAATCTTTATACTTATTTTCAATTAAATCAGATTTTTAATATAATAAATTATCGTCCTAAAAAAGGGCTATCCTAAGATAAGCCCTTGGTAGCTACCTAATTAGATTAGGCTATGGATGCTTCAATTTTGTGTATTATAGACGAGCTATAAACCGCCGAAGCTAGGCTGGGGCTACCAACTCCCGTTACTAGCAATATAGCATACTGACTATACTATTATTAATTAAATTATACTACTTCACAAAATGTGTAATACTTTAACTTGACTCATTATTTTATACTACTTTTATTACTTTGTCAATTGATTTTATCTAATAACATCTTTGGTTTACTTTTACAAGTGAATATAATAGTAATCAAGTAACCAAAACTTGCGTCATTGCTTAAAATAATATATAATGAGAACAACGAAAAAGAGGTGCTTTCTATGGAAAAGACAATAGGATTTATTGGTAGTGGCAATATGGCAACAGCAATGATTGGTGGCATTTTAAATGCTGGATTAGTCGATGCTAGTAGAATTATCTGTTCTAATAAAACAGAAGAAAAACTAAAAAAGATAAATGCAGACTATCATATTAAAACAACATTAGACAATTCCGAAGTAGCAAAAAAGTCGGATGTTTTAGTGCTTGCTGTAAAACCTTTTGCATATAAAGAAGTAATAGAAGAAATAAAAGATAAGATAACAGATAACAAAGTTATAATATCAATTGCTGCTGGAGTAAAAATTGATACAGTGAAAAAACATTTTCAAAAAGATATAAAAGTGGTACGGGCTATGCCAAACACGCCGGCCCTTGTTCTAGAGGGAATGACTGCTTTAAGCCCCTGCCCGAGGGTGGAAAAAGAAGAACTAAATTTGATTTGTAATATTTTTAATAGTTTTGGAAAATGTGAAGTAGTTCCTGAGCATTTAATGGATGCTGTTACTGCCGTAAGTGGATCTTCTCCAGCCTTTATTTTTATGGTAATAGAAGCAATGGCAGATGCCGCTGTCCGTGAGGGAATTCCAAGAGATAAGGCTTATGTCTTTGCAGCACAAACAGTGTTAGGATCTGCAAAAATGGTGTTAGAGACAAAAAAACATCCAGGAGAGCTTAAAGATATGGTAACCTCCCCGAGTGGAACTACCATTGAAGGATTGGCAACCTTAGAAAAATGTGGACTCAGAAACAGTTTTATAAAAGCAATCCATAAGACAACAGAAAGATCAAAAGATTTATCTAAATAAAGTATTAGAAATCAAAGTAGAAGATTAGATGATTTATTTTCTACTTTTTCTATTGAAAAGAAAGAAGGAGTTTAAAATGGAAGATTATTATAATAGAATAAAAAATAAAAAGAGAATTGTGATAAAAGTAGGTTCTTCTACTTTAACACATAAAGATACAGGAAATTTAAACTATGCACAACTAGAAAAGTTAGTACGAGCAATTAGTAATTTAAAAAATAGTGGAAAGGAGGTCATATTAGTTTCCTCTGGTGCAGTGGCAGTAGGTAGAGAAACACTAAAAATTGGAACAAGGCCAAAGACAATGCCAGAAAAACAGGCCTGTGCCGCTATTGGACAATGTAAATTAATGATGAATTACTATAAACTATTTTCAGAGTATGGACAGATAGCTTCTCAAGTATTAATGACCAAATATAGCATAGATCATAAAAAATCATATCATAATTTACAAAATGCGCTATTGGAAATTTTAAAATATGGAAGTATACCTATAGTAAATGAAAATGATGCCATTGCTACAGATGAAATAGAATTTGGAGAAAATGATACTTTATCAGCCTTAGTTGCAGGCATTACTGGTGCAGATTTATTAATACTACTTACAGATATTGATGGATTATATACTGACGATCCATTTCAAAATCCAGAAGCCAAACTCATTGATGTTGTAACAACAGAAATGAAATATATTGACAAAATGGCAAAGAAAACAAGTGATAGTGATGTAGGAAGTGGTGGAATGTATACAAAAGTTTTAGCATCAAAAATTGTGGGGCCTCTTGGAATTGATATGATAATTAGTAATGGGAAAAACCCAAATATTTTAAACCAAATTATAAATGGTGAGAAAAAAGGAACTCTATTTCTTGCCCAAAAAGAACAGATAAATGATATGAGAGAATATCTAGTAGAAAAAATAGGAGGAGAAAAAAATGAAAGAGTTAGAAATTAATTTACAAAAAACAAAGGAAAGTACAAAAACATTAAATATTATGAGTAGCCAAGAAAAGAATCGAATTCTAAAAAAAGTTGCACATAATTTAAAGACTCGCAAAGAAGAAATTTTAAAAGCTAATCAAGAAGATATAAAAAAAGCCAAAGAAAATGGGATGAAAGAAAGTTTAATTGATCGCTTAAAACTAGATGAAAAACGTATCGATCAAATGGCAGAGGGGCTAATAGAAGTCTCAAAATTTGCAGACCCAGTTGGCGAAATTATCGAAGGAAAAATTTTAGAAAACGGTCTTGAAATCATCAAAAAAAGAGTGCCTTTAGGAGTAGTAGCAATGATTTATGAATCACGCCCAAATGTAACAGTAGATGCGTTTGGATTATGCTTTAAAGCAGGAAATGCTACTGTATTAAAAGGGGGAAGTGATGCAATAAGTACCAATATTGCCATTGTCACCATTATTAAAGATTCCTTAAAAGAAGAAAACATCTCCAGTGATATTATTTATTTAGTAGAAGATACCTCTAGAGAAACTGCCAAAGAATTAATGAAAAAACATCACTATATTGATGTTCTAATTCCAAGAGGAGGAAGTGGCTTAATTAAAACCGTAGTAGAAAATAGTACAATTCCTGTGATTGAAACGGGAACTGGCAATTGTCATATCTACGTGGATGAAACAGCGGACATCGATATGGCAGTATCGATTATAGAAAACGCAAAAACACAAAGAACAGGAGTATGCAATGCTTGCGAATCCCTAGTAATAAATAAAGAAATAGCCGAAAAAATCATTCCAAGGCTCGTTAAATGCTTAAGTAAAAAACAAGTAGAAATAAGGGGAGATAAAATGGCCTGTGATATTGATTCTTATATAAAACAGGCAACAGAAGAGGACTGGGGAGAAGAATATCTAGACTTAATTATTTCTCTAAAATTAGTAAGTAACATAGAAGAGGCGATCGACCATATAAATAAATATAGTACCAACCATTCTGAGAGTATTATCACAACAAACTATAACCACGCCCAAAAATTTTTAGCAGAGGTAGATAGCAGTTGTGTCTATGTGAATAGTTCTACTCGTTTTACAGACGGTGCCGAATTTGGATTAGGTGCAGAAATTGGGATTAGTACTCAGAAACTTCATGCGAGAGGACCTATGGGATTAAAAGAGTTAACAACTACAAAATACATAATTTATGGCTCTGGACAAATACGAAAATAAAAGATTTCGAAAGTAGTATAGAAAATGATAGCAATATACAAAATACTTTCAATAATAACAGGTTTGTGATATATTAAATGTAAGATAAATAAAGGGTGGATGGAAAGTGACAAATCGAAGAATGAAACCTAAAATACAAGAGGGCTTAACAACAGAAGAGGTTGTAAAACAAAAAAAGAGAAATCTTGTAAATAGACTTTATGACGATAATGGTAAAAGTGTAAGTGAAATCATCAAAAGTAATGTTTTTACCCTTTTCAATATTATAAATATAGTCTTAGCATTGGCAATAATCTGTGTAGGGTCTTTCAAAAACTTGACATTTATAGGAATTATTATTTTAAATACTTTAATCAGTATTATTCAAGAATTGCGTTCCAAAAAGGCTCTAGATAAATTAAAAGTGTTATCAAGTGCTAAAGTAAAAGTAATCCGTGATAAGAAAGAGCAGTTAATCGAAATAGAAGAAATTGTGTTAGATGATATTATCATCTACCAGTTAGGAGGACAAGTAGTAGTAGACTCTATTATTGCAGAAGGAGAAGTTTTGGTAAATGAATCTTTTATTACTGGAGAAGAAGAAAGCATTTTAAAAAGAAAAGGAGATATGTTATTATCAGGAAGTTTTATTGTTAGTGGAAAAGCAGTTTGTAGAGTAGAGCATATTGGACTTGATAATTATACAGCAAAAATCTCAAATGGTACCAAATATTTAAAACCAGTTTCTTCAGAAATTATGCGTTCTTTGAATAAAATTGTAAAAACAATTTCTTTTTTAATTGTACCAGTTGGTATTTTGCTTTTTGCAAAACAATTATATTTAGATGGAAATACAATAGAAAATGCCGTAGTAGCGACAGTAGCGGCCTTAATTGGAATGATTCCTGAAGGCCTTGTCTTACTAACGAGTACTGTTTTAGCAGTTAGTGTAATTCGGCTTTCCAGAAATAAAGTTTTAGTACAGGATTTATATTGTATTGAGACCTTAGCTAGAGTAGATACTATATGTCTAGATAAAACAGGAACGATTACAGAAGGATGTATGGAAGTTGTTGATCTTGTTTCCTGTGATGGTAATGACTATAGTGAAATAATCGGAAGTATAATAAATATATTGGAAGAAGAAAATCCTACTGCGAAAGCATTAAAAAAGCATTTTATAAAGGGAAAAGATTGGCATATGCTAGAAAAAATCCCCTTTTCTTCTAGTAAAAAATATAGTGGTGTTGTATTTGAAGAAGGAACTTATTATATTGGAGCACCGGAATTTATTTTAAAAGAGAATTTAAAAAAGTATAAAAAACAAATAGAGGAGTATAGTAAAAATTATCGTGTAATAGTACTAGCTAAAGAAGAAAAATCAAAGAAAAATGCTCTAGCTTTCATTCTTCTTCAAGATAAAATTCGTAAAAGTGCCTATGATACATTAAAATATTTTAAAGACCAAGGGGTTGAGATCAAAATCATTTCTGGAGATAATCCCTATACTGTTTTAAACATTGCCTATCGTGCAGGCCTAGATAAAAAGGCAAAAGCAATAGATGCATCAACGCTAAAGAGTGAAAAAGAGATAATAGATGCAGTTTCTAAATATACAGTCTTTGGTAGAGTGGCACCTGAGCAAAAACAGGATTTTGTGATTGCATTACAAAATGCAGGTCATATTGTAGCAATGACAGGTGATGGAGTAAATGATGTCCTAGCATTAAAAGAGTCAGATTGTTCCGTGGCAATGGCAAGTGGAAGTGAAGCAACAAGAAATGTAAGTCAATTAGTACTCTTAAACTCAGACTTCTCTTCAATGCCCAAAGTAGTGGCAGAGGGTAGAAGAACAATAAATAATATAGAGCGTAGTGCCTCGTTATTCTTAGTAAAAACAATATATGCAACTCTGTTATCTTTCGTCTTTTTGTTTATCGATATGCCATACCCCTTTATTCCCATTCAATTGACCCTAACAAGTGTTGTAACAATTGGAATCCCTTCATTTATCTTAGCCCTAGAGCCAAATAAAGAAAGAGTAAATGGAAAATTTTTACCAAATGTAGTGAAAAAGGCACTTCCCCCAGCCCTTACCATTGTACTGAATATTTTAGTTATTTTTATAGCCAGTACAATGTGTACTTTAACAACAGAAGAAATTTCTACACTTTCCGTAATTGTGACAGGCTATACTTCATTTATATTACTTTATAAAGTATGTTCACCATTCAATATGCTAAGAAGGGTATTATTTATATTAATGTTTATCTCATTCGTTGTTGGTCTATTTATATTTAAAGAATTGTTCTCTTTTTCTAGTTTAGGGTTTACAATGATTATCATTATTACTATTTGTATTATACTGTCACATATGATTTATGCATTAATAGAAGACACCGTAGAAAATGTATTAGATTATTTTAAAAGACATAAATATTAGAAGAAAACTGCAAGTTGAATAATGCAGTTTTTCTTTGAATATATTATAAATAAGAGTAAAATACTTGATTTTTTATCAAAAGTATAGTATTTTAATATTGTTCTTCAAAAAAATTGCTTGAAAGTCTTGCCAAAATCATAAAAATAGTGTAAGATGTAAAAGAACTCATAAGTTTTGGTCCTGTAGCTCAGTTGGTTAGAGCACACGCTTGATAAGCGTGGGGTCATAGGTTCAAGTCCTATCAGGACCACCATTTTTTTGCCTCAATAGCTCAGTTGGTTAGAGCACTTGACTGTTAATCAAGGGGTCCTAGGTTCAAGTCCTAGTTGAGGCGCCATTTATTTTGGCCAGTTGGTGAAGTGGCTTAACACACTGCCCTTTCACGGCAGCATTCACGGATTCGAATTCCGTACTGGTCACCACTTTGAATTAAAAAAGCAACTGAAATAGTTGCTTTTTCTTTATATATCAAGGTTTTAGGAGATTACCATTAATTAAAATCGATTAGAAAAAATTAGCGTATACCACAAGTATACCACACAAAAAAGAGAAATTTCAATTTAGGAAAGACGCGAAAAGTGTCTTTTTTTCTTCACAACTTATTATTGACATTCATTAATAATTACGATAATATTATAAGTACGGATGCACAAGGTATCAATCCAAAATGGAGCAGTACTCAAGAGGCTGAAGAGGCGCCCCTGCTAAGGGTGTAGGTCGGGCAACTGGCGCGAGGGTTCAAATCCCTCCTGCTCCGCCAGATGAAATGAAACGCAAATCCTTGCGTTTTTTTTTTTTTTTTGGTAGAATAAGGGTATATGAAGATAGGATGCTTTACAAA
>CAJTXY010000009.1:0-28237 GCA_910583685.1 uncultured Bacilli bacterium
GAGTGAATGATGATTACTTTGTAATGCCAGAAGAAGATATTGTAATTAAAGGAGTATGGGGAAGAGTTAAAGTAGAGAAATCAATGGAAGGGGAAGTATCTGTTATTCAAACCTTCTATAAAATGATGGAACAATTAGCGGTACCAGATGATGAGAAGAGTACTTATGTAAGTGCTAGTACAGGAATTAATTTTGAAAAGGGTCCATCTAATCTAAATGGAAAAGGAGTTTACTTAAGAGCTCCAACAAAGAATGATGAGTACCCAGTGTTATACTATCGAGGAGAAGTAGATAATAACAATGTAAAGTTTGGAGGATTCTGTTGGAAGATTGTTAGAACTACAAGTACAGGAGGAGTTAAGCTCATTTATAATGGAGAGCCAGATACGGATGGCGCCTGTACGAATACAACAGGAAAGGCAACACAAATTGGAACAAGTAAATTTAATCAATATGATAGTTCGCCTGCCGATGTAGGGTATATGTATGGAAACCGAGATGATTATATAAATCAAACTCAAACAATACTAAGTTGGTATGAACTTATAGGAAGGACTAGAAATCCTATACCTATTTTATCATCTTCATCTATGCGTACAGGAGTTACTTATTATTATGGAGATAGTATAGAGTGGGATGGAAGCCAGTATATCTTAAAGAATAGTGATGGAGGTGAAGTAGTACAAACCGAGTGGGGAAGTGGAACTTATGCTAGTTTAAAAGGGAAATATACTTGTTTAAGTGGAACGGAGACTAGTTGTACTAGGGGTTACTATATAACAGCTGTCACTAGTAGTAGAATATATTATAAAATTTTAGTCAATAATCAAACATTAGAAGATGTGAGTAAAGTATGGAATTATGGAAGTGAGATAGTATATGAGAATGGAGTATATACAATCCAAAATCCAACAGAGGTACAAGAAATAGATTGGTATGCAAAATATAATTCATTAAAAGGAAATTATGTATGCCCAGATAAAGGGGTAAGTTGTAGTAACATTTGGTATATTGATGTCTCCAGTGATACAGGAATGTATTATGTTTCTATGGAGAATGGGGAGATCTATGATAGATTATATAAAGAAGCCCAAAATAAGAAATGGGTTTATGGAAATGATGTCATTTGGGATGGAAGTAAATATACTTTAATTGATACCTATGAAAGCAGTCCTGTTAATTGGGATAATGATTATAAAACGATTGCTACCAAATATCATTATAGTTGTTTTAGTGCAGAAAGTAGTTGCAGTGAGGTAGGTTATATTCATTACTTTAATAGTAATTCTAAGTTACCAATCTATCATTTAAAGTTCAAAAATGGAAAGAAGTTAGAAGAGGTAAAGAGTGAGATGTTTGCAAATACCAATGATTCAGCAGTAAAACAAACAATAGATAATTGGTATCAAGCCCATATGTTAGAATATACTGATAAGTTGGAAGATACTATCTGGTGTAATGATAGAAGTATTGATCGAGGACCATTAAAGAGTAAAGATGAGGATTCCTCTATTACAAGTAGTAATAGAACAGATTATACTTTCTTTGGAGCAGCTGGAAGAAATGTGAGAACATATAATCCAAGTGTAGAATGTGAAAATGAAGGCGATCGTTTCACGGTAAGTGATACAGTAGGAAATGGAAAGTTAACTTACCCAGTCGCATTATTAACTGCAGATGAAATAACGATGGCAGGGCACGGACGGGCTGGCTATAGTCAATCAAGCTATTTATATACAAAAGAAGATAACTGGGCTTTGTCGCCTTATAGTTTCGTTTCTTACTATGCACACAGTCTTTACTTAAATTCGAATAGTTATTTGAATTACTACAGCGTCAATACGATTCATGGCGTTCGGCCTGCAGTTTCCTTGGCACCTGGAACGGTTATCAAAAGTGGAGATGGTACTATGACTGATCCATTTTCCATTGAAACGGAAATGGAAGGGTAGTTTATTGAGAAATGCTGTGACTTAACTCCCTTCCAAAAAAATCTGTACAAGTTAAGTATTTTGTATTATATTATAGATGATTTAGTTGGAGATAGTGAAATATGAAAGTTTTAGAAGAGAAAATTCAAAAAATAGAAGAGAGAAATAGACGGGTAGAGGCTGATAAAGAGTGGGAGACTTGTTGGCTGAGAAAACTTTGTATTATGATTTTAACTTATATTATTGTTATTATTTATTCTTATTTGGTCCAAAATTATGACAATATCTTTTTAAGTTCCTTAGTTCCTGTGATTGGTTTTACTTTATCTACATTGTCTTTGAAAGTTATTAGAAAGATTTGGGAAAATAATAGGAAAAATTAAGTTTTAAAATATATTCCTATTTTCATTGGTGAAAGGAGCTTTGTTAGAGCATTAGATATGATAGAAATTATTAAAAATGATGTGATTAGCTATGAAACTATTCATATTCCAAATGGAAAACGTATTTTAGAATGTTTAAAGGAAAACACTAGATGGCAATTTACTTTAGAGAGAGTATCTCCTTCTATGTTTCAAAAAATTAAAAGAGCACAGGCACTAGGCGAGTTACTTGATCGTTATGATGCCTGTCCTATTGTAGGTTATAGTCCTAATGTAAAAGGAGATTATAATTTTCAAAGTAGTGGTGGATTAAAACTTTCTAGTGATCAGGAGAAAATTTTAGGCTCTTTTGTGATAGAGAAAGATAAAATTATTTATACACCTATAGTTAAATTTTATGAAGAAAGAGATTGTTTTGTATATTCTAGACGGGATTTTTATACAACGATTTCGATGCCTGAGATTTTAAAACAAGAGCTTTGTTCTAATCGACAATGCTTAATTTATAGAGGGGAAGAGATAAAGAATCTAACATTTCGCCCAGTATTTGAGAGCGTTAGTCAGAGTGAGATGATGGAATATGCTACTAATCCTTCTAAAGGGGAAGAAGCCTATCAAAAGATATATAGAAAGTAGGGAAAAGTTGTGAAGTGTGCCAATTTATGGAGTGATTATGAATTAATAGACTGTTCTGATGGTGAAAAGTTAGAGCGTTGGGGAGATTATATTTTACTTAGACCAGATCCACAGATTATTTGGAATACTGGAAGTCTTTATCATAAGTATAAGGATTCCATAGATGCTGTTTATCATCGTAGTAGTAAAGGTGGAGGTTATTGGGAAAATTTAAGAAGTGTTCCTAGTGAATGGAATATTGGTTATAAAGATTTAAAGTTTCATATTAGGCAAATGGGTTTTAAACATACAGGCCTTTTTCCAGAACAAGCGGTTAATTGGGATTTTATGATGGAAAAAATTAAGCGTGCTGCTCGTCCTATTAAAGTACTTAATTTGTTTGCTTATACTGGTGGTGCTAGTGTTGCTTGTTTAAAAGCAGGTGCTCATGTTACCCATGTGGACTCTTCTCGTGGAATGGTAGAGTGGTGTAAAGAAAATGTGCGAATGAATGGACTTGAGGATGCACCAATTCGTTATTTAGTGGATGATGTTTTAAAATTTGTAGAGCGTGAGATTCGTCGTGGGAAGAGGTATGACGCTATTGTAATGGATCCACCTAGTTATGGAAGAGGTGCTAATAAGGAAGTGTGGAATATCGAAAAGGATTTAACACATCTTATTGATTCGTGTATGCAAGTGTTAAGTGATAAGCCACTTTTCTTTTTGATTAACTCTTATACTACAGGTCTTTCTGCTACTACCCTTGCTAATGTTTTAGAAGTAACAGTGAAGAGACGTTATCAAGGAATTGTTTCCTCTGGAGAGGTAGGACTTCCTATTAAAAATAGTAGTCTTATTCTTCCTTGTGGTATTTATGGAAGATGGGAAAGCGATGAGTAGGTTAAATGTACTTTATGAAGATAATCATATTATAGTAGTAGAGAAACCTGTTAATATTTTAAGTCAGGATGATCAGACAGGTGATATTTCTTTACTTAGTATGGTAAAGTCTTATATTAAAGAAAAGTATCATAAACCAGGGGAGGTTTATTGTGGGCTTTTACATCGGCTTGATAGACCTGTAGGTGGCGTGATGGTTTTTGCAAGAACTTCGAAAGCAGCGAGTAGGTTAAGTAAGGAGATGTCATCATCATCTTTTCAAAAAAAATATTTTGCAGTAGTTTCTGGTATTGTTGCAGATGATAGAGGCACTTTGATTGATTATTTAAAGAAACTTAATAATGGTAATACGATTGTTACTGATGAGAAAGAGGGGAAGAGAAGTGAGCTTTCTTTTCACGTATTAGAAAGGAATTATAACAAAAATCAAACATTAGTGGAAATTCATTTGAAGACAGGAAGACATCATCAAATTCGAGTACAGTTTGCGAATTATGGTTACCCACTATGTGGAGATCAAAGATATTATTTACAAGATAAGACACAAATTGCTCTTTATGCTTATAGTCTTTCTTTCATTCACCCTGTCAAAAAAGAAAAAATGACTTTTTGTTTGACACCAACTGGACACGATTATTGGACAAACTTTACAATGTCTAAATATGTCAAAATAAAATAATGTTTGCAATGGCAACATTTTTTTGTTATCATTGTAATAGAATAAAATACAAGGGAGATAGATGTTATGATATTAGCAATGAACTTTGACTTCAGCTGGTTTTTAACGATACCTGGGATGTTAATTACTGGTGGAGTTTTATTACTGATAATAGCTTTAATTATTTTTATTGCTACTTCTAGTAAAAAAGATAAGAATAAAAATCAAAATGCAGAAATGAATGAAGCAAGTCAGGTTGGAGCACAAGCAATGGTAGATAATGCTCAAGTGGTAGCTGCCCCTGCAGTTCCTGAAGTGACTCCACAGGCTGCTGCCATTCCTGAGATTCCAGATATGCAGACAAATGCACCAATGGAAGTTCCTCCAGTAATGGACACGCCTGTTCCTACTCCCGTTGTAGAGCAACCTATGATGGGTGGTCAAGTAGGGGGACCAGTAGTAGAGCCTTCTATGGTGAATACTGTGCCAGAAGTCGCACCAGTTGCTCCTGCTATGCCAGAGATAGAGGCTAATCCTATTCCTGTTACGAATTCTGTAATGGAACCACTTGCACCTACTATTGATGTGACTCCACCTACGGAGCCTGCTCCTTATGTAGTGGCACCAGTGGAGGAGATGCCACAGTCTGTTCAACCTTCTATTGTAGAGGCACCACAGCCAACTTCTATGAGTCCGGTTATGGAGCCTGTTCAACCAGTTGTTTCTATGCCACAGGAGGTACCAACTCCTATTGTAGAGGCACCACCAGTAGAAAGTCAGCCTACAATATATGGGGGAGCTAGTCCAGTAGTGCCAGAAATTAATGTTGATAATCAAACACATCAGATATATGGAGGCGCAAATCCTTTAGAAAATACACAAGCAATTCCAACTATTGCTCCAGTTGCTGAGGTTGCACCAGTAGTAGAGACTCCTATTGTTTCGGAGGTGGGACCAGTTCCACAACCAGAAGTAGTTCCTGTTGCTGACGTATCTCCTGTAGTACAGCCAGAGGTGGCTCCTCCACAAGAGATACCTCCAGTTATGCCTAATGTTGTACCTGATACAATAGGAATTGCTCCTACTCCTGTAACTCCAGTACAACCTGCAGTTCCTGCTGTTAATGAAATAGTAATGCCTCAGGCCGATTTAAATGTTGGTCAAGAGGTGATGCCTCCTATTGTAGAGGCTCCTGTAGTGGAGATGCCTAGTATGGCTCCTCCGGCAGAAGTAATTGAACAGCCAGAAGTGGTTGCACCGAGTGTGGTTTTAGATGCTCCAGTTGCTTCTTTACAACCTGAGGTTATTGAGCAACAACCAGTTGTTCCTGCAGCTCCTGCTACTGTAGAGACTGTTCAACCAATACAAGCTTCAGTTGAAGCTACTGCAGCACCAGTTGAAGTTGTAGAAATTGCGTAATATTTAAATAGAAAAGAGTACTGAAAACAGTACTTTTTATTTTAGATTTTTAAGTAAATAAAAAAGATTAGCTTTCTTACTTTATAAAGCTAATCCTTTTTTTATTTAGCGATTGAAATAGTATAAGGGGTTGTATTACAACTTTTAATGCTAGATCCTGGTTTTAATCCTGAAACATAGGAACCAGAGTTCATTTGTGTATCACTAACTCCAATTACGCTTATTTTAACATTCGGGTAGTTGCTAGCAAAGAAAGCATAAAGTGCATTACTAACATTGCTGTAACCGTCATAGCTTGTGAAAATGTCTCTGAGTTTAGAACTGACAGTATAGCTTTTCTCTTCACAGCTTGGTGTTGGATTTGTTGGTGTAGTGTTGTTATTATTGTTATTACCACTGTTACTATTATTGCTATTGTTAGTGCTGTTTGTTGGTTTATTATTACTCGTTTGTGTTTTCTTTTTTCCAGTACTTAAAGTAACTGTAATCATAGCATCCTCTGATACTTCACTGCCTTCTTTTAGAGATTGGGCAATGGCCACATCTTTTTCTATCTTTTCATTGTCTTGATATACAAAGCTGTATTTTAAATTCGCCTCTTTTAAAGCTGTAATAATTGCTTGCTTTTTTAGACCAATTACTTTTGGTACTTTTGTTTTCTTTCCTTGAGATATTGTAACTGTAATCGTTTCACCATTTTTTATTGTTTCTCCCTCTTTGTGAGAAACTTTAATTATCTGTCCTTTTTCTACTAGGCTATCAAATTCATATTCCTCTTGATAGATAATATTATATTTTTCTGCCCAACTTTTTAATTCATCTAAATTATTTATTTTAGGCATTTTTAGTTTTCCCTTTGAAAGGGTAATAGATACTAAGGTCTTTTGCTCAATGAAATCACCTTTTTTGTAGTTTGCCTTAATGACTTTGTTGTTTTTAACTTTGTCATCATACTCATCTTTAAATTCTACTTTTAATTTATTTTTAATAATCCATTCTGTAATTTCTGAGGTAGTCATTTTTGTTAAATCTGGTACTTTTATTTTTGGTCCTTTTGAGATGGTTAACGTTATCTTAGATTCTTTTGGTTTTAAGAGAGTGCCGAGTTTTTCGCTTTGGCTCATTACAAATCCACGCTTTATTTTGTTTGAGAAGTCTGTTTTTGTTTCATAGTCAATTGCGTGTTGTTTTAACCAAAAGATCGCTTCAAATTCTGATTTTTTTGTTAAATCAATTAGTTTTGTTTCTGTAATATCAGTAGCTTCTCCTAATGAAAATTTTAATTTTAATAAATCACTTCTTTTTCTATTACCGCTTTGTTCTTGTTCAATGACAGTATTTTTTAATTTTGCCGATTCTATGAATTCTACTTCTACATTTGTTAAATGGTTTTCTTTAATAAATTTTAATACAGCTTCATCACTCCAGGTTAGCATATTAGGAATGATGACATCTTTATCGGGATTTGGCCCTTCGCTAACTGCCACTGTTAGTTTCTTTACTTGCTTTAGATTTTTGTTTTCTTTTATATTTTGGCCAATGATATTGTATTCTTTTATCATATCACTGTATTCATAAATCTGTGTTAATTCAATATTGTTTTTTTCAGCATATTTGACTGCTTCTGTTAAACTTCTATTTGTTAAATTTTCTAACTTTTGGTTTGGTAGTTTTATAAGATTAAACTGAAGAGCAAGTTCAAAACAGTTTAGAAGTATTAATGCTAGTGATGCTAAAATCGCACTGGTTTTTCCCTTTCTTCCTGCTATAATAGCTGTAAAGATAAAGAAAATTACAAAGACTGTGGACAGTAGAAGCATAATTAAATTTTTTATTTCTAATCCTTCCTTTAACCCTTGATATATGCTTCCTCCAAATAATGCTAGTGTTGATATCAGTGCTATTGTTAGAAAGAAGTAACATATTTTATTTTTCTTTTTTTTAGGTTTTTGTTCTTCCATAGCATACCCTCCTTATTTTCTATCTTTATTATATAATAAAAGTGTCAAATTATGAAGATTTGAACTTTATTATTTACATAAATGGACAGTTGCGTTATTTGTTAAGTTTTTGCTATAATGAAATTAGTGATTATAAGGAGAATTGGCATATGAAATTTAGTATTATTGTTCCTGTTTACAATGTTTCTTTATATATTGAAAAGTGTCTGAATAGTTTGAAGAGGCAAGGGGGAAATTCTTTTGAAGTTTTGGTGATTAATGATGGTAGTCGTGACAATAGTTTGGAGATTATAGAAAAATGTGTTGGTAAGGATGATAGATTTAAGGTTTATACCAAAGAAAATGGTGATATTAGTGATACTAGAAATTATGGGATTGATCGGGCTCAGGGAGAGTATTTGTTATTTGTAGATGGCGATGATTTTGTAGAGGAGAATTATTTGGAAGTTATAGAACAGAATCTTCGCCTGCATCATCATCCCGATATTTTAAGATATCAGGTATTTAGGCATCATTATGAAAGTGGGCGAAGTGAGCTTTGTCAGGGAAGTTGTTTTTCTTTAACAGGAGTAGAGGCTTTTCGCAAACTTATTTATGAGACTTATTTTGATGTCGTTTGGGCTTATGCTTTTAAGAGAAGTTTTTTTGAACAATATCATTTCCGCTTTGAAAAAGGAAGAAGACATGAAGACTTTGGATTGATTCCCTATGTTATTTTAAAAGCAAAAGAGGTTGTATCTATTGAAGAGGGACTTTATTATTATGTAGAACGTGATCATAGTATTACGACAAGTCTAGATTATGAGAAAATTAAAAAGCGACTAGGTGATGCTTTGTATTTATACGATATGCTGATGAAGAAGGTGGCAGAAGACTCTTTCATTCAAGAAGATGATAAAGCATTTGTTTATAGTTATTTAGCCAATGCGATGCTTGGGATGGGAAAAGACTTAGAGAAGAATCTTTTAAAGTCTTATGTTAGAGAAGTAAAACTTCGCAATATTTCATCCTATTTACTAGATGACTCTATTGGAAGAAAGCTCAAAAAGATGATTAGTACTTATTTTACAACGTTTTATATCAAACATTTTGCAAAATAAGAAAGGGTGTGAATTATGGTAAAGGTTAGTATTATTGTTCCTGTTTATAATGTTTATCCTTATTTAGATAAATGTTTAGATAGTTTAGTTAGACAAACTTTGAAAGAAATTGAGATTATTGTTGTTAACGATGGGACAAAGGATCAGTCACAAGAAATTATTGATCAATATGCTAAGAAAGATAAGCGGATTGTGGCGCTTAAGAAGAAAAACGGGGGGCTTAGTGATGCCAGAAACTATGGATTAAAGTATGCAAAGGGAGAATACATTTCTTTTATTGATAGTGATGACTATGTAGATATTACTATGATGGAGAAGTTGTGGAAAAAGGCCATATCAGAAAAATGTGATTTAGTAGAATGTGATTGTTATTGGGAATATCCTGATCGGAAGGTGCTAGATCAATCTCGGATTGTTGATAATTACTTTGTAGATATCAGGGTAATGGCGTGGAACAAACTTTATAAGAGAAGCTTATTAGAAGAGACTGGTGTTTTATTTCCTAAGGGACTTCAGTATGAAGATATTTCTTTTTGTTATCAATTATTACCCTATGTTAAAAAAATTGGTTATGTAGAAGAAGCACTTTATTACTACATTCAAAGAGATAATTCTATTGCCAATACTACTAATTCTAAAGTAAGACATATTTATGATAATATTCAGCTTGTACTGGATTATTATAAGAAAAAGGGACTTTATGAACAGTATGAGATGGAATTAGAGTATGTTACAACAAAGTTAATATTAGGTCGTAATTTTTATCGTATTTGTGCCCTTAAAGATAGAAAGATGAGAAAAGAGTATTTGAATGAAGGGTATCAATTATTGGAAAATACTTTTCCTAAGTGGAAGGAAAATAAATACTTGCAAAGTAGAAATGATTTGCATCATCGATACTATAAACATTTGAATCGGTTTACTTATCAACTTTCTTCTATTATTTTTCATTATGCAGGGGATGCGATTATAAAAAAGGTTAGGGGGTAACTATGAAAAAGATAAAAGAGAATTTTCGAGTGGAGTATTTGTTTTATTTCTTTTTAGTTCTTTCTCCTTTTTTAGATGCTTTTAGTTATTGGTATCGTAAATGGGTGCCTACTGCCATTATTTCTCCAACTACTATTTTAAGACTTCTAATTCCCTCTATTTTGTTGCTTTTTCTTTTTATAAAAAATAATAAGAGTCGAAAATATTTGCTTATCGGTGGCACGATATATTTTCTATATGCCTTATTTCATCTTGTCGTTTATCAGAAGTTTTTAACAGAGAGTGCTTATGGGAGTGTTTTTCATGAAGCTCAATATATTCTTAATTATACTTATATGATTATGGTATTTTATATTTGCTATCAGTTTTGCCGTGAGAAGAAGTTTACGAAGCTTTATTTGGCACTTACTCTTTTTTTAGCAGGGTATGTATTTCTTTTGTATTTGGCCCTAGTTACGCATACTTCTTCTTCTACTTATATTGATGGGGTAGGTTATAAAGGATGGAATGCTAGTGGAAATGCAGTTGGTTCTTTGCTACTTATTACATTAACGATTCTACTACCATATTTTTTTAAAGAGAAGAAGTGGTATCACTTTGTTTTAGTTGTGGCAACTGGTGTTTATTTGATGGTATTTTTGGGAACTCGTGTTGGACTTTTAGGATTTCCCCTTATTCTTGTCTCTTACTTTATTTGTTTTATCCTAGGAAAGGAAAAGAAAAAAGCAACTTCACGGCGGAAAGTTTTCGCTTCTTTCTGTATTTTCGTTCTTTGTCTTAGTGGTGCTATTTTTCTGGGAATGCATTCTTCTACATTAAAACGACAGAAAAACTTAGAAAAAGAACAGAATCAGGTTGTTGATAAAAATACAAAAGAGGTTTCTCATATTACAGGGGATGCTCTTTCTTATGTAAAGCAAATTGAAAAAGGCGAGATTCCGTCATCTTTTATGGATCAGGCACAACAGAAGTCTTTAGTGGAGATGAAAAATACTGCTGATAGGCTTTTTCTTGATAACAGTAAAAGACGAATACAACAATTTTTATATCATACCTATTTAATTAAAAATCAGAAGAGTATTAGTAGAATTTTAGTTGGAAATGGTTATCTTTCTAATTATAGTGAGATGACTTTAGAGATGGAACTGGCTTCGCTTCTTTATAATTTTGGATTGATTGGGTTTGTTCTTTATTTAGGATTTTTTATTGTTATTTTGGTGAAGGCTGTTACTACTTTATTTCAACATTTTGATAAACGTAATATTGTTTATTTGTATTATTTGTTTGGGGTAGGACTTGTCTATCTTTTGTCCCTTATGGCAGGGTATACATTTTTCCACGTATCATCGATGGTCGTTATTATACTTTTACATATTTTATTAAATGAAGAATGTGAAAAGATAGAATAGAATTAAATGTCTAGTGGTTAAAAAGTGTATATTGTTTTTGTTAAAAAATGTATATCAAATCTTTTAAAAAATGTATATCAAACATTGCGCTAAATATATTTTTATGATATTCTTTATAAGAAGGTTGTTTTATTATAAATAGTAGAATATAGAAGAAAGGAATTTAATTTTAGTTATTTTGACTTAGTTAGATTATATGGGATAATATGAAAATTGTAATGGAAGAGTATTTGCCTAGATTACTAGATGAAAAATTAGATGAGTATTTAAAAGTTTTTGGGGCATTATCAGTAGAAGGACCAAAATGGTGTGGAAAAACGTGGACGTCATCTAAACATGCTCAAAGTGCTGTTTATTTTGATGATGAGGAAACAAAAGAAAAAGCACTACTTGATTTAGAACTTGTATTAAATGAAGAAGCACCAGAATTGGTGGATGAATGGCATTTGGTTCCTAAAGTTTGGGATCGAATAAGGCGTAAATGTGATGAAGATTCTAGAAAGGGAAAATATATTTTGACTTGTTCTACAGAACTTAATGATGATGCTAAAAAGACGATTTTTCATTCTGGTGCTGGGCGAATCGGTAAAATAAAAATGTATACGATGTCTCTTTACGAATCAGGAGATTCCACTGGAGATGCTTCATTGTTGGCAATGCTTGAAGGAAATCAAAAAAATGTGAATGTTAAAGTGCCAGAGCTTATTGAGATTGCTCGTCTTATCATTCGAGGTGGATGGCCTAGTAATATTAAAGTTAGTCCTAAGAATGTTGGTTTAATTCCCAAGAGTTATATAGAGTCTATTCTTGATAAAGATATGAATGATGATAAAAAGCGTGATAAAAATAAGATGAGAATGTTACTTCGTTCGCTCGCACGAAATGAGGGGGCTATTGCTAGCAATCAAACGCTTATTAAAGATACACAGGAATATGCAAATGAAGATGAATTTATTGAAAGTAGAATTACAGTATCTGACTATTTAGATGTTTTGGATCGTCTTCATTTAATCGAAAATCAAGAGTCTTACCGAGAAGGTTATCGTTCTAGGGAAAGGGTTGGTAAATCTCCAAAAAGACATTTGACAGATCCCTCTCTTGCTTGTGCAGCATTAAATTTAACAGCAGAAAAATTGTTAAAAGATCTGAATACGTTTGGTTTTATGTTTGAGTCTCTTGTTGAAAGAGATTTAAGAATTTACATAGAACATTTAGGTGGGCATCTTTATCATTTTCGTGATAATGTGACAGGACTTGAAGTTGACTCTATTTTAGAATTTGCGAATGGTGATTATGCTGCAGTAGAAATTAAACTTGGGTACAATAAAGTTGAGGAAGCAAAGAAAGAATTATTAAAATTTTCTGCTAATATGATTGTTAAACCTAAGTTTATGTGTATTATTACTGCCAATTTTTCCTCTGTTGTAAAAGATACGGAAACGGGTATTTATATTCTTCCTATTACAGCTTTAAAACCCTAAAGAATAAAACGTTATTTTGGTCAAAAAGAGATTTTGATTACTGCTAATATACTCAACTGGATGCCATTTCTTTTTATCAGAAAATGGCTTTTCTCATTATGAATTATTTTGTTTTGGAGGCTATAGATATGAAAAAAATTGTATTTGCGATTACTAGTTTACAACTTGGTGGGGCAGAACGTGTTCTTGTCGATATGGTAAATAGATTGAAAGATGATTATGATATTACCATTTTCACTTTGTATGGAGAAGGAGAATTTTTGTCTCAAGTAGATAAGAAAGTAAAATGTGTTAGTTTATATGATACCGCTTATGAAAAACGAAGTAAGATGCAAAAGGGATTCACATCTTTATTTATGGCTTTTCCTTTTTTGTGGAAAGTATTTTATCGTAAACATTTTATTAAGCAGTATGATGTGGAAATTGCTTTCTTAGAAGGTCCTCCCACTTGGGTGTTGTCTTGTCCATCAGGTGCTAAAAAGATTGCTTGGGTTCATAATGATTTAGAAAAGACTTTTGATGGTGGAACTAGAAACCTTTGGAAGCACTACTTAAATCGGAAAGCTTATGGAAGGTACCAAAAACTTATTTTTGTTTCTCGTGATAATAAAAAGGCTTTTGAGAAGATTTATCCTATGATTAAAAATGAGAAACAAATTATTTATAATTACCTCGATTGTGCTCGTATTTCTAAGTTAGCTTTAGAGCCTAGTGATGTTTCTTATCATACGGACGCTCCTGTTTTTGTTAGTGTTTGCCGCCTAACAGAGCAGAAGGGGGTAAAACGCTTGATTCATGTTCATAAGAAACTAATTCAGGATGGTTATTTTCATCGGATTTATATTGTCGGAGGAGGACCTTTAAAAGTAGAACTTTTGGATTTGATTGATAAAGAGAAAGTAAATGATACTTTTGTTTTACTTGGAAAAAAAGAAAATCCTTATCCTTTTATAAAAAATGCAGATTACTTTATTTTGGCATCACATTATGAAGGGTATGGGATGGTGTTAGTTGAGGCCCAAATCCTTGGTAAGCCTATTTTAATTACGAATACTGCGGCTAGAGAAGCGGTAGAAGATTATGACGATGTGATTATTATGGAAAATAGTGAAGAGGGTATTTATCAAGGCATTAAAAGAGCACTTTGTGAGAAAACTAAGAAAAGGAAATCTAAAAAATATCAGAATGATCAAATTATTTATGATATAATAAAAATGATAGAGGACTAATTATTAGGATGAAGATAAGAGAGGTGTTTTATGAAAATATCAATTGTAACTGCGACTTATAATCGACCTACGCTTCTTGCTAGACTATACAAAAGTATTTATGAAAATAGCAAACAATACCGTGAGATTGAATGGCTTATTATGGATGATGGTTCCGATACTAGTTTACAGTCTACAGTTTTAGAATGGAAAAAGGAAGCTGAGTTTTCTATTCGTCTTTTCCGGCAAAATAATGCAGGCAAGATGGCAGCACTTAATTTTTTGGTTCCTAAAACTACAGGAGATATTATTATTGAAATGGATGATGATGATTATTTTGTAGATAATATATTTATTAATATCGTTTTGGATTATCAAAAGATTTTAAATAATGAGAAAGTGTATGGGATTATTTATGAGAAAGAGTTAACTCAGAATAATCGTAAGATTAGACAAGGCCTTAGGGGAGAGATCCGTACTCTTTATGATTTACATTATGAAGAGAAAGAGGACTTTGATATGGCTCTTACTTTCAAAGGGGATTATCGAAGAAGATTTTCTTATGAACTTGAAAATGGTGAGAAGTTTATTACTGAGGCACGAATGTATTATAAGATGGATCAAGGAATGAATGGTTTTTATATTCAGACAGAACCAATTATGATTTGTGAGTATCAGGAAGATGGTTATACTAAGAGAGTAGAGCAGCTATTTAAAAATAATCCTTATGGTTATTATGCCTTTTTTAAAGAGGTACTTTCTTATTCACAAAAGGGAATTCTTTTTTCTAAGCGACTTTATAATATAAAACACTTTATTTTATTTGGGTATTTAACTAAGAAAAAATTTCGTGAGATGAGGAAGGATGTTCGAGGTTTTTCTAAAATTTTATTTATTTTGTTGTATTTACCAGGTAGATATAAATCTCGTAAGATGTTCGGTGAAGTATGAAAAGAATTATGATTACAGCCTATTCCTTAGGGTTAGGTGGAATTGAAAAGGCACTTATCAATTTGCTTCAACTTCTTGATAAAGAAAAATATGAAATCACTTTGGTTTTAGAAAAGTGTGAAGGGATATTTTTAGATCAAGTGCCAAAAGAGGTCAAAATAGTTGAGTATAGTGTTTGTGATGATAAAAATATTATTATACGAAAAATAAAAAATCGTTTGAAATTAATGAAGTGGAAAAAAGAGCATAAAAATAAATATGATTTTGCAATTAGTTTTGCGACATATTCTAGACCAGGTGCTCATATTGCCCTAAATGCATCAGTTCATAATGCCTTATGGATTCATAATAATTATGAGCAGATTTATGAAAAAGATGAGGGGAAAATAAAAGAGTTCTTTCAGGTTATTCAGGCTTCTAAATTTTCGAAATTAGTTTTTGTATCTTATGACAATCAGAAGGCAGTATGTAAATATATTCCTGAGTTTGAAAAAAGGTCTTTTGTATGTAATAATATTATTGATTACAAAAAAATGTATGATAATTCGTTAGAAAAAATTGATATTCGAAAACGTAGAATTACTTTTTTAAATGTTGGTAGGCATGAAGAACATCAGAAGAGGCTAACTCGCATTATTTCTGCAAGTGAGAGGCTTGTTGATGAGGGATATCAGTTTAACGTTTGGTTTGTTGGTGATGGTGTTGATAGCCAAGATTATCAAAAGATGGTAAAAGATGCAAAGTTAGATGATACTATTCTCTTTTTAGGTAAGAAGAGTAATCCCTTTCCTTATTATAAACTTTGTGATGCTGTTTTACTTAGTTCTATGTACGAGGGTTATCCTGTTGTTTTTGTTGAATCGATGACGATGAATAAACCTTTAGTTACTACAAGGGTATCAGATTATCAAGAGATAGAAGATGGTTATGGTATTGTTGTTGAAAATTCTCTTGATGGTGTCTATTTTGGGATGAAGAAGTTTTTAGATGAAGGTTATGAAATACCTCAAAAATTTGATCCAGAAAAATTTAATCAGAGTATTATGAGACAGCTTGATTTGCTCATAGAGGGAGGTTCTTATGAAAAAGAAGATTAAAAAACAGTTTGAAGAGCATAAGATTATTTATTTTTGTTTATTTCTTGTGTTACTTCTTTTTACGGCAGGCTTTTTTTATAATCGCTATGCTGTTGATACTTATTATTTAGAAGGATATGGGTATCGTAATAATGCACTTTATCCTTATTTACGAGATGGAAGAGTACTGATGACTTTATTTTTGGGCATTCTTGGTAAGCTGCATCTTTCTTTTGCTATTGCGAAAAAATTATCTTATTTGCTTGCCTTTTTCTCTTTATATCTATCTATTCTTATTTTTTATCATATCTTTTTCGCACATTATAAAAAGTCTAAATTTTTAAGTGCATTTCTTAGTTTCTTCTTTGTTTTGAATGTTTTTATTGTTGAGTTTTTTATGTTTCCAGAATATACGGGAATTATGTGCTTTAGTATTTTCCTAATTAGTATGGCAACGAGGATGTTAATTACTTATTTTCAAAGTAGAAAGAAAAAATACGTTTTTTACGCTGCTATCTTTAGTTTCTTTACAGCATTTTGTTATCAAGGAACCCTTTCTTTGCTAGTGCTGTTTCCTATTGTCTTTACGTTATACTATGGAAAAAATATCAAAAATTTTATTCAGAATAATTTAGCGATTGCTTTTTGTTATTTGGTTCCTTCTGTTTCTACTTTAGTTCTTTCTAAACTCCTTGGCTCTAGTAGAAGTAGTAACCATTTCAATTTGTCTTTGACTTTTCATAAGATTTATGAAGGTGCTAAGGATTTGTTAGGATCCACTTTTGGTATATTACCGCCTTACTTTTTTCTTATATTTGCAATGTTTTTTGTAGCGGTTGTTCTTTATTTACTTATACGTCAGAGAGCAAAAATATTTTCATATTTATTCTTTATTTATGTAATGGCTGCTGTTGTTATTGTTACTTTTATTCCCCATTTTTTAATTAAAGTGGAGAGTATTTGGCTGATTCCACGTAGTAATGTGGGACTAGGTTTAATTGTTGGGATGCCATTTGTTATTTATTATCTTTATTTAGAGAAGACGAAAGGTTCTACCTGGTTGTTTGTTTTTCTTTTTTCTATTCTTGCTCTTTTTCAATTTCAGGGATGGCAACATTTACTATTTGATCAAATTAAAGTGAATGCGTTTGATCGACAGGAGGCTCTTGCTATTGTAAGAGAGATTAGAAGTTATGAGGAAGATAATGAAATGATTCAAAAAATCTCTCTTTATAAAAATAAGAATACACAGTATTACTATGATGGTGTTGTACCTCAAGGAGATATGAATGTGCGTGCTCTTGCTACTGATTGGGCTGCTTCTTCTTTGGTTTCTACTTATTTAAATAGAGCTCTTACACAGGTTGAGTTTAGTACTAAAATGAATCAGCGATGTGCCAAGAAATTAGAGAAAGATAAAACGATTGTTTTCTTTGAAGATGATACTGCCTATCTTTGTTCTTATTAAAAATATAATATTTAAGAAAAGGAATGCTTAATATGCTTTCCTTTTTAATTTTTATTATTATTTGAAGATAAAAGAGCCATAATAAAACTGAGACTAGATAGTTTAGAACTGCGTGGAGTTTGATAAGATATATTTTGAGTAAAAAATAATTGTAAAAAATCTTTTTTTGGTAGTATAATAACGTGATAAGGAAGTGATATTGACTTTATGAAACCGAGTAAAATAAGTACCATTACCTCTGTATTATTAATACTGAATTTAGCTTTTTTAGTAACTTTAACTTTTTCTAATGTATTTAAAAGTCCAATTAAAATAAAAACAGTGAATGCTAAAAAGATGGATAGGATGGAAGAGAGAACTGATTATAAAAATGAGAATATTGTTTTTTTAGGTGATTCTATAACAGAGTGGTGTCCTTTTGGTGATTTGTATGAGGAATATGTGCCAATTGTTAATAGTGGAAGAGCAGGATCTAGAACATTTGAACTTTTAGATAAGATGGAAGAGTTGGTATATCAATATAATCCAACTAAAGTTTTTATTCTAATTGGAACAAATGATTTGAATACAGATTGTTCCAAGGAAGAATTAGTTAAAAACATAGAGAAGATGATCAAGGGAATTCAAAAGAATCGATCACAATGTAAAATATATGTCCAGTCTATTTACCCAGTTAATAAAACTGATGATTCTAAAATTAATTCTGAAGAGGAGAATCATAGAGAAAATTCTGTTATACAGGAAGTAAATCGTAATATTGAGAAATTGTGTAAAAAATATCATGTAAAGTATATTAATATGTATGATGAATTGACAGATGAGGAAGGAAATCTTGCTTTAAAATATACAAAAGATGGACTTCATATCAGTCCTCTTGGTTATATTAAAATTACTAAAAAACTAGCTCAATATGTTGAAGAGTACCCATAAAACAATGAATTAGAAGATGAAATTTAGCCCTTTAATCATTTTATATTCTATGATATGATTAGATTATAGAAAGAATAAGTGGGCTAATTTTTTTAGTTGGACTTTGTCCAGAAATGAAAGGATTTTTTATGAAAAAGCTGAAAGTAAATAAACAAGAGTTTATAATAATATTTATTATCTTTTTTTTAATGTTACTTCTTAATTTGATAACACCAATGATTATGGATGACTTTTATTATTCTTACGGACTGAATGGGCGTATATCTAGTTTTAAGGAAATACTTGATTTTCAAGTATGGCATTATATAAATTGGGGAGGACGAACAATCGCTCATACTTTGGTACAGTTTTTCTTAATGTCTCATAAAATTATATTTGATTTTTTCAATTCTTTTATGTATGTTTTATTGCTTTATATAATTTATTTATTAATTAGTAAGGACCAAAAGAGAAATCCATTATATTTATTATTAATCAATTTTGCATTGTGGTTTTCTGTTCCTGCATATGGACAGTCATTTTTATGGCTTACAGGATCGTGTAATTATTTATGGACTTCTACTTTGATTCTTATTTTTATTGAAAGAATGATGAATGAAGAATTTACTTTAAAAAAGATGACAAAATCTAAAATTTTATTATTTTTCATTTTTGGTGTTGTTGTTGGCTGGACAAATGAAAATAGTGCAGCGGCTTTAATTGCTATTTATGCTAGTTACCTATTCATTCATAGATTTATTTCTAAGAAAAAAATAAGTAGTGTTCAAATTAGCGGACTTTTAGGTTCTTTTATTGGTTTTTGTATTTTGATATTAGCACCTGGTAACTATGCTAGAAGTAAAGGTATTATTGATAAGACACCTTTTATTCTAAAAATGATAGTTCGCCTTTTAAATATTACAGAAAAAGCAATTCCATTCATTATCGTGTTTGTAGCAATATTGATTATTGTCTTATCTGTTATGATATATCGTAAGCAGAAAATAAAGAAAAATATTTTTGTATTTTTAATTGGTGCTTTTGTGTCTATTTATTCTATGGTATTATCTCCAGTATTTCCAGAACGCTCTTGGACTATTGCTATTATTTTTATGATACTAGCTTGTGGAAGTGCTATTTGTCATCTTGAGATGAATGGGAAACTTAAAAAATTTATTTTAATGGATTTCGTTATTCTTTTGTCTTTTGTATTTTTTAGAGGGTATATCCTTACAGTACTTGATACTTATCATCTTTATAAAACTTGGAATAGTCGAATTAATACAATGGAGAAGGGAAAAAAGAAGGGAACTTTAGATTTTGAGTTTGATTTAATATATACTACTACTAAACAGACACCTTCTTATGGATTAGGGGATTTATATCAAGGAAAAGATGATCTTAATAATATGTGTGTAGCTAAATATTTTAAAGTTAATTCTGTACAGGCAAAGACAGAAAAACAATTAAAAGATTGATTTAAATAAGGGAAAGGATAGAAATGGTCTTTTTCGTTAGTAGAAAATAGAGTTAAAAATAGTTTTTGTCTTTTTCTATTGTATGTTATAATTTTATATAGAAATGGAGTGTTAAGATGGTAAAAAAAGATAATAATGACATTGCTATTGAAGTCAATGATATTGATAAATCATTTAAAGTGTATTTTGATAAAGCAAATACCTTAAAAGAGAGATTATTATTTTGGAATCGAAATCGTCACGAGATAAGAGAAGTGCTTAGTGATATTAGTTTAACGATCAAAAAAGGAGAGACAGTTGCCTTGGTTGGTGTTAATGGTAGTGGTAAGAGTACTTTATTAAAACTTATGACACAAATTATATACCCAGATAAGGGAACCATTAAAACTTATGGAAAACTAGTTTCCTTACTAGAACTTGGAGCAGGGTTTCATCCTGATTTTTCTGGACGTGAGAATATTTATTTTAATGCTTCTATCTTTGGTCTTTCTAAACATGAAATTGATGAGAGGTTAGATGATATTATTGCCTTTTCTGAACTTGGTAGTTATATTGATAATCCAGTCCGTACTTATTCATCTGGTATGTATATGCGTCTTGCTTTTTCTATTGCTATTAATGTTGATGCTGAGATACTTTTGATTGATGAAATTTTGGCGGTAGGGGATCAGCATTTTCAAGAGATGTGTTATGAGAGAATGATGGACCTAAAGAAGCAGGGAAAGACAATGGTCTTTGTAACACATAGCATGTCAGCTGTTCGTAAATACTGTGATCGTGCTGTTTGGCTATATCAAGGAAGGCTTCGGATGGATGGACCTGTTGATGAAGTTATAGACGAGTATTTAAAAAATTGTAGTTAGGGGGAGTATAGGAATGAATATAGATTATACATTAGAGCCAGGTAGAGTTTTAAATAAAAAGAGGGAGTATAACAAACATAAACCAGTTATTAGTATCGTTACACCTGCATGGAATTCATCTGATAAGATATTACAACTTGCTAATTGTATCTTAAATCAAACGTATCCTTATTATGAGTGGTTAATTATCGATGATGGTTCTACTAATAAAGAGAGTTTACGCTATTTTGATAAAATCCAGGCTATGGATGATAGGATCTCTTTATTACATAAAGAAAATGAGGGGTTATCAAGAACTCGTGATTATGGAGTTGCTCATTCTTCTAAAGAGACAAAGCTTGTTGTTTTTATTGATGACGATGACTTATTAGATCCTACTTATTTGGAGACAGCCTATTATGCAATGTGTGCAAATCCTAATGCTAGTTGGTGTTATTCTGATATTATTAACTTTGAAGGAGAAGAGTCTGCTTGGAATAAATTTTTCTCTAGTGAGCGGATGAAGTATGAGAATTTGCTTGTTTCTCAAGCGATGATTCGAAAAGAGGCCTTTTATGATGTTGGGGGCTTTCAAATTGAGGGAAATGGGTATTATGAAGACTGGATTTTTTGGTTGAAATTGCTTGCTAAAGGGCATTTTCCAATTCATATGAGTTACTATGGTTTTTGGTATCGACGTAAAAAAGTTTCTGGACAGTTGAAGCTTGCTCATAGTAATCACAAAAGAAATATGAAGCAAATTGCATTTTATGCTGAGCAAATTAAGAGTGTAGTAAGACCCATTGAATTTCCACGTGAAAATTATCACTGGGATGGTATTCGGGAGCAGGTTGATTCTGTTGTTATACCAAAACAAAAAGGTGATAAGAGGGTTCATATTTTAGTGATGGTTCCATGGATGACTTTAGGTGGTGCTGATAAATTTAATTTGGATTTATTTCAAAGAATTGATAAAGAAAAATACTTTATTACTTTGGTAGCAATGCAACCTACTGATTATAGATGGCGTCAAAAGTTTGAATGTGCATGCGATGAAGTATTTGATTTATCAACCTTCCTTGATCGTAAAGATTATCTTTCTTTTGTTCAATACTTAATTGAGTCTAGAAAAGTTGATATTATCTTTAATACTAATAGTCAAGTTGGTTATTCTTTCCTTCCTTATTTACATACGAAATATCCAAAGTTACCAATTTTAGATTATATTCATATGGAAGAATGGTATAACCGTAACGGTGGTTATTCAAGAGATTCGGCAGCGGTTGGTTCTGTTATTGATAAAACATTATTTTGTAATAAAAATAGTGAGAATATTTTGGTTCATTATTTTAAGAGAGATCCTCAATCAGTTGGAACTGTCTATATTGGAGTAGATGAGAAGAAATTTGATCCTAAACATTATAATAAAAAGAAGTTGAGAGAGAAGTATCAAATTCCTACTAATCGTACTATTATTTCTCTTATTGCTAGAATTGATTATCAAAAAAGACCATTTTTGTTAATGGAAATTATTAAGAAAACAGTGCAAGTAAAACAGAATGTTTTATTTCTAATTGCAGGGGATGGGCCACTGTTAGATGAGATTAAAGGTATTTCTCGTACAGAGGGATTAGATGAATTTGTACGCTTTTTAGGTAAAAGTGAGTATCCAGATGAGATTTATGCGATTAGTGATCTTACTCTTAATTGTTCTATTAAAGAAGGGCTTGCTCTTACTTCTTATGAATCTCTTGCTATGGGAGTTCCTGTTGTTTCTAGTGATGTTGGGGGGCAAAAAGAGTTAATTTGTGATGAGGTAGGGGTTATTGTACCTTGTTTACAAAAGGAAGAAGATATTTTTGATTTTTCGTATTCTTCTTCAGAAGTTCAAAATTATGTTGATGGAATTTTAAAGATTTCCAGTGATTTAACTCGTTATCAAAAAGCTTGTCGTCAGCGTATTTTAGATGGATTTACTATTAATAATATGGTTCAAAATATGGAAGAGGAGTTCCAAAAGTTGTTAAAGTTACAAAAGACTGACTCTTCAACACTTTCTGATCATTTAGATATTATGAAAGAGTTAATTAATATGTTTCTTCTTGCCGATAAGGGACAATATCAATGGCTTGTAGAACAGTATAATTTAAGTGTTTATGGTAGCAAGTCTTCTGAATATGAAATGAGTAGAAAGGAACGAATTTTCTTAAAATGCCAAGAGCTTGCTGTGAGATTACGTATTCCTGAGGAAGCAGAACTTTGCTTTCACTTCTTCTATGAGATTCTTAGACAGTTAAAACATTTTGTAGAATCTATTATTATGGTTCCTTATTTACTTATTAAACTATTTATAAAATTTATTCTTTTAGAGTGTCATCGAGTGGTGCGAATTTTAAAAAGAAAGTTGAGTGATGATTGATGTTTCAGAAATTGTTTCAGTATCGAGAATTTCTAAATACTAGTATTAAAAAGGAAATTCGTGGAAAATATAAAAAATCATTTTTGGGGATTTTGTGGTCATTTTTAAATCCCCTTTTAATGCTTATGGTTTATGCTATTATTTTTCCGATTATTTTAAAATCACCAGAGAAAAATTATGTAATGTTTTTGATGACTGCTCTTATTCCCTGGACCTTTTTTACAACAGTTGTAACGCAAGGGGCATCTACAATTATTGCGAATGGAAATATTTTAAAAAAGGTATATTTTCCAAGAGAGATTTTGCCTATTTCTACTGTTACTAGTGGGCTTGTTAATTTTTTAATCTCTTGTATTATTATCTTTGTTTTCTTAGTATTTACTGGAATTGGTTTTTCTAAATATCTTCTTTTATTGCCCTTTGTTATTTTGATAGAATATCTTTTCCTATTAGGTATTGTCTTTATTCTATCTTCAGTTACTGTCTACTTGCGTGATTTGGAACATATTATTGGTGTTGTTATTCAAGCATTGTTTTATGGAACACCAATTGTTTATTCACTAAGTACCATTCCTGAAAACTTTTTGTGGGTATTTCGTCTAAATCCAATGGCCTATATTGTTCAAGGTTATCGTGATATTTTATATTATCAGACAATGCCTGATTTGAAAGGATTATTTTTCATCCTTGCTCTTTCTTTAGGTCTTGTTATTATTGGCTATCAGATATTTAATCGCCTACAAAAGAATTTTGCTGAGGAGTTGTAATTTAGATCGGGATTTGGAATTTGAAAAGGATGACTTTTCCGATTCATTTTTAAGAATTGTATATCTTCGTATACAATTTTTTATTTGCTAGAAGTTTTTTCTTACTTCCTTTTTGCTTTAGGATTTACAAAGAAAATGATAATCTATAGACGAAAATTTAAAATTATTATATAATTGGTTTTAAAGGGACGGTGAGAAGTTTTGACAAAGGTTATGTTTATTTCGTCAACAGGTGGTCATTTGTCTGAGTTGATGCAGCTGAGTTCGTTGTTTTCGAAATATGATTATCAAATCATTACAGAGAAGACTAAGAATAATTTAGAGATGCAGACTAAATATAAAGATAAGATTAAGTTTTTAATCTTTGGGACTAAGGATCATATTTTGACTTACCCTTTTCGTCTTTTGGCCAATTGTTTTAAAAGTCTTTATTTTTATTTGAAGTTTCAACCTGATGTCATTATTACAACAGGGGCTCATACGGCAGGACCTATGTGTTGTTTGGGAAAAATATTTGGTAGTAAAATTGTTTATATTGAGTCATTTGCTAATATTAATACTAAGACGATTACAGGACGACTTATTTATTATTTTGCCGATTTATTTATTGTACAATGGCCAGATATGTTGAAATGTTACCCAAAAGCAATTTATGGTGGACGTATTTACTAGGAGGTTTTTATGATTTTAGTAACATTGGGCACACAAGATAAAGATTTCTCTCGACTTTTAAAAGTAGTAGAAAAAGCAGTTAGAGATGGCTTAATAGATGAGAAAGTAATCGTACAAGCAGGGCATACAAAGTATCAATCTGATGTTTTAGAAGTGGTTGATCTCATTTCGCCTTCGGAACTTGAAGCGTTAATTAAAGATGCCAGTCTTGTTATTACTCATGGTGGTGTTGGCTCTATTATTACCGCACTGAAATATCAGAAGAAAATTATTGCAGCGGCAAGACTTAAAAAGTATAGAGAGCATACGAATGATCATCAGGAGCAGATTATCAAAAAATTTGCAGCAGAAGGTTATCTGCTTGAACTTCGCGATTTTAATTCTTTTTCTAAAGTACTGAAAAAGGCAACTTCTTTTAAGATAAAACCTTATAACTTTAAAGAGTCTCATATGGAGGAGCTTATTGATGCTAAAGTAGAAGAGTGGGAGAGTACTGGGGTGCTTATGAAGGGAAAAAAGTTTCGAGAATTATTTTTGTATTTAATTTTTGGAGGTCTTACTACTGTTATCAATATTTTAGTCTATTTTCTTTTAGCGAGACTTCTTACTATTAATTATCAGGTAAGTACTGTAATTGCTTGGTTGCTTTCCGTTTTATTTGCATATGGGACGAACAAATTATTTGTATTTGAAAGTAAAAATCAATCTAGGAGAGAAGACTTTCGCGAGATTATTTCATTTTTTGCATTTCGAATTCTCTCTTTAGGAATTGATATGGGTAGTATGTATGTAATGGTACAACTTTTTAGAATTGATGATTTAATTGCTAAGATTGTTGCTAATATCATTGTTGTCATTGCAAATTATGTATTTAGTAAATTATTTATATTTAAGAAGTAGGTGTAGTGTATATGAAAAATAAAAAAATATCAATTATTGTTCCTTGTTATAATGAAGAAGAATCCCTTCCTATTTTTTATAAGGAAATTGATCGTATCTCTAAAGTGATGAAAGAGGTAGAGTTTGAGTTTTTGTTTGTTAATGATGGAAGTCGTGATCAAACGTTAGAGGTATTTAGACGTCTTGCTAAGAAAGATAAGAGAGTTCGTTATATTTCTTTTTCTCGTAATTTTGGAAAAGAGGCTGGAATGTATGCAGGGTTAGAGAATGCTACAGGTGATTATGTTGCGATTATGGATGCTGATATGCAAGATCCGCCTGAGATGGTTCAAACAATGTATGAGGAGATGAAAAAAGGGGAGTATGATTGTATTGGACTTCGTACAGCTTCTCATAAGGGGTATTCGTTGTTACGTAAATTTTTTACTAATTGTTGGTATAAATTGATTGGTAAGATTTCTTCTACAGAACAAGTACCAGGGGCTAGGGATTTTAGACTTATGACTAGACAAATGGTAGATGCTATTATTTCTATGAAAGAGTATAATCGTTATTCAAAGGGAATCTTTAGTTTTGTGGGATTTCGTACAAAATGGCTTATTTATGAAGCTCCTGATAGAGTAGCGGGTGAGACTACGTGGAGCTTTTGGAAATTGTTTAAATATGCGATGGAAGGTATTTTGGCATTTTCTACGACACCATTAGTGATTTCTGCTTTTATTGGAATTTTGTTTTGTTTTATTGCTTTCATTGCAATTATTGCGATTGTTATTAAAACGCTTCTTTGGGGAGATCCTGTTGGTGGATGGCCATCTCTTGTTTGTATTATTATGTTTGTTAGTGGAATTCAACTTTTCTTTTTTGGCATTATGGGTATGTATTTATCAAAGGCCTATTTGGAAATTAAAAAGAGACCGATCTATATTGTTAAGGAAACAGAGAAGAATTTAAAAAAATAGAGGTGAATAGAGAAAGATGAGAAAGTTTGGAATATTTTTTTCAATTAGTATATTTTCCTTTCTTTTTCTCTTTCTTTTTTTATTTTATGGTCCCAGTTCTTATTTTAGGGAGCGTTTTATTACGACGGCGATGACTACAAAGTCTCATCAGTATCTTGCCAAGATTTTTTTTGATGATGCTTATATTTCAAAAGTGATGCATCAAAATAAGGTAATTGAAGTATCAGAAGTGACTGATTTAGATGCTATTTCTATTGAACGTAAAGCCTCTTCTTTATTTCGAGAGAATAAAATTTATGGGAAGGGTTACTCTGGTTATTTAATTGAAATTTTTGATCCTACTAGAGTGCATTTAGCGGTATCTTCTAAATTGGGGAGGGAGGGAGAGACTAGTTTGGAGATTGCTAAGAGGGATCATATTAAAGTGGTAATGAATGCGGTTGGCTTTTATGATCCGGAATGGTCTAGTGATGGTGCGATTCCCCATGGGAGAGTTTTACAAAATGGTAAAATTATTAGTACTTATGGAACTTCTAATGTAGGAGGAGGTTTTGTTGGATTTACTAAGTCGGGAAAACTTTTTTTGGGAAAGGTTTCTGTGGATGAGCTTTCTTCGAAGCGTGTTATGGATGCTGTTGAATTTGGTCCTTTTCTTATTGTAAATGGAAAAACTTCCTCTGTTTTAGGTGATGGTGGATGGGGCGTTGCCCCTAGGAGTGCTATTGGTCAAAGAAAGGATGGAACTGTTTTATTTCTGGTGATTAATGGTAGGATTCCCTCTAGTGTCGGTGTTAGTATGAAGGAGTTGATTGCCATTATGAAAAAGTATGGTGCCTATAATGCTGCTAATATGGATGGTGGAGCTTCTTCTTCTCTGATTATCAATCAAAAGATTATTAATAAACCTGTAGGCGGAGGGGAAAATGGCTTGCGAAAACTTCCTGTTTTTTGGGTTTTAGAGTAGATTATTATGTAGAGAAAGTTCTACATTTTTTTTATTTATTGTTATAAAAAATAATTATCATAAAGGTAAAAACTTTATGATTTTTGTTATTTTAGGTTTATATATTATCATTTATTATTTTCTGACTAGAACTTTGACTAATTATACTAGAGGATCTTTTTATGTAGTATTATGTTTGAACTTGATGTTTTTGACTAGTTATTGACTGATAATAATTGGTAAAAACGGACTAAAATGAATCATTTGCTTGAAAATACTTTCTTTTCATTGATAAAAATGTAAAAATATTGTATATTTATTATAATAAGTTAACAAAATTCTGGTGATCTTTTTATCATAAAGTTTTTACCTTTGTGATTAGAAAATTGCTATGTAGAGGATGGTTTTTTATGAAAAAGAGTTTGTTATTTATAGTTGCTATTTTAGGTTTTTTCTTCTTTATACAAGAAGTGGAGGCACTTCCTAGTGGCGTAGTAGAAGAGGATGGTTTTTACTATCTTTACAAGAACAATGAAAAATGTGTAGGATTTCAAGAAATTGAGGGTAAGACTTATTTCTTTAGCCGAATTGATGGTCATATGCGAACGGGAAGATTTGCGATTGATGGTCCTATGTATTACTTTGATGATAATGGGGTAATGCAGACAGGAAGGTTTACCTTTGATGATGGTACTTATTATTATGGACCTGATGGTAGAATGATTACTGGTTTTCAAGAGATTGATGGTAAGACCTACTTCTTTAGTCGGATCGATGGTCATATGCGAACAGGGA
>CAJTXY010000009.1:28337-28766 GCA_910583685.1 uncultured Bacilli bacterium
TGCGAACAGGGAAGTTTGCAATTGATGGTCCTATGTATTACTTTGATGATAATGGAGTTATGCAGACTGGTAAGTTTACTTTCGATGGAGAGTCTTACTATTATGGGCCTGATGGTAAGATGGTTACTGGGTTCCAAGTAATTGATGGTAAGACCTACTTCTTTAGTCGGATCGATGGTCATATGCGAACAGGGAAGTTTGCAATTGATGGTCCTATGTATTACTTTGATGATAATGGGGTAATGCAGACAGGAAAATTTACTTTTGATGATGGTACTTATTATTATGGGCCTGATGGAAGGATGACTCCAGGCTTTCAAGTGATTGATGGTAAGACTTATTTCTTTAGTCGAGTTGATGGACGTATGCGAACTGGAAAGTTTGCGATTGATGGTCCTACTTACTCTTTTGATGATGATGGGGTGATGC
>CAJTXY010000009.1:28866-42936 GCA_910583685.1 uncultured Bacilli bacterium
AGACTGGGCTTGTTACAGTAGATGGAGAAACTTATAATTTTGGATCTGATGGGAAGATGATTACTGGGTTCCAAGTGATTGATGGTAAGACTTACTTCTTTAGTCGGGTTGATGGACGTATGCGAACAGGAAAATTTGCAATTGACGGTCCTATTTACTCTTTTGATGATGATGGGGTGATGCAGACTGGGCTTGTTACAGTAGATGGAGAAACTTATAATTTTGGATCTGATGGGAAAATGATCACTGGGTTTCAAGTGATTGATGGTAAGACTTACTTCTTTAGCCGAGTTGATGGGCGTATGCGAACAGGAAAATTTGCGATTGATGACTTTACTTATTGTTTTGATCGTAATGGGGTGATGCAACGGAATTATCTATTTACGGAAGCTGACGGTAAGAAATATTATTTTAATGAAGATGGTAGAATGCATAAAGGTTTTAAGAATCTCAATGGTAAAAAGTATTTCTTTAGTCAAATTGATGGTCAGATGCGTTATGGTTGGATCGAAGTTGGTGGTAAGAAGTATTACTTGTTCAGCGACGGTGTTTGTGCAATTGGAGAACATACAATTGATAAAATGAATTACTACTTTTATGAAGATGGTAGTCTTCGTGGTGGTTGGACTACGGACACTTCCGGAAATCGTTATTATCTTGATTCTTATGGAAACTTTGTCCGTGATTGGGCAATCGTCGAAGGTAAAAAATGCTTTTTCAATGGATTAGGTGTTTTGATTGCAGAGAATGCTAAATATATTATTGATGTTTCTTCTCATCAGGGTGTTATTGATTGGGAGACTGTTAAAAATTCTAGTTTGGTAGATGGTGTTATTGTTCGTATTGCAGCGGGGAGTGACTCGGAAGATACGCAACTTGCTCGAAATATTGCTGAATTAAATCGTTTAAACATTCCTTATGGTGTTTATATTTACAGTTATGCAGAAGATAAATATGGTTCTGTAAATGGACTTGGGTACAATATGTTAGAAGGAAGGCTTGAAGCAGAGCGAGTGTTAAATGCTATTAAAAAGTATAATATGAAGCTTACTTATCCAATATATTTTGATTTAGAATCCAATGTTTATAGTTCTTTGTTTCCAGACAAAGTTGCTACTTATCGGAGAATTGTCGAGGCATTTGGAAGTCGCATTAGTCAGGCTGGGTATGATTGGAAGATTTATACATATACTAATTGGGCCGATACTGCATTAAATGCTCCAGACTTAAGAAGTAAGATTGATTGGATTGCTCATTATAATCATTATTGTGGTTATCAAGGTAGTTATCGTATGTGGCAATATGGTAGCAATGATGTTGTTCCTGGGATTAATGGACGTGTCGATGGCAATGTTATGTTTTATTAGAATGTGAGGAAAATTATGAAAAAAGCAAATATGGTAAAATATGGGGTGATCTTGTATAAGGACACAGATAATATTGGAGATGATATTCAGACTTATGCTACTTCGAGATTCTTGCCAAAAGTGGATTATGTTATTGATCGTGAAGATATTAGTAGTTTTGTTCCCGATTATGATTCTGAGGTAGTAAAAGTAATTATGAATGGTTGGTATAATCATCATAAATATCGTTTTTCGCTTTCTCCTTATATTGATCCTTTGCTTATTTCGATGCATTTTTCTGCGAATGATTTAATCCTAAATTCAGGGCATCGGTTTTTAGAAGGTTATACTCGTGATTTACTTATGAGGTTTGGTCCTATTGGCTGTAGAGATTTTAATACGAAGGAGAAACTTGATTCTTTGGGTTATGATACTTATTTTTCTGGTTGTGCTACTTTAACACTAGATCCTATTGGAAAAAAAGAGACAAAGGATTATATTTGTGCTGTAGATTTAAAGCCTGAGATTGTTTCTTATTTAAAGAAGATTATGGGCTGTGAAGTCAAAGAAATTAGTCATTGGGTTTTGGAGTTTTCTTCTAATAATTTGAGTTATGAAGAAAAGCAAAAAGAAATTCAAAAATATACAATGGAGGACTATAAGAATCGTGCTCTTTGGGTTAAAAAGCATTCTAAGTTGTCTTATGAAGAGCGAATGAAAAAAGTAGAAGAATTATTAAAGATTTATCAAAATGCTAAGTTTGTTGTTACGGATCGTATTCATGTGGCACTTCCTTGTATTGCCTTACAAACTCCTGTTTTATTAATTTATTATGATCATAATGCAGATCGAATTGCTACTTTTAAGGAATATATTGTTCACTGCTCAGAGGATGAATTTTTTACTTATTGTAAGCAAGATTTTTTGGCTATTAAGAATAAAGATAAGTATCGCGAAGTGCGAAAGAATATTAAAGAAAAAATTGAAGAGTTTTTAAGTTGTGATAGCAAATTGAAGGATGCTTTCCTTCCTCCTGTTTTGTGGTATAAAGAGGAAGTAGTTAGTAGACTAGAAGAGAAGGATTCCTTGTTTTTAGATACCATAAATACACAAAAACAGGAACTTTTTGAATTAAAAAAGCAGTATGATTTTCTACAAGCAAAGTATTATGAGTTAGAGACTAAAATGAATGATGAATTATCTGTTTTGCGACCAATTGTAGAGGAGTATACCCAAATTAAGAATTCTCATACTTGGAAATATATTGGTAAGTATTATCAGAAACAGTTGGCTAAGAATTCCGAAAATTCTCTGTAATTAGCGAATTTATTAAATAATCCCTGTTGTTTTTAGACAGGGATTTTTATAATGCTATTTGTAAAAGTTGTATAAAACTTGCAAATCTATTCAAAATATGTTATAATAAGTGCCTAATTAGGGGGGATATATTTGAAAAACAAGAAAGTGAAGAAGTTAGTGCTAAATAAGGCATTTATTGTCAATATTATTTTAGGAGTTATTATTTGTAGTTTAATAGCTTTATTATTTATCTTAAACCAACCACCCAAAAAAGAAGAATTTAAAAATCCATATGATATTAGAGTATCTGATAAAGACAATTTTGTTTTACTTGGAGACTCTATTACTGATTGGTATCCAGTAGAAGAATTTTTTGATGATTTGCCTGTTGTGAATAGTGGTATTGCGGGGTATCATACCATTGATATTTTAAATAATTTAAAAGAAATGGTTTGGATTTATAATCCGACTAAGGTATTTATTTTGATTGGTACAAATGATATTGGTGCAGGGGTTGAGAAAAAAGAAGTTGTATCTAATATTAAAAAGATTATTAAAGAAATTAAAAATTTAAGACCACAAGCAAAGATTTATTTACAATCTATCTACCCAGTTAATAATACGGATGATGAAAAAATAGATAAAGATGCTGTAAAAAGTCGTGATAATAAAGTGATTCAAGATGTTAATAAATCGTTGAAAGCCTATTGTCAAGATTCTAATGTTACTTATATTGATGTATATCACGAACTTTTAGATCAAGAAGGTAATTTAAAACTGAAATATACTACAGATGGACTTCATATGTCTAATCTAGGTTATTTACGAGTTACTAAGACATTACTTCCTTATTTTCAAGATTAACTACTTTTAGTAGTTTTTTCTTTGACTTATTGTTATAATTAAGAAAAGGATGTGGAAGTATGAAAATGAAAGAAAGAGTAAAGTACTGTGATTTGCTTCGGGTTATTGCTATTGTATCCGTCATCTTCATTCATGTTTTTGCAGATTTTAGAGATAGTTTTTTGATATCTAATCGTAATTATTATTCTTTACTTACATTTTTAGATAGTTTTACTAGAACAGGTGTTCCTTTATTTTTTATGTTGACAGGAATTTTTATGTTGGGAAGTAAAAAAGAAGAGAAGTATTCAGAATTTTTAAAGAAGAAGGCATCTAAACTTTTCATTCCATTTTTTGTGATATCTATTATTTATTACATCTATGAAGTTTTGAAAAGTGGTGGAGGTTTTTCTATATTGCAGTTTCTAAATGCCTTTACTTCTAATCAGATTAAATATCATTTTTGGTTTATGTATTCTATTATTTTAATCTATTTATTAATTCCTTTTATGAAACGAATGATTCAGAATTTGAGCAAAGAGGAGTTGCGAAATTTAATACTTGTTATTTTACTTTCTAATTTTTTATCTGCTATTTTTATTATTTCTAGAAAGTTTGATTATAGTTTCTTTTCTGCATTTTTGTTTTCTAATGAAATTCGCTATCTTAACTATTTGTTTTTAGGCTATTACTTATATCATTATGGAATTTCCAAAAAGTATCATAGAGTATTATATCTTTTGGGGGTCTTATGTATTTTTGTAATGCCTATACTAGATGCTTTCGTTACTGAAACGGTTCGAGAAGATTCCTTTTTAGTAGCGGGTTCTATTTTACCATTTATCGCATCTACTGCACTTTTTACCTTTGTAAGAGAAAACTATGATAAGTGGGGAATCTCTAAAAGAGTAGAAAAATTCTTTACTGTTACCAGTCCACTTATTTTCTACATATATATGATGCATGTCTTGGTAATGGAGATTACGAAAAAGTTTTTATTTCAAGTATTCGAACCATTTGGATTTAAAATGTCTTTAGTTTTTATGGGAGTTGAATTTATAATTACATTTGTTGGTTCTTATATTCTTGCTTATATCTTAAATTATTTATACAGTAAAGTTGAAAAATTGCTCTTCCAAAAAAACTTGGCATAGAGCTTTTTTCTTGTTATAATCATATATGGAAAAGGTAAATAAGGGTATGTTAGTATGACAAAGAAAAAGGAAGATAAAAATAGAAATAAAGTGAAGAAGAAAAAGGGAAAAAAGATTCGTATTCAAGTATTTCGATGGGAATATGCTTTTAATATTGGTAGTATTGTTTTTATATTGTGCCTTTGTATTTATTATGGAGGGCGTTCTTTTTATTACTATAGTAAGCAAAATACAGTGATTAAAAAAGAAGAGGAGACATTAAAGGTTGCTGTACTTCGCAATAATAAGATTACAACAGAAGCCAATGGACTTCATCAAGAAAAAGATGGGCTTTCATTTAAAGGAATGGTTGATAATAATTATATATTTTTTGGAAACCGACTTTATCGTATTATGAAGATTAACGAAGATAATTCTGTAAAAATTGTATCTAATGTCAATGAGGGATTACTTAACTATGGGGATGATACAGAGTACTTGAAATCTAATATATATCATTGGTTAAATAAAGGTGATAATGAGAATTCAGGGGTTTATCAAAAAACAGTTCCTGGCGAGACTGCCTTATTAAAAGAGACAGAATGGTGTGAAGGTGTTTTGGATGAGAAGGCAGTAAAATGTGAGAAAAAAGAGAAGTCTTATTTTTTACCACTTACTTTAAAAGATTATGTGGATTATTTAGGAAAAAATAGTTATTTATATAATAAACAAAATAGTTTTTTACTTGGAAAAAATGATGTAGGGGACAATCTTTATATTGCAGAAGATGGAACAGTTGCTGATGCTTTAGTTGATGCTGGTTATGGTATTCGTGTTGTTATGACTTTAAAGAAGAATATTAAAGTAACAGGGGGAACAGGAACCTTAGTGGATCCTTATGTCATTAATCAAGAGGGGTATGATACTAATATTAATAAATATGTAAAACTTGGAGAAGATCTTTATAAGATTTATGAAGAAAAAGATAATATCTTAAGGCTTTCTCTTAATGATTATGCTAAGATGAATGGGAATTTAGTAACGAGGGCTTTTAATAATAAAGATGCCTTTTATAATCCTTTAAGTCGTTATAATATTGCTTACTTTCTCAATCGGGATTATTATCGTTCTCTTTCTTATAATACTGTTCTTTCAGAATGTAGTTTTCCAGTTGGAGAAGTATCTAATAGTGCAGGGCTTGGTTATTTTAATCAGTATAATGATATTATTAATAATAAAGTTGGACTTTTAAGTTTGTATGATTATAATAGTAATACTACGTTAGATGATTTTTATCTTTTAAATACTACGGGTTCTTCTATGGGATGGGTTTATAATAAAAATGGAGTCTTAAGTGAAGAGAAGGTAAAAGATGCTAAGAATATTGTACCGACTGTGTGTCTTGATAAGAATTTAATTAAATCAGGAGAGGGGACGATGGATGTTCCTTATATAGTGGAGTAGATGATATGAAAGAGATGGAGAAAAAAACAAAATTAAAAAAGCAGAAAAAGTCAAAGGAGAAAGTGAAAAAGTTCAGTAAGTTTACTATTTGTGTTATGATGTTGGATCTTTTAGTTATTCTTTTCTTGGTTGTTGTTTATTTTCCTACTATTGGTTTTAAAAATTTTTGGATTCCAACAGCGATGACAACAATGAATCATAAATATTTGGCTTATACTTTATATAGTGAGAATACAGTGAATAAGGTGATGAGTGAAAACTATATTGAAGAGTCAAAAGAAGAGGTTAATTTAGATGATATTATTATTGGGGGAGAACATAATAAGAATTATTCTTCTAAGTATGAAAGAGAGTTGTTTGAGAAAGATCCTGATAATGATGTGTATAAAATTATTCGTTTAGAAGAAGATAATTTTAAGGGGTATTTAACTGTTATTTATGATCCAGCAGATGTGGATCTTGCGACGCCTAAGTTACTAGGTAGACAAGGTGCTACTGTTGCAAAACTTTGTCGTGATAATGATGGTTTGGTTGGTATTAATGGTGGAGGTTTCGAAGACTTAGATGGTTGGGGAAATGGTTCTACACCATATGGTGCGATTATTAAGGATGGAGAACTTGTTTGGACACATTCTGGTGGAGATGGTGGATTAATTGGATTTACAAAAGATCATAAAATGTTGCTTACTTCTACTTCTCCACAGGAAGCTATTTCTAAGGGAATGAATGATGCTGTTGAATTTGGTCCATTTCTGATTGTCAACGGTAAGGCAGCTAGAATTCACGGGGATGGTGGATGGGGAGTTGCTCCTCGTACAATTATTGCCCAAAGAAAAGATGGAGTTGTACTCTTTTTAGTGATTGAAGGAAGAATTCCAGGTTATAGTCTTGGTGCCACAATGAATGAGGCAATCGATATTTTAAAACGATATAAGGCATATAATGCTGCAAATTTAGATGGTGGTGCTTCTTCTACAATGGCTGTGAATGGAAAGCTTTATAATCGTCCTTCTGCGGGAGGAGAGTATGGTGGAAGAAGTGTATCGAATGCTTGGATTGTAACAAATGAGAAAAATAAAAAAGTCCCTAAATAAAGGAGAAAATTATGAAAAAGAAAAGATGGATTATTCTTAGTTTGGTAATACTAGTATTGATTATTTTAGGCATCTTTTCTTTTTTTATTTATCAAAATGAGTTAGCAAAACGGGTAGAAGAGCAGAAAAAGATGGAAATAGAGAGAAGAATGAAAAAAATTCAGAGTCATTATTCTGCTGTTGTTTCTGTTTCCAAGGATTGTGATATTTATCAAAAAGATCACAAGAGGTATAAGAAGGTGGGTAGGATTACGAAGGGAGAGATTTTATCACTCGTAAAGCCATCTTCTTTTTCCGAGCCTTATTTTTTAGTAGAAAACTACGCATTTTATATTCCCTTTTCCTGTGTTATGAAGACAGAAGAGAAAAAACAGGTTGATACTAGATATCAGCATTATATTCCTTTTTCAAAAAAGATTAAAACAAAAGATAAGGTGTCATTATACCGAGAAGATCAAAAAGTTTATGAATTATTTCATCCTATTGAAGGCCAAGTGATAAAACAAGATAATGATAGTTATTCTATTGCGTATTTTGGGGAGCTTTTCAAGGTTTTTAAAGATGATATTTTAGAAGAAGTAGAACTAGATGAGAGCATTGCTGTTGCTACAGATGTTCCTGTTACTGCTTATCATTTTATTTATAAAGAGGATGATTATGGATGTACTGGTATTATCTGTCATCCAATCTCTCAGATTCGAAGTCATTTTGCGTATTTAAAAGAAAATCAGTTTTTTACTATTACGACAAAAGAGATGGAGGAATTCTTAGATGGAAATATTCAGCTCCCTACGAGAAGTATTTTGGTTACTATCGATGATGGGGATCGTGCTTCTAATATTATTCCACTTTTGGAAGAGTATGAGGTGAATGCAACATTATTTTTAATTACGGCTTGGTATGATCCTTCTAATTATCAATCTCCTTATTTGGAACTTGCCTCTCATACTCATGAGTTACACGAGCCTGGTCGGTGTCCTTTAGGTCAGGGGAGTGCTTTAAAGTGTTTGGATAAAGAAAAGATTGTTACAGATTTAAAACAGAGTAGGTCTATTTTAAATAATACTTTTGCTTTTTGCTATCCTTTATATGAATATAATGATCACGCTATTAATGCTGTTAAGGAGGCTGGTTTTCATTTAGGATTTATCGGTGGACAAAGACGTGCGACTTTAAAAAGTGATAAATTGTTAATTCCTAGAATTACTATATTTCGAAATACGACAATGGATGAATACATTGAGATTGTGAATTAATTAGTATTTATTTTTTCTTATTTATGTTAGAATGTATATAGGGTAGAAATAATAGGTGATGATATGGCGGAGTGGAAGAGAAGGAAAAAATATAGAATAGATAAGGATCAAGAGGAACCAGTAGTTCATAGAGGGTACCAAATTACTAACCTTCTACGAAGAGAGTTTGTTCTTACCCTTATTTTTGTTGCTATTTCTACTACTGCCTTGTTGGGAGGAAGTTACGCCATATTTACTAATATTCAAAAGGCCGAACATTATAATATGATTAAGTCAGGGACTTTGCAGATTGCTTATGATGATACTTCCAGTGGGCTTGGAAATATTATTCGTCTTAATGGGGCTTTTCCTGAGAGTGATGTGGCAGGCCAAGAAAGAGAGCCTTATCGTTTTAAGATTACCAATACTGGTAGTCTAAATGCAGAATATAAAGTAAAAATACTAGATGATTTATCTATGATAGAGGAAGATGGTTGTCAAAATAAACTTTTAGATAGGAGTGTACTTAAGTATAGCATTGATGGAGGAGAGCCTGTTCTTCTTTCTACCATTCAGGATGAATATATTGCTGTAAATGGTAATCTTTCTGCAAGGGAAAGTATTACTTATGAGATTCGAATGTGGATAGATGAGAGTGCAGGTAATGAAGTATTAGGTAGACATTATCACGGCAAGATTGTAGTAGAAGGGGAACAGGTGGAATCTTTAGGAAAAGCAAGTGATGTTATCTTTGATGAGGCAAGACTAGGAGAAAAGGGTGCTATTGATACGAGAGATGAAGAACAAACATTTATTACTGGAGAAGATCCTAATAATTATGTATGGTATTCTGGAAAATTATGGAGAGCAGTTTCCAAAGATCCTAGTGACAATTCTGTAAAACTTGTAACGCAGTGGCCGATGACGGCAATTTCATATTCTAGTGAAAATAATGCAATGTTTGAGGGAAGCTATGCGGAGGAATGGTTAAATGATACTAGTGTAGATGGATTCTTAGGCAATTTGCGGGAGCCAGAGAAATTTATTAAGATGGATAGTCTTTGGAATGCTACTGAAATGCAGACAAGAAATAAACCAGCTAAAATAACGATAGTAAAAGATCCAGTAGGCTTATTAAATCTTTATGAATATAGTATTGATAATGCTACTTATTTAAATAACACTTTAATATCTTTTTTATTAACACCTTATGATTCTACTCATATTTGTTATGGGGAATATGGGAAGAATTTTTTCATCCCTTCTACAGATAGTTATAGTCTTAGACCAGCAATTAATTTGAAATCAGTTATAGAAGTAGTGAGTGGAGAGGGGACTTCCACTAGCCCATATAGATTGATGGGAGAACAGGATGCTTTGCTTGGAACTTTACTTAAAGAGCGATACAGTGGGGAATATGTGGAGTTTGGTGCTAATGAAAACAGTCTTTATCGAATTGTAAATCGCGAATTTGGAGGAGTAAAATTGGTTAGTGCTGAGCCATTAAAAGATGGAGGTTCGTTTGTTACTAAAAAGTTTAATACATCTGGTAAAACAATCTATAATCCATCTGATGAAACATATGAAATAGCCTATTTTTTGAATCATAGTTTTTTAGATCCTAATCAGGGGTTTTTAACGGAGTCTCAATTAGGAATGATACAAAAGTCTATATGGTATTTAGGTACTGTAGATACAGGCGTTAATTATAAATTTGCTAAGTATAGTAATATAGATAATCAAAGTTTGGCATTATCTACCGAGGCATTTGTTGGATTGCTTAGATTGGGTGAGCAATTTGCTACACAGATGCAAGGGCGAGTCTTTGGAACTGACTACTATTTATTAACCCGTAATAATTCTGGTATGCGTTCTGTTATAAATAATGGGGGACTGTATAATTCATCGCCTTCTTTCCTCTTTGGGGGAATACGTCCTAGTGTACATTTAAAAGAAAGTATTAAGATTACGGGTGGAGAGGGAACAAAACAGAATCCTTTTACTATTGGTCAATAATAAGTACTAAGTATTTGGTACTTTTCTTTTTGATTAATTCTGTTCTTTTCTTTCGATTTATTATATAATATATATAAAGAAATAATTGAGGTGAAGAGTATGAAGAAAATAATGGATGGGAATGAAGCGGCAGCATATGTTTCTTATAATTTTACAGAAGTAGCAGGAATTTATCCAATTACACCTGCATCTCCTATGGCAGAACTTACTGATAAATGGGCAAATGAAGGGCGAAAAAATTATTTTGGAACACCTGTTAAAGTTGTTGAGATGCAAAGTGAAGCGGGAGCAGCGGGGATGGTTCATGGGTCTTTGCAGGCAGGATGTTTAACGACTACTTATACAGCAAGCCAAGGATTATTATTGATGGTTCCTAATATGTATAAAATGGCAGGAGAAATGCTTCCTTGTGTCATTCATGTTGCTGCACGGAGTCTTGCTACCCATGCCTTATCTATCTTTGGGGATCATCAAGATGTCTATGCAACACGTGCGACTGGATTTGCAATGCTTGCATCAAGTTCTGTACAGCAAGTAATGGATTTAACAGGTGTTGCTCATCTTTCTGCTATTAAAGGTAGCATTCCTTTTCTTCATTTCTTTGATGGATTTCGTACTAGCCATGAGCTTTCTAAAATTGATGTAATTGATACTGATAAACTTAGAAGTCTTATTGACGAAAAGGCACTAGATGAATTTAGAAATCGTTCTCTTAATCCAGAGAAGCCGGTGACTCGAGGAACGGCACAGAATGAAGATATTTATTTTCAAGCAACAGAGGTTCGCAATTCCTATTATGATAAAATTCCTGATATTGTTGCTTCTTATATGAATGAGGTAAATAAAATAACAGGAAGAAGTTATGCACCATTTGAGTATTATGGTAGCAAAACGGCTAGCAAGATTATTGTGGCGATGGGATCTGTTTGTGAGACAATTCGTGAGACGATTGATTTTATGCAAAATAAAAACAATGATATTGGTCTTTTAGAGGTTCATCTTTATCGCCCGTTTAGTGCGAAGCATTTTTTAAAAGCAATTCCAAAGTCTGTTAAAAAGATTGCTGTACTTGATCGTACAAAAGAAGCTGGTTCTAGTGGAGAACCATTATATTTAGATGTTGTTAAGACCATTAAGGAAGCAGAAAGTAAAGTGACTGTTGTTGGTGGACGATATGGTCTTTCTAGTAAAAATACAACACCTGCTATGATTAAAGGTGTGTTTGACTTTTTAGATAGTAAAGATATGCACAGTAATTTTACTGTAGGAATTTTAGATGATGTTACAGGTTTAAGCATTCCTTATAATAAAGATTTTCGTGTAAAGAAAGATTATACAGAGTTTTTAGTCTATGGTTATGGTAGTGATGGTATGGTTAGTGCTTGTAAAGATCTAATGAAAATTACTGGTAGTCATAGCAATGCTTATGTTCAAGGTTATTTTAAATATGATTCTAAGAAAAGTGGGGGAATTACGGCATCACATTTACGTTTTGGTAAAACGCAAATTCGATCTACTTATTATGTAGAAGAGGCATCTCTTCTGGTTTGTACGAAAGATACTTATTTACATAAATTGAAAATGTTGGATTATATTAGTGAAGGTGGTATTTTCTTACTAAATACTAGAAAAAGTGATGCTGAGATTTGGAAAATGTTAACTAATTATGATAAGAATATTTTGCAGAAGAAAAAGGTTAAGTTTTATATTGTAGATGCTTTCAAGGTTGCACAGGAGAATGGATTGGGTCCTAAGGTTAGTGCCATTATTGAGACTTTGATTTTTAAATTAGGTCATATTATCGATTTTAATTTTGCTGTGAAGCAGATTAAAGATGGTATTCGTCTTCGTTTTGCTAATAAGGGAGGCGATCTTGTAGCTAAAAATTTAAAGGCAATTGATGAGGCACTTGATTCTCTTCGTATTATGAAAATTCCTAATGTAGATATTGATTTCAAAGGGGAAGAGAGGCGATCTGCTTTTGAACTTATTGATGCTATGGAGGGAGATAGTATTCCCGTTAGTAACTTTTTAAAAGCACCAGATGGAACTTTTGAAGCAGGACTTTCCAGACTTGAAAAACGCAATATTTCGGAGGTTGCTCCTTGCTTTATTTCCGAAAATTGTATTCAGTGTAACTTGTGTTCTCTTGTTTGTCCACACGCAGTAATACGACCATTTTTGTTAGATGAGAAAGAAGTGATGGATGCTCCTTCTTCTATGCAAAAGGATTTATTAGATGTAAAGCTTAAAGATGAAAATTATAAATTTGTTGTATCTGCTAGTCTTTCTGATTGTACAGGTTGCTCTTTATGTGAAGAGATCTGTCCTGGTAGAAAGGGAGAAAAGGCAATTGTGATGGCTGCTAAGAAAGAGCTAGAGGAAAAGGGAAAAAATGAGGAATTTCAATATTTGGTAGATGAGGTTGCTCCTAAAAAGACGCCGAAGAATACTGTGAAGGGTAGTCAGTTTGCTCCTCCTAAGTTTGAATTTAGTGGTGCTTGTGCTGGCTGTGGAGAGACTCCTTATTTAAAACTTTTAACGCAGTTATTTGGGGATCGTTTGATGATTGCTAATGCTACTGGTTGTTCTTCTATTTATAGTGCTTCTACTCCTTCTACTGCCTATTCTGTTCCTTGGGCAAACTCGTTATTTGAGGATAATGCAGAATATGGGTATGGAATGAAAATTGCTGATATGCAGCAGAAACGTAGAATTGTTTCGTTGATAGAGGAGAATATCGACCAAGTAAAAAATAGTGAGAAAGCGGTTTATAAAGCTTATGCAAAAGAGATTAATGAGCAGACAGCTGAAGCTTTATATGAGATCATTGATGATAGTAAAGTATTGGAGTTAAAGAAGTTAAAACAATTCATTAAGCCTAAGTCTATTTGGATGATTGGTGGAGATGGTTGGGCTTATGATATTGGCTATAGTGGAATTGATCATATACTTGCTAGCTATGATAACGTTAATATTTTAGTTCTAGATACAGAAGTTTATTCTAATACTGGGGGGCAGGCTAGTAAATCTACTCGAGTAGGTGCTGTTGCAAAGTTTGCTTCTAGTGGAAAAAAGACTTCTAAGAAAGATTTAGCGAAGATTGCACTTACTTATCCTCATGTTTATGTTGCTACCGTTTCTATGGGGGCTAACCCTAATCAAGTAATTAAGGTAATGCAGGAGGCAGAAAGATATAATGGTCCATCTATTATTATTGCGTACTCTCCTTGTATTGCTCAAGGAATTATCACAGGGATGAAAAGTAGTATCGAAGAGGAAAAAAAGGCTACTAATAGTGGTTATTTCCCATTATTCCATTATAATCCAGAAACTGAAGAGTTTAAAATGGATAGTAAAGCGGACTTTTCCCAGTATTTTGACTTTATTGGTGGGGAAGATCGCTATCGTAGTTTAAAGACTATTTCCAAAGATTATAAAGAAAAAATGGAAGAGAATAAGCAAAATGCGATTAAGAGATATGAATATTATCAATCTTTAGAAAAGAAGGACGAATAAAATAGTTAAAGAAACTAATTGTAAAATTGTAGTTTCTTTTTTCTATATTACTTTTTATTGCCGAACGAGTAAATTTATTGTATATTTATATATAGTAGAGAATCGTTTTGATAGGATTTGT
>CAJTXY010000010.1 GCA_910583685.1 uncultured Bacilli bacterium
TATTACTAGAATAGATAAGTATTACAATAGTCATAAAGTATTTAACTTTATGATTGGAATTTCAAAAAAACTTATCGAATAAATAATCTTATGAAAATTCATAAAAAATAATGTAGCTTCTTTACCCTACATTATTTTTGTATTATATCATAATTATCTAATTTTATATGGATCTGTAATTGTCCCTTTTCCACCTGTATACATTGCTTTGCTACTAAGGTGTACTACTGGTCTTATATAAAACATACTAGAGGCATTCGACTTTGCAATATAACCACCTTTATTAACATAATAAACATTATTAGTATCTTCTGTTAGGGCTGTAGCGAGCCACCAATCATTATATGCTCTTAAGTAATTATAGTTTTGACAACTTCTAGCATAAACTGCGTTACAGTTTGCATCTGTTGAAGCATTTAAATAATCAGATACTGTCAATAATCCTATTCTTTGGTTTTCTGCTCTGACTGAACACTCTGCCGAATTATCATTGGCTGCGTAATCTGCTGCCCTTTTTCCAATACATTGATCAAATACTACTAATTTCTCGCGAGCTTTTTTTGTTAAAATTTTTTCTTTCTCATCATTACTAAAGTAAATTTTTTTCAAAGTATCTTTCATTCGGCTAATAGCATAATCATTAATTCCTGTACGATAAGTTGTGGTAGCATTATATCTATTATCCCAGTAATTTGCGTTTATCTCTGTATTTTTGACTAGGATTGCTTCCCCTGTTTGCGTAAACTTTACGATTCTCCAGAGAGACTGTTCTTCTGTTGATCCATCTAGACTGATATAATTATTTACATTTTCTCCACGGTATACATATTCATTATTAATATTATAAAGTCCATAGCCAGTAACTACTAAATTTTTTCTTTCTGTTGCTTTTTTAAAAAGTTCCGTTGTAGAGTATGCTTTACCACATTCTAAATAAGGAGTATATATATATGAACCATTATTATAGTCTACTTCTACTTTTCCTAAGCAGTTCACTCCTTCTTTTAAATATTCACTTAGAGGTTTCATATATTCATTTCTAACTAAAATATCATCATCTACTGCTTCTACTACTTCGTTATTCTGTGGAAGTCTTCCTTTATGATTATCATAGTATTTTATCGCTGCATTTTTCATAATATTTTCAATTTCTTGATAAGAATACTTTTTTGATGTAACCAATGACATTATAAATAAAATTAATAGAATTAGAAGAATGATACCTAGAACTGCCCCAAATACTATCATCATTCTTTTACGCATTTGTTCTTTGTTTTTAGTATTTGTTTCTTTTTTATTTGTACTACTTTCTGTACTTTCTAAATTTAAATTCATATTATAACCTCACTTTTCTAGTTATCAAAGAAATCATCAAAGAATTCGTCATCTTCTTCCTCTTCTTCAATATTTAATTCTTTATTAGGTTTTACAGAATCTGCTACTTTGTGAAATAATTCACTGTCTTTATCACCAATTACTTCTACTGAGGATGTTTTCTTTTCTTTTTCCTCTTTTTCCTTATTTATCTTTTCTTCCTCTTCTAGCGCGGCAATTTTTGCATCAATTTTTCTTACCAAATCATCTACATTAAATGGAGAAATATTATTTTTATTATTTACTGGATTTGGCATCTCCGTATTTCTATTTGATACTTCTTTTTGGATAGGTGATTGCATATTTTGAGTTTGTGCGTTATTTGGACTTTGTGGCATAAAGTTTGGTGGAAAGAAAGGTGGCATTCCCTGTGGCATATTTGGTGGCATACCTGGCATTCCAGGAATGGCAGGTGGCGGCATACCATTTTTTTCTGCCTCATTCATCATTTCCATTAGTTTCTTTTTCTTTTGTTCTTTTACAAATGCTTTAATATCGAAGGTATGAACCTCTTCTTTTTCACGATGTGGATATTCTGCCTGTGGATATTTCTTACCCCAGTCTAATTTGTAATAAGGAGTAAATTTTGTTTTAAATGGTTGTTTACGCATCCTTAAAATAATCATTTCAAACTGTTGCATACGCTGCAAATCACTAACTGTTACTAATGGTGTTGAGGCAGTTTTTTCATCTTTTTTCGATTTTACCTCTCCACACATTTTTGAAATTTCTTCTAAAGCTTTTAGCTCTGTTGTAATTAAATAAATAATGTTACCACAGTTACCACGGATTGTTTCCGCATCTTCTTTACCATACACTGAGTCTAGTTGGGCAAAGTTTTGAATAATCATCGTAAATCTAATTTTACGAGAACGGGCAGCGGTGATCATTGTTGTAACATCATTTAAAGGTGGCATATTGGCAAACTCATCTAATAAAAAGTTTGTTCTTACTGGTAATTGACCACCATTTTCTTGAGCAACTCCAATTAGTATTTCATAAATTTGTTTTAATAAAATAGTAACTAGAGAATGATAAGTTTTCTTTTCATCATGAATAACAATAAATACAGCAGTTGGTCTTTGGCCAATTGTTGCCAAATCTACATCACTATGTGAAAGCATTTCACTTAAGTTTTCACGGGATGCAAACAATTTAATCTTTTGTTTAAAGACCGCCATAATAGAGGCTTTGGTATCACTTGCGGCCATAATTGTACTTGCAGCATTAATTGATGCAGCACTATTTGGATCTTTTCCGTTGAAATATTCCTTGATATAAGTAGAGCCTCCGAATTTTTCTTCTCCAACGGTAGTAGCAAGTGAGACACTATTAATATTAATTTCTGTTTCTTTGGCATCTTCAAAAAGTCCTAGGGTTACTCCAGAAAAGTAATCCGCTGAAGTTTTTTCCCAGAATGGATCAGCATTTGCATTTGAATCATCATATAAAATATTAAGTGCCAAATCGTCTAACAACTCAATTGCTTTATCTTGATTTCCTGATTTATACATTTTATATGGTAATTCCATCGGATTCCAAGCACTACCATTTTGTGGATCACGGAAATTTAAAAGTAAAACTTGATACCCTCTATCGCGAAGCATCATACTGGTTTTTTCATAAATTTCACCTTTAGGATCGGTAATAATCATTGATTCTTTTGCCTTTGCTAAGCTATGTACCATAGGCAAAATCACGGTCTGGGTTTTACCAGAACCTGTTGCACCAATTACAAGTGAATGATACTCGCCATTATCAACCCACATTTCTTGATCATTCAATATCAGTGGTATTCCTGCGACAGTAGAATTTTCCTCTTTTACTTCAACCCGACTTAATTCTTCTTTCATCTCTTTATCTTTTGCCCAACGAGAATAGCCTTTGTCTTTTTTATTTGTTGTAACTCCAATTCCTTTTTCTCTATCAAAAAAGTAAGAACTAACACTTATAAATAATCCTAATAAAGCAAGAAAGTAAAAAATCATAGTTGCCTTTATATATTGAGGAGTAAAGGCAGGAAAAGGATTTAGTCCTGATAAATAGCCTTCTGTTGCAAAACTAGAAAGGTTCACAATACCGATTGCTACAATATATAATAGGAAAATTGCAAAAATACAGAACATAATAATATCTTCTTTTTCTGCTCTAAATTTTAATTTCATTTATAATCACCTTACTTATTTTCAAATCGTACTTTATATACCATTACTCCTTTGGCCTTAAAGAAATAATTAATACCGCTTTCGGTTATTATATCATAAATGTAAGTATTTTGGGAACTAGAAACCGTTTTCGTCACAATTTTTAATGTATTGTAATTTTCTAGTTGGGTATTTGCAAAATTTTGAAAGGATTCTAAGGTTGGGTATTTTTCTTTTCTAAAGTCGTCTTCTAATAGTTCATATGCTGCATTAATATCTTGCAGCATTAAATTATAAAAGTCTTTTAAATATATATATGCCATATCCTTATTTTCTATATTGACAATACTATATTCGTTTACCCCATATACTTTTGGAGGAATTTTATCTTCTTTACCTGCATTTTTTAGATAATCTGGTACATATTCCTCTTCATTTTTTTTCTTATGATAGTTTCGTCCTAAGTAAATTCCACCAATACTTGCAAAAATTAAGATTATAACTATTAAAATTTTCCATTCTTTTCTATTCATAGCAAGGCTCCTATTTAAATATTTTGCCATCATATGGCGTAACTGAAAAGGTAAGATTTGAAGCGTCTAATTTTATAATATAGTAGGCACTTTGTTTTTCTTCCATTATGTTTATTTCTAATGACCCGTTTTTTATAATGTTACCAGATACATAGTATTTTGTAATGGTCTCTGATACTTGTTCTTGATACATTTTTCTTGCGGAAAAACTATAGGCGCCAGGGGCTAATTTTCCTATTTTTTCTAAAACATTTTCTTCTGTAATATTATTTTTACTTATGTAGGAAGCATCGAGGACTGCTAATAGACTTGTTTCATCTTCATCACTTAGATATAGTAAATATTTGTTAATACAAGAAGAGACTGTATAAAATCTAGAGGCATTTGTTACAAGTTCTGTTTTTATTTCTTCTTTTTTTTCTACTTTGTTGTCTTTTTTTAAATCACCAACTGCTGTTATGATTAATAAAATGAGGACAACTAATAATAGAATACAAATCATTATAAAGTTTTTTCCTGTCAAGTACTTCTCTAACTTTTCATCCATATTTTTCCTCCTACAAACCAAAGATATCTTGTCTTATTTTATACTTTTCTTTTAATTGATATGCAGTGTAGTCATTTTGTTCACATACGGTTGTTGGTGTTCTATTGTCAATGGCTGCTGTTGACGGTTTACAATATGGGTAGTTCGGATACATAATTTTCAAGTATACACATCCACCTTTTCCCCAGCTTCCTGGATTATAGCGATAATCTCCTAACCAAGAGTAGACGGACTGCATTCCTTGTAGAGTTCCTGGCTTTCCATGTCCTGCTGGATCACATCCTGCCGCTTTTCTCTCGTTGTATCGCTGTTCAATGGCAGCAGAATATCTTCCTCCTGGATTGTAAGATGCTACTACACCACCAAATCCTCTAATTCCAGCTTCTAGACTTGCGTATTGGGCTCCAGAACTACAGCCTTGTCCATTTCCAATTCCAATTCCGTAAAAATTGTAGCCACAAGTTTTCTTCCAAGCTTGTTCTGTTCCTGCTGTTGCCACAATTAATTCTGGGTTTACTCCTACAGAATGGGCTGTATCATAAACAACTTCTGCATGAGCTGCAAAGTTATTACAGAAGGCTGTATTTCCTGTTCTATTACAATAATCTTTCATCTTCGCAACAAATTCTGCTTTTGATAGTGAAGATTGTGTTAGAGACCAGCTACTTCCGATTGAGAATGGTCTTGGGTTCATTGGATCAACATAGTTTAGCGGATCCACTCCTGCCGATCTTGCATTTACCCCCACTCTTATTTCAAAGTGCAAGTGGGTTCCTGTAGACATTCCACTACTTCCCATTTTACCGATCACTTGGCCTTGTTTTACTGTATCTCCTGCTTTTACTAGAATTGTCGATTGATGCATATGACCATATACTGAAAAATTACCATCAGCATGCTGAATGACTACATAGTTTCCTAGTCCTCCTCCACACCCGAGATCGATGAATGAGTAGCAGAAGGTAGTTGTTGTACTCGGGTATACTACCACACCATCTAGTGTTGCAATGATATTATCAATTCCTGGTGCACGAGTTGATCCTGATATATCCATTCCACTATGATGACTTAATTCTCCGCTAACAGGGTGGGTTCTCCCTGCAAAATAGCTCGTGATATTAACTGATGCTGGTGCTCCCTTTGCAAATAATTTGCCGTTTTCTGTCGTTGTCTCAGCACTACCTACTGGCCACCAATAGAGAGTATTTTCTTCTAAATCCGTTGTGCCATCTTCATTTTCCAGTATGAAATCTTTATAGGCCTCAATGTACTCAAATACTTCTGCTGCTATTTCTTCATATTCATCGTGGGACTTTCCTGGAATAAAGTCTGGAAAAACACTATTTATTAGGTTTTTTTTCAATGTATCTTCATTATACAATTTATTTTCTCCATCGCTATCAAACATTGCATCAGTTACTTTTCTTATTGCATTATCATCCATATCATCCATTGTAAACTTTTCATTATGGTTTTGAACAATCACATAAACTGCTGCAATAATTTGACTATCAACATTTATTCCCTCATCCTTATACTCTTTGCTTATTGCATCGACTCTATTATAAAACTCTTCTTCTTCCTTTGTCTCAGGTGTGTACTCTTCTCCACCAGTACTTCCTCCTGTTTTGGAATTCACTCCTAATATTGGATTAAATTGGTTTGTTTGATCCCCAACTATTACAAGGGCAATTAAAAGGAGTAGTAAAATAACAGATGCGATTGGTATTAATACTGGTAATGCTTTTTTTATAAAGCTTTTCCAATTAATACCACCTGCTATTTTTTTATTTGCTGCTGAAAAAATATTTTTTCTTCTGGTTCTTCTACTAATACCAATATCTTCTTCTTCTTCCTGTTCTTCTAATTCATCCCCTATTATTTCTCTTTCTTCTTTTTTTCTTATTGATGGTGCTATTACGGTAGGTGCTGTTTTCTTTATAAAATTCTCACCTATAGATTGACTATTTTCTCTTGGTTTTACTAGATTGTTTTTTGCTCTGTTTGGAGGATTATTTAATGTATTATTATTTTTTTTCCAAAAATTTTCTCCTATAGTTGAATTGGGGTTATTTATTAGACTATCTTTTCTGTTTTTTTCTTTTTTAGGGTTATTAAATACTTTTTCTTTTGGTTTTTTATCTTTTGAGGGACGAATACCTTTATCTTTTTTTCTAGCAGAATAAGAACCTGTTTCATTAACGGGTTCTTTTTTTTCTTTATTCTTTTTTTCTTGATCATTTGGCATATTCATCACCTACTTCTTTTCCCTAAACTTAGAATCCGCCTCCGCTACCGAATGAATCAAGTTCCTCTTGCGTCACGGTTACATTAATACGCATTCTTCTATTCCCACAGACAAAGAGTGCTTCTCCTTGTGAATATCTTTTAATGCTTTCTTTTTCATTGTCGTTTAAGTCGACTAGGAGTGATAAATCCTCTACTGCTTGTTTTCGAAGTCCCATAATCAAATAGTAAGATGCATTATCAAAAATTGCTTTTCCTTGCGTAATTACAGATGGATCTGAAAAGTCACTTGGTTGTTGTGTAATAATAATGGTTCCTGTGTTATATTTACGAGCACGTCTTTGTACTTGTGCTAGGAAGTCTGCACCTAGAATATTATTTTGCCCTAAAAGGACATGGGCTTCATCTACCATCAGTACTGTATCTACACTAAAGTCTAGGCATAGTCCCCAAGCAAACTTTAAGACATTGAAGAATAAGGCATTTCTAACATTAGAATCACTATTCATCAACTCTTTAATGTTAAACACCATAAAATCACTATCTGTACTTATTGTGGTATGACCATCGAAGTAGAATTTTAACTCTTTAGTAATTGGTCTTACTTTTAGTTCAAGACGTTCCATAATATCACGTTCTTGTGTTTGTTCTGTCATTGACATTAAACGTCCACGAATTGTTGCATAAACATCACTAAATGTTGGGTAATCGTTTGAAGTGAACTTTGAAAAATCAGTATTAAAATCTATTCCAAAACGTCTATAAGTATCTTGTACTACTTCACTGAACATTGTTAAAACATCTTCTGTAATTGATGGATCGTAATACTTCATAAATGCTTTTAATGATTGTAATGTTCTTGTTAAAACTGTATAGCCTAGGCCTTGCTTAATTTCCTCTTCATCTGCATCGATAATTACCTCCAGTGGATTAATTAAACCATACTCTCCACCTTTACCAATATCGATTGTGTCTCCTCCATAGGTTTTTGTAATTTCTGCAAGTTCATTTTCAGGGTCAATTGCAACAATTTGTGCTCCATTTCTAATGTGACTACGAAGCATTAACTTAGCTGCAGTTGATTTACCAGAACCAGAGGTTCCAAGTATTATCATATTGGCATTATTTCTATTGTTTTCTTTTCGAATCTTATATAAGAATTGGTTAAAAAGAACGACACCACCTGAGAAATCTACGCCAAGTAGGGTAGATAATCCTGGGTCTTTAATACTGTCGAAGATAAATGGATACATCGCTGCAATGGTAACAGATGGAATCGGTGTACCAATTCTTTGTTCTACATCCTGAGCTGGAAAGATTGGTAAAATTGACTTCAGTACTTTCTCTTGTTCGAATCTCAGAGAAATTGCTTTTAATTCCATCGCATCTAAATAGTTTTTCACATTTGTCTTTTTTATTTCTAACTCTTCTTTGGTATCAGCCGTTATCATAATGTGCATTTGAAAGTCAAAAATACGTGCTTGGCTCCCTGCTAGCATTGAAGTGAAGTATTCAAGGGACTCTGCATCCTGACGAATTCTTTCTCTTGCTGTTTGATCACGTTCCTGATTATACTTTTCACGTAGATCTGCCACTTGTCTATTTAACATTTTTGACATTGTTGAAAATGGGACTGGGATATGTTTGATTACTACTTTAATCCCTGGCATATTAGTTAGTGTTGAAAGATAACCTGGTGCAATATACTTTGGATATGATACCACAGTTAAAATAGTTGCATATTTATCACTTATGAAAAACTCACTTGGTGAAAATGAAAGGCCTTTTGGCGCCAATTGCGATTTTAAACTAATACTCATACAGGCATCACCGTCCCAAAGTCAGTGCTTGTTCCACCGTTTAAGAAATTATCTAAAATGATTCTTAAGTCATCATTATTTGCTTGGGCTGCATTCAATCCACATCCTGCTAAACCATTAATTAATAGTCGTACTCTCTTTTGAACCATCTCTTCTGTCTTTTCCTTAAATAAAATATAATATTCTGTGTCTACAATACTGTTATTTATAAATGTATTTCCTTTTTGAATGTCCTGCATAATTAGCTTTCTAATCGCAGGAGATGCTGTATCATTATATAATAGTTGCAACTGTGACATATAAACGGAAATATCTACTGGTCTATCGGCTACTACTAACCAGAATTCAAAATCTATCATATTATAAAAGTTTTTCAAGGCGATTAAAACATTTTCTTGTGCATCAGGATCCAAGATAAAAATATTCCTTGGTGTAATTTTAACCCCTGTTACACGATAATTATTATACGTAATAATCATTCCATTTTGAATAGATTTCACTGGTAGCCAATCTTCACTGTACTGGCTTTGTATCTTCTTCGCCATCAATCACACACCAACCTTTCCAGACAAATTTTTGTCTATTTGTAATAAATTCTATTAATTCCATAATTACGGTTAACATATTGTGGTAGTAAGGAATTGGTACTACTAAAAAACCAGTAACTAGAGCAGGAGATAAAATTAGGATTGTTACTGCTGTTGATGTTAGTGGCATTATTGCGAGAAACACAACAGTAATTAGAACTCCTGTTCCAAATAGGATTAGGTCAAAGGGCCGAAATAATCCTAAGATTAACCCCCCTTTTTTTGTATTTGCTGGAATTAAATAATTCATTTAATCATCATCCTTTTTATTAACTTGATATTTATTATTTCCTATTGTTCTATCTCTTATACTTTGTCTTTCTGGAGTACTATCTCGATGATGTTGAATAGGATTTCTAATAGCACGATAAGCATTTCCTACCCGTTCTTTCATACTAGCCATATGCTTCTGTTCTGGTGTCATCATTAAGTTTGCACGATCTGATATTTTTTTCATTTCCTCAAAGGCAGTACTTGCCATACCTGCTTTTGCTTGTTTGTCATACATATCATCCTGTAATAGTTCTTGATATTTTGATCTTTGGTCAGTACTCATAATTAATTGGTCCCTTGCAGAATCATAACGTCCTCCAACAGAATTAGTCACTTCCTGTCCAGTGGCAGGATCAATAGTTTTATAAGTCATTGCTTGTAATGCCCTTTTTTCATTCGATGTTAAACTTTGAGGATCTTTAGAAAATCTTTCATACAAGTCCTTTGCTGTAGCAGCTTTGTCTGCAAGATCGTACTTTTTTGTTTTAGCATCCGCCAGTGTTCTTGTATTAATTCCGTATAATGAATTTAGTCTTCTACCAGCCATTCTTCGTTGTGCATCTTGTGCCCTTCTATAGAAGAAACTTCCGTCTGTTGTTTGATCTCCTGTAATCATTTTTGCTATTCTTGCTCTTTGTGAACCATAGGCTGGTGGGGCTGCCTTACCCTGGGCTGCTGCCGTTGCGGCATCAGAACCTGCAGTTATAAACCCACTGGCTGCTCCAGCAAGTCCACCTCCAGCCATTAATGCTCCCGCTGCACCTAAAAGTCCACTCATACCTACTCCTCCTAGACCTGCTGATTTAATTCCAAGTGTAGTCGTAATAAATCGTGGGGCTTGTCTTGCAAAGAATAATAGGCCTAAGAATATGAAAATTATAGAAATTGTTCCTACTACACCGCCTGCTTTATCAATTACTATTCCATTTACCATAATGTCTTGAATAATAAACATTACAAAATAGACAATAGCTAGACGGAGAAAGAGATCCAAATATGTTGAAATTACTGCTTTTGTCCAACTAGCAAAAGCTCCATCTTTTGCAGATTTAGGATCAATATAGCTAATAATTGGAATTGGTGCAATTAACCTTAAAATTGCTAGTTTAATTGCACGAATTGCAATATCAAGGGTGAAACCAATTATAATGATTACAAATAGGGCCCCAATAATTGCTCCTATTAATGAAGTATACGTAAATACAAAACGTTCTCCTTCATCTGTCTTACAATGATGCGTAAGCATATCTAAAATCGTAGATGGCGAAACATCATCCGCCAAATAGTCTTTAATATCATCTTCTGCATCTGGACACATCCAATTGGCAGATTCAAATTCATTTGTTTCCCCAGGTTTTAGATTAATTCGGATAAAACCTTTTAAAACAAGGGAAGATAGCTGATTTCCAGCATCTTTCATATTATTTCGTTCTTCTTCTCCTGTATCGAGCGAAGAGCCGATAATTAATTTAGCAAGTACATTTCGTTCTAGCACTCTATCTTGAAATTCATAAAGTGTTCCAAAAAGCAAACCATTTGCATTTAAATGGGCTTCATAGCTTCCCTCTTTTATTTCACCAGGTATATTTAAAGGCATTACTGCTACTAGCATAACTAAGGCTATTATTACTCTTGTTACAATTTGTGTGAATCCTTGTCCGCTTTTATCCCCGCCTAATTGATCGGGATTGACAATTACATTTAGCAAATTAATTGCTAGTTTAAAAAGAATGAATACCCCTAGTATAATCTGAATTCTACTAAAGAAGCTTTTTAATGTATCACCCTGTAAAATTGTAGTTGAGGAAACATTAAAGAAAATTTGATACATAATTACTAGTAAAGCATAAACACCTCTATCAAATATAGAAAACAGTTTTCTCCACTGTATCCCTACCCAATTAGCCTTATCATGGTCTGTCTGCGTCATAATGATTCACCTCCTTTTTCTTTTTATTGAATTCCACAAGTTGGATCTACAACTGAGTTATTTATAAGTGTTATCATTAGGCCAATCAAAGTTGGTAATAAGAATAGCAATAATGCTGCTATTAGTCTTTTTACTAATTTTTGTTGAGCTTTTTTCATATTCTCATCATCTGATGCCCATATTACTTTTATGAAATCTATACTACTTAAAATAACGACTAAAATTGGTCCGATGATTTTAATATAATTTAAAAGTTTTTGAATTAGGTAAGCTAGAGAATCCTCATCTTCTACATCTCCCAAAATAGTTCCACAGTCTTGTGGGTTTCCATATACAGATAGATCCATACTGCTCAATTTTACAAGCTTTCGATAACTTGAATCGATTCTTTTTGCTAGAGCTGACTTTTCATCGTCTGTTAAATTAGAGGATCTAATTTTACTTTTTAAATCCTTTCTAATAGTTACAAGTTTATCAGATGCTTTTTTTGCTCTATCAATAATGTCTTGATATCCCTCTTCTTTATCACAACCATTTACTAGTGAATCCACTTCGTCTAGTAAAGATGTAATGTTTTCGTATTCTACAACTCTCGTATTTGCCGTTGTGAAGTCCCAGTCTCCATCATTTTTTAGTTCATTTTCTAAAGTGGAAATTTTAGATTCTGCTGTGGCCATTTTCTCCTGTGTTTTATTTAAATTTTCTTTACATATTTTTCCTTTATCTAGTTTGTAAATAGTATAGTTATGGTCATTATTAATCAAAGTGTTTTTTTCATCTTCGTTTTGATTATCTTTTACATCACCTGTTGCTGCATACCACTTTGCCACTCCATTTTTACTATCATAAAATATTTTTTCTGGGCAGACATTTGGCTTTGAAGAATACTTTTCTATATAATTGTGTATAGAGTCATAATAACCTTTTAAAGTTACAACACCTGTTGTATGACTATCTGCTAGGAAGGTATAGTCTTTCTTTCCATTCCACCAAAACCCTTCCATTTTTCGTGCTACCCCGTTAATATCTTCTGCATAGCTGCTTAAATATTTTGTTCTATAGTAATGTACTTTTATCGTTGCCGGATTACCATCACTATTTTTATAATTACAATCTTTATCAATCACTGTACCAGATCCTACTTTTTGTGTTCCTGATGCAGTTAGTTTATAAGTATGTGATTTATGGTCTTTATTTTTTTTAAATGATCTATATGTATCTCCTTTAGCCGTATAATTTTTTAATTCCCAATATCCATCATTAAGGGTGAAACTTTCAGGGCAACTATTTCCTACTGTATTTATCTTTTTAAACCAGTTAGATTCTAATCTTTCAAACTCTGATGGTTTCATTTGTATTTCTGGTAGACCACTTCTACTTGTTTTATACTTTACTGCCTCTAACTGGCCATCTACATACAATAGTTTAATAGTATATGTAACATCGGTATTTCCTTCTGTTACTTTTGTTGTATAAAAACACTTAAAAGCTGGGGCACTATTATACGCTTTTGTGTTTGTTGGCACAAAAAATAATAAGGCTGCTAATAAAATAATTGTTAAAATTCCTTTTCTATTTCTCATAATTTCACTCCAATAGCACTATATGATAATTATATCAAATCAATAAAAAAATAGCAACGTTCTTATTGCTATTTGTTTTGAATTCTTTTACCTGTGTCCTGCTGCTTCCCAACAGTTTTTCCAACTATTGTCAAGTGTTACATCACTGTCTTGTGCAGTAGATGATACAATAGACATAATAACTGTTACAAGTGTCATTACAAAGAAGATAGCAACTGCATAAATACAGCGTTTAATTAAACGAGATTGTGCTGCTTTTACCTCTTTATCATCACTTGAAATAACAGCTTTTCCTAAGTCAATAGTTCCAAGTATTACTAAAAGTAGAGGAATACCGATTTGAATAATTGGAAAAACTCCATTACGGATTACCCTTACAATTGGTAATAGCCCACTACATTGATCATTAATTTGTGTTGCTATTTGAAATAAATCTAACATTTTATAACCTCTCTTTCGCTACTAATATCATACACTATTTATAAGAAATTTGTCAATCTTTTTAAAATTTGAAAAGTCCTAGTATTTTATTGTCCTCTTTTTCTTCTTTTTCCTTGAAAATTAATCCGATTCTTGACAAAAAGTCTGTGAGAATCTCATTTCTTTTTCTCTCATCTAATGGCGGGATATTATAAAACACCTTTGCTTTCGCTTCATATTCAAAATCTACAATATCTTTATTGGTTAGTAAGCTTTTATTTAGTACAATTCTTTTTCCCTTTAATTCATTAAAGGCATTTCTATTCTTTCTCATTAATTTGTTCAATTTAATCGAACTAGGCTCTACTAAATAAAGCACATCACCACAAGCAGATTCATCTTCACAATCATTTAAATCAATTAACACCACTTTTGCCTCTTTTACTTTTGCTAGTTCTCCAGCTAGAGCGGTTGAAGATGTTGAAATCACATTTTTCATATTAAAGTATGAAAGATCGTGACGATTTACCTCAATTGCGTAAACTTTATCACCATATACTAGTTCCAATTCTTTTTTTAACATATAAATTAATGTGGTTGCTCCTGCATGATCTGTAATATTTTTAATACCAATGATGTGATTTCCTGCTATCACTCTATCACTTACTGCATCTGTTAATTCATTTAATTGTTGGATATGTGCTACATCTTTATAACTATTTGGATGATCTAGCAGATACTTTACTCCATCCATATTTGTTGTAAAGTTATAGATTCCCATTGAAATAATTTTAGTTAAAAAAGAAGATGATGAAGTGACCTCATCATTTGGTAATAAAAATATTAGTTTTTCAATATCTAAACCTAATGATAATTTTTGTATATTAGATACATCATTATAATCTTTAATCGCGGTTAAATCTACAATCATTCTTCCAAAAAAGAAATTTTTAAACATATCTACGATTTCTTCCGCTTCAAATTCTCCAGAAATACTTTTTATTACATCGATGTCTAATAATGCTAATGCTTCTCTTTGCTCATTGGCAACAATTACGTTCATATCATCACCTACCTATTGCTTGCAAGAAGGAATCCCTTAACTGTCCTAATGAAGAAGAAATTCCTCCTCCACCTGCAGAATATTTTTCTGTAATTGAGATTGATGGTTGATAAGTATTAGGATTTCTACCACTATTCATACTTGTTTTATTGGTATAAACCGTTTTTGTAGAACCCTTTACTTTAAAAAATTCAATGTGAGGTAAAATTTGATTAATAATTGGGAAGTCAATACTGATAAAAGTAGTTACTTCTGCATAATTTTTCCCTAGTTCTGATTGTCCTTCTACACTGATATTTTCAATGCAATAAAGTCCACTACTACAATCACAGTTACTACCACAATTTGCATTTGCTGCTGTCACATATGAACTTGCTGGTTTATAGCCTATTTGTTTTAGATAGCTATTAATTTTTTCTTGAGCTCCTGGATTTTTTAAATTTCCTTCATATGACTCATACACGTCAATTATTTTATTTTTCGCACGAAATGCTTTGGTATAATTTACAGAAAATGCTAAGTATCCACTAACTAGTACAATAAAAACTAAAATAAATTGAATATTGATTACGCCTCCTAGTGCATCACGCATTTACCTCACCTCTTCTCATAAATACTTCTTTATCTTGGAGTTTGAATTACACTATTGTTTTTATCAACAGTATCCCATTGACTGTTAATACTACCTTGAATTCTTGGCCAAATTACAACTGTAAAGAATCCAATTACTGCTGCTACTGCAATAATTGTAATTACTGTTAAACTTAATTCTCCTGTTGCTGCTTTCATTTATTTATCTCTCCTTTCTATTATTCATACATTTTTATTATAGCAATTTTTATGTTGTTTTACAACTCTTGATTTACAAACTTTTACATTTGGAACATTGACAGCATTGAGATTAAAATGATAACCATAACACCTAAGCCAGTTGTTACTAACATAATCATTGTTTGATTTTCCATATGATTTAAGCGTTCTTTATATTTTGTCTCTCTTGCTTTATTTTGAAGATTAGAAACTGTTCTTGAAAACATCATCAGTCTTTCTTGCTTTTTCTCTTGTGATCCTAAACCTAAACGATATAATAGTCTCATCATACGCATAGAATCCCGTACTGGGTAAAGATTTGCAAATTCCATATAAGGATCAATACTTGCATCTCCAGCATTGATTTTTTCTACCATTTGTCTCAATCCTGGTTTAAAAATATTAGGTGCATCATCAATAGACTTTGCAATCGCAACAGGCACGGTATAATGCTGAATTAAAATTTCTAAACTTTTTAAATAGTATGGCAACATTATGTCAATTTCATGCAAATGTGCTTTATAATACTTTTTTAATCCAAAGTATTGATTTTTATATAAAATAAGTGCGATTACTAATGAAAACACGGTATTCAGTAATACTTTTCCAAAATCAAATGCCGCTGTCCCATTTGTATTAAACATTACAAAGGCAATTGCAAAAGCGATTAAAGCAATCATCATTCTTTGCCTTATTAATACTTTAATATCTACATCTTCTCCAAATTTTGCATATACTAAAAACTCATAATCATCTTCTATAAATCTAGAAGTAATCGGTTCCATATCGGTTATAAATTTTTCTTTATCAATTGTTTTATTATAGAATAATATGGCTAAAATAACAGCACCAACGATCAATATTTCCATTATTCAGCACCTACATTCTCGTTGTAGTATTTTTCTCCTTTAAGAAGAAACCAACTATTTAAAATTAAAATTATGTGTAGTAAGAAAGTTACATACCAAGTGTCTAAGAGTGCAATGTAAGACTCTTTTCCAAGTAGGTATTGTACTAGCATTACCATAATATATAGCATAACACCAAATTGCAAAAAGGATTTATGGAAAGTAGCTCTTTCTATTCTATCACGATATACGCTCTCTACTAACATATCGATATCTAGTTGCATATTATCAAGTGAATCCATATAGTTTTGAGCACCTTCTTTTGTTATTTGTAAAAATAATTGATGCATATTTTTTACAATATAATATGGATATAGATTATTCATATACTCTAATGATTCATCAATACTACCATTTTGATAGGCAAGTTCTATCATTCTATCGACGTCACCTGCAATTGGATCTTCCAAAATTCCAGATGCCTTTACTCCTTCTAATGATTTTACAAAGGACTGGGTAGTAGCAAACTCCATTATAGTATTGGTTGTATATACTTGTATTTGTTCAAATATAAATTCACTATATACTCTTTTACATCTTAAAAATGAGAGATATGGCACTACCATAATTGCTGCGATCACATAGATGATGCTGACAATTAAATTGTAGAAATAAAGATATGATACAATGGCTGCAAAGCCACCAAAGATCACTACTTGAACTGTATATTGTCTAGCAGTATATTCTTGACCTAATTCTTTTGTCTTCTCTCTTACAATTTTGAAAGAGTATGGGGCAAATTTATCATAGACTACTTGTACTTGTTCTGTGATAAATTTACCAACATTTTCTCCTTTATAATTACGATATAATAATACGACTATCGCAATTGCTAATAATAGGAATAATACCATTACACATTACCTCCAATCACTCCAGGCTCTTCTCTTGGCACATTACTAGAAACATTTGGCATTTGTGAGTTTGGAATCACAGGCTGTATTACTGGTGTTTGCTCTTTTACTGTAGGTGTTGGTGTTACCAACTCAGGAGAGTTATGAGTTGGCTGTTGTACTTGTTGCGTGATTATTTGTGGTTCTATATGCTGTTGTGGAGCCACTACAGTAGATGGTGCCTGTATCGTTGGTGTTATAGTTTCCTCTTTCTTCTCTTCTTTAAATGGATCTTCTGCCATATGAGAAGTAATCTGTGTAATATCTATATTTTGATTTTCTAAATATTCACGCAAATGCTTACTTGGTTGATGTTGAATTGGTTCTTTTCCAAATTGTTTTTGATATAAAATTCTACTTTGTGGTTTATTATCATCATCTACATAGAATTCTACTACTTCATCTACTTCACGGTGGAATTTACCATGTTCTTTACTATAGTAAGCCTTAATGTGAACACCTAATTGAATATAACGATAAATTGTTGTCAAAAATTGATTAACATCAATATCTGTCTCTAACAAACTGTAAAGACGATATGGAATAGCACTTGCTTTGTCTGCATGAATGGTTGATAAGATATTGTGTCCTGAAGAAATTGAATTTCTAACTGCTGTTACTGCTTCTGCACTACGTACTTCTGATAGTAGAATCCATTTTGGATTTTGACGCATACAGGTAACTAGTACTTCTGAGTAACTTGCAATGTTATTTGTTTTCATCGCTACAATATCTCGTTGTGGAAAAATTCTATCTAAATGCAATTCCAAGGTGTCTTCAATTGTGATAATTTTTTCATTCACTTTTGTATGAGATGCTAAATACTTAACAAACTCTGTTTTACCAGAACCAGTTTCACCACTAACGATAATATTACAGTGACCTTCTACACATTTAATTAAGATATCGTGAATATCAGGTGTGAAATAATCTTCTTTTAGTAGTTTTTCTTTTTCTAGTCTGATTTTAGCAGGTGTTTTACGAATAACACATGCAATTCCATTCGTTGCAATGGATGCATGGACAAAGTTTAGACGTAATTCACTAGACTCAGCATCTAAAAATGGTTTGGCATTATTGAAGGTCGTTCCCATTACATTAGAACACTGAAAAGCAAGGCGTTCCATAAATTCTGGAGTAGCGCCCGGCACTTGTACACGAATGGAACCTTGAGTTAAGGAACGAATCCATATTTGTCCTCCATTACAATAGGATATATCGGTAATATCATCATTATCTAAAAGAGGCTTTAACGGCCCAAAGTCTAATTTGTCAAAAAGATTTTCGTTCACAAAACTCAACACCCTTCTTTTTTTCTTTTTATTCTTCTCCAGTCCAAATTGTAACTCTATTGATAAATGCTTCTAAGTCTTTATCACTAAGTTCTAATTCTCCTGGTGTTTTCTTCAAGCTCTCAGAAGTTGGTACTGGAATCATTGTTGTATCATAAGTTCTTAAGAAGCTTGCTTTCTTTAATAAAATATAATATTTCTCAGGAACAGCAAAGATAATCATTGCAGGTGTTCTCTGTTCATCTAGGTTAGAGAATACAGCTTCACCATTACTATCTTTTACTGCTAGTACTTTAATATTCTTTAATAGTTTTCCAACCATTATTTTATCTTCTGTTGCTTGGGCATTTGCCTCTACTCTATTAATTGCTTTTAAGTAGATATCAATATAGTTTCCAGGGTAAATTGAGTTACCATAACTAGATTCCATATCTACTGGGAAATTGTATAGTACATAGCCTTTTGGATAGTCTAATAAAATACTATTTTTTGCTTGTTCTTTTTCTACTACACTGCGGGAATAGAAAAGACTTCCTTCTGGTATGATACTATCTACAGATGTATATTTTCCAACAACACTTGAAACATTGGTAATAACGCTTCCTTTGATCATTGCTGGAGGAACCTCTGTTGTTCCTACCATATCTTCAGTGATTTGTACTCCAGGTGATATTGTTTGTTTTGCATATGCTACTGTTATAGGATTTGTCGCTTGTTTTACACGCATATTATATCCAACATATAAAACGATTACTGCTAAAATCACACCTACAACGGTAACAGTATTTTTGTTTGTAAAAAATTTTTTTAATCCTACTGTTATATTATTCATTGTATCTCCCCTTTTCTATTTATTTTGAACTGTTATTGCCCTTTTACGTAGTAAATCAGTCGCGATGATATCTGTTTTAAAATTGTTTTCCAAAACGGCATTTAGAGATGTTGTAATATCAATATCTTTAAAAGTTGCAGAATCACTTGATGATACTTTTACACTTACTTTCGGTGGTGTCTCATTTAAATCATAAAAATTGATTTTATAATTTTTATTTTGATCAATTGTATCTGCAAAACGTCTTACAAAACTTTCTACAAATCTCTCTTTGTCTACTCTTAATTGGCCACTATCATGATAGTAGCTTTCATCAATTGAATCTACCATTGCAGCTTCTGTTGTTTCTTTTAATAGGTAGTAGTCCAGATCACCCCCTGTGGAGTAATTCTGGACTGTATTTATTAAGAAGAACGCTACAATAGCTAAAAGGATTAATCCTACTGTTAACATTGCTTTATTCATATTTTTTCACCTACCTATTTTATCTACTTCCCGCTAAAGCTTCGTATGATGTTATACAAGAGTCTTTTGTAATCATTGACGATGTTACACATTTTCCACCCTCTTGGTTATTACATCCAATTGCTGATGTATATCTTGTCGTTACAACACCAGTTCCTAGTTCATCTAGTAATGCACTTCTATATACTGAACGATTTACTGTTGTATCTTTTTTCTTATCACGAGTTCCAGTATAGTTTAAGAAAGTCTTTTGTTTTCTATTTGTTGCTTTAATTTTACTAATTGTTGATGGTGTTAAAGTAATACTATAATCTAGGTACTTAGAATCATTTTTATAAATTGAGTCCCCTTTTCCTTGAATATCTGTAATTAAAGCAGTTGGTGCCACTGGATAGGTTTTATCTGATAAATCGGTTGCTGCACAACTCCAGTTCCATCCTGTCTCCCTTCCTGTTTCCGTCGGATTTGTTGTTTCTTTTTCTCCTACAAATAAGTCATCAAGTGCTGCTGCTTTATAACGATAATTTGTAAAGTCTGTTGTACAACCTTCACATTTTGGATCGTTAATGTCACAGTTTGCAGGACAATTGTTTTTTTCTGGAGGGGTACAATTAGGATCTGTTGCTGGATTACAAGAAGTATCATCCTCTGGTATTTCATTATTGATCGCATAGAAACATTTAATATTTAATTTCCAATTAAAGCGTCCAAAGTTTTTAATACTTGCTTTAATATTGTATTTAAGATTCTTAGTAATTACAGCTTTTTCGTCGTCTGTATAATTTGCTAATCCACGTTCCCAATTCCACCAATCTTTATTTACATTCAATGCATTTATTGGCGTACAGAATTGATTTGGTTTATGTTTATAATATACTTCTTCATTTTTTGGTGGTCGTTTAGTAACTACGCTACCATCTTTGTTATATGTCCAAACACCTGGGAAGTTAATTAGTGTACGATAATCATTTCCTTCGGCATCGACATCTCCATAACAAACACCAGTATGATCATTAATAATAGAATCTCCTGCTGGTTCTTTCTTAGAGCCATCTGTTGTATTATTTGGTTTATTAGTAGCGGTATAATCAACCCAATTGTTTTTACCATCACTTGGTAAAACACTCATATTAAATGTTGTTGTTTTTTCTTCACATTTTGCATAATTATTACATTCTGCTATTTTCCTATTGTACTCTTCTAAAGCAGCTTCGTATTCTTTTTGTGCTTGTTCAGGATTTATGTTAGTACCTGCACTACATCCTTTCCACCTACAATTATCAATACATCCATGTCTTCTTTTAATTCCTTTAGTTGATCCCCAAGATTTCTCAGGATAATACTGAGCCGGGTAACCACTTGCTGCACCATTTTGTCTATAATCTATTATTGTTCTTCTCGCTTTTTCTAACGAATTAAAGTAATATCTTCCATAGTAGATCCATTCTGAATTACAATTATCTTCATGTACCCATTGAATAAATCCAGATTTAGTATCTTCATTTGACCATGCATAGTACCCTTTACCATTTTCTAGAATGTCAGAGTAAATACTTTCAATAGAAGCATTTTGATTACATCTTGGTGCGGAATTATTATTTATTTTTTGAGCTTTTACATCTGAGTTATATGAGAGCATCTGTTTTGTGCTAGAGGCACCATATACTTTTTTGTAACACTTATTAATGCAGCTTTGACTGTATTTTCCTTTATCACATTCTAATATACACTTATCAAAGTCTTCAGTTGGACCTGCTTGATCATTCCACCAACTACCTAAGTCACCACCATTATGAGTACAATATGGATAAGGATTACAAACTGCAGGCATTTGAGGTTTACTATCTTCCCTTATTTCTGTCGCACAGGTTACTTTACTTTTTACTTCTACTGTATAAGTAAAACATAATCCTGCCTTAGTTGCTATTGGTGCATCATATACTACTGTTAACTCTTCTTTACAATCTGTATGACATACATCATTTTTTACAACATTTAATTTTGTATGTACATATTTTTCTACATTTTTTTCTTTACTCCAAGGGTCACACTTTAAAGTTGAATCTATATTTGTGTTGTCCACTTCTTTAAATCCCACAGATTCTGGTAATTGTCCCTGAATATTATTTTTTGCTTTTTCTTTAATTTCCCAGCTTGCTTTTACATTCTTTATCATACTCTTTAAGTTAGATTTGCTATAATTTGCTTCTACCTGTTCTCTATAGCAATAACTCATTGCACTTTTCATAAATTCTACAGCTTCTGGTCCCATTGCTGCTACTTCATCACGGAATGTTTTACAAATACCATTATAAGAGTCATTAATTTCAAGCTGATTAGCTACACCTTTCGTAATGGTTGTTTCATATTTGGCTTTTATTACATCTCCGCTTTTTGGTGTATAGTTTGGATCCTGTTCTGTTAATTCCAATGTTACCTGAATACTTAAATCATAATTTGGATTATAAGGAATCCGAATTGGATTCATTGGAGTTAAGGAATAAGAATTTTCTAAGGAATTATATCCTGCACTATTGTTACCTTTTGTTGTGACAGCAAAACTACCATGGTTTGCTTTCAGTTCAATGTAAGAATCATTTACTAATTCTACACTTGGAGCATAATACTTATAGTCAGCTAATTCTTTTGGAGTTAAATCCTCGTATTTTTTTGAATCACCTGGTTCTATGATACTTATTTTCGGATCAGCCATTACTACCTGGCTATTTAATAACGATAAAATTGTAGTACAAAGTATTACTAATATCAATATTATTTTTTTCTTATTATGCTTTTTCATCCGACACATCTCCCTTCATTTCTTCCTTTATTTTATCATATTTTGGCAATTCTGCAACCTTATAATGAATAATATTTTCATTTTCTCTCACTTTTCTTGCATCAATTTTAAAATCTACCTTTAGGTCTGGACCAAAAAATCTGGTACAAGTAACTAAAGTAATAATATCATCATTCTTATTTACATCTACTTTATAATCATAAAAACTCATTTCTTTTGCTTGTTCTATGTAGAGAGACAATTTCTTCTTACTAAATTCTTTTTCACGGTATAATACATAAGAGTCTTTTATAAAACTAACAGCAAAAATTTTATATAAATAGTTTTTTCCACCAATGGTATATTGTATATATTGATTTTCTTTTGCAAAATCATAATAAACAAAGGACATCAAATGTTCGAATCGTTTATGGTCAGGATTGGCAATCAAAGGGTTCTTAGATACATTTAAAATATTATGTCCTATAACAAATTCCCTATTTCCCAGCTTTTCTTTTTCTTCATTTGTCCAACCAAAGTCATAGGTTAAATTATCTGGTTTTAAGTCCTCACTATTATATATAATGGGATGATCTATATTGGTTCCTTGTACTCTTAACCATCCCACTACTTTTTCTTTACGTTTTTTTTGTTCCTTTTTAATCTGCTCTGTTCTATCTTCTATTTTATAAACGGGATTTTTCTTCTGTATAAAATCTATTCCTATAGGAACGAGAAAACTTAGAGATATTAATATTATTATCCCTAAGATTATCTTATTTCTATTTAGTTTTATTTTCCTGCACTTTTTCATACTATACTCCTAGTAAACTATTTTGATAACGTATAAGGTTCTTCAGCAGTTCCTTTACCATCTAAAATTGTTGCATTTTTCTTTATATGAGCAATAATTCTAACATTTCCTTTTTTCTCTTTCGTTTGTCTTGCAAAATCCACAGTTCCTGTATTTGTTATAATATATTTTCGTCCAGCTTCTTTTGATGAGTCTCTTAGCCAATAAGTTTCGCCTTTGGAAATAGCACTAAACATTTCACTCGTACTTGGAGCGGCAAATTTTACTTTGTATTTTTGTACTGAATCTGCTTTTCCATATTTTGCGTAATTTTTATAAATTGGTACTTCCATTTCATATTTTGCAAACATATCTGTTTTTATGTAGTTAGCACTTTCATGTTCTATTTTATAACCAATATTTCCTTTTTCTGTTGGATTATATTGTTCAACATCATTTTCGGTGCTGTATGAGATTTCTTGATAGTCTCCTCCTGCTTTAAGAGAACTTGTTGAAATCACTTTTGTAGTTCCATCTGCTTCACTTTCAATAATTCTAAACGTATAGCCACCGTATTTTACATATTCTCCAGTTTGTCTTGTATTTAGTTTATCTCCTGCTTTAGCAAAGTTTTCTTTTTCTATTACATAAGGGTTTTTAGAAGTTCCCTCTCCACTTTTGATCAGGATTCCCTTTTTTAAGGTTAAAACTGGTCTTACTACCAAACTGTAATCTTTATTAAATTCCATATATTTGGCATCGGTTCCAACGTACCACTCTCTTGTTGTCCAAGCTTCTTTATTATTTTTCGTATTAGCAAGCCACAATAATGTACTTGTATAAAGATATGAAGAATTTTCATTTAGTGAATTTGCCATATCTTCAACTGTTAAAATTCCTACTTTTTTCTTTACTCTTTTTTTCGAACAGCCCGTTGTTTGGAGATTTACGGTGTTCAACTCTTCTTCACAGAATTCTCCTTCTGTTAAGAATTCTTTGGCACTCTCTGTTAAATGAGCATAATAGTAATTGTTTAACCAGTCTTGGATTCCTTCATGATCAAGATGGGCGATATTTTCATCTGCTACAATCCGGACACTGCCGTCGTTATTCACTCCAATAATTCTAAATAACATATTAGATAATTTTAAATAGTTATTACTTACTCGTCCTGTATAGTAGCCTTTTTTTTCTGTATCATTATTTATTACACCATTTAATCTTTGTACTACTTTTACTGTTCTTTCGACTATTGTTTCATTATTCAAGGAGTCATATGCTTTGTATGTTACTTTATATGTTCCTAGTTTATCTGTATTTACATCATTATTCTTTATAACTACATCTTCTTTTTTTAGTTCTTTATCTACTTTATCATAGACAGATTTTACGCCTTTTTCATCATAAGTTTCTCCCTTATCTAAAGTAATTACACTGTCCCCATTTAATGTAATTTCTGGCCCTGTATGATCTACTGCTGAAGATAGATAACCACATTTTAGATAAACATAGTATTTATGTTCATTGCCCTCTTTTCTTACCTTTACCCAAGAATCATTTGCGGAACATACTTTTTTACTATAGGGAACATACAAATCACCTATATATTTTTCACTTGCAAGCTCTGATAGTTTTAATGTTCTTACCTCATCTTTTTCAGGTAACTGTGTGTAATTAATTTCAAAATAATGTTTAGCGGCATTTTTCATTTCTTTTTCATTTTTATTAAAATATCCTAATGGGTAAATGATAAAAAACCATACGAATAAAATAATAATACTACACGTTACTACAATTTTTATAATCTTGTTTCTTTTTTCCTTCGTCATTTTTCTCTCTCCTATCTTAATTTAAATGTATAACGATTATTTCTGATCGTTAATTCTAGCTTTATGTCGTTACTTGCTAATATCTCTTCTGGTACCACGATGTAGACACTATTATTCAATGCCTTTTTTGTTAATGCATTTTTTACATTCATTGTTTTTGTTTTTCCGTTATTACTCTTATAATTTATTCTACCATAGTCTATTAAAAAGTCAATTAATTCTTCTCCTGTAAAATCTAGTGAGGTAAAGTTTATCTTTATAATTTTTTCTCCATTTGTTCTTACTACTTCTTCACTATAATTTGCACATCCCGTCCTTGGGCAAGCATAATAGTTGTAACTAAATTTATCACCAATAGCCATTTCATCTAGTGTTAACTTTTTTTTCTTTTTATTGATGATTAATTGTTGTTCTTTTCCCAAAGGTATTTCTGGTACAGAGGTGATTGTTCTTAAATCTTCTATTTTTAATTTAATTTTTCTTAAATAAGTTTTACTGCCATTATACTCTTGATAATATAGATTAAATTTATTGATATCTAATTTATTATCGGCTTTAAATATTAATAAAAAGTCATATGTTTTTCCATTTTGAAAATCTCTTTTAGAGTATGGGATTCCTAAATCTTTAAAATCATTATCATACATATTCGTGCTTACAATATCATAATTTCTGTTCATCAAGTGAAATCTATCGGTGTTCATCGTTCTTATGCCACCGTTATTTTTTACTGCTAGATCTAAGATAATGTAATTATCACCATCTAGTATTTGGCCTTTTTGATCTTTATCACTTACATAAGCGTTCTTTATTTTAATTTCATAGTCGGATGCTCTTAGTATTTGGCCTTCTTTATATACTTTATGAACAATTCCAAAGTAGTAATAAGAATAGCCTACTATGATTATAAATAAAATTGTCATTGCCGAATTTAGAATAAATTTATGTTCTAAGTAAAAGTAACCTAGGTTTCTTTTCAATCTTCTATAGGTTCTTTTAACTGAATGTTTATCAAATTCAAAACTAACTTCTACTTCTTCACGATCAGAACTGTCCATTTCTAAATATTCTTCATCTGTTTGGAAACTAAATTTATTTAGATCTAGTCCTGTAATACGAATAAATAGAATAATAAATACTAAGTATTGTGGGAAGGATGCCAGTAGGAGCAAGTCCCTAATTGCTAGTATTTGGGTTACTGCTGTTGTATCATCATAAGTGTGAAAAAAGTTAGTAGTCATTATAAAAACAAATAACATTAATACATATTCTAGTATGATAACTAAGTATAGTTTCCAAGGTTTTTCTTTTCTTTTTAGCGTAATTAATAATAATCCACCTATGATAATTACTGCTAGAATTGCTAAGTAGGAAAGCAAAGTCGTATATTTATCAATGGATTCTAAGAAAGCACTATAGGACTCTAGTTCTACATATTCTTTTACAAAATTATATACTTGTAAATGCTTATAAAATATGTATGCACATAAAATCATCAATACAATATGAATTTTCTTAAAGTGTTTAATTAGAAATGCGTATGGTTTTCTTAAAATCATTTAGACCACTCCCTATTTTACTCATAATTATTATAACGTACTTTCAAAAAAAAAGAAAGTACCAACCTTTCCAATTTTTTCATTTTCATTTGGTAAAATTTGTATTTTTATTTTCTTTTGAAAAAAGTAAAATTATTGTATTTAAAATCATGCATATCATTGTTAGTGATATTAAAAAAAAGTTATTTTTACAATATGTCATACTGAGCTCATATAAAATACTTGGACTTAGCTTTGTTACCATTATTCGAGCGAAGATGATCCCTAAATAAAAAGTAAGGGCAATGGTTAAGATATTATAAAGTGTTACTTTTTCTATAATCTTTTTTTTCGCTATTAACATAAAGAGGCGTAACATAATATAAATTATAACGGTTATTAAGAAAAGCCAGCCTGAAAACTTAGATTTTATTATTAGTGGAAATAATAGAATCGTCATTATTAGAAACAGAATTTCTGAGATTAGACTCATATAGTATAAAACTTTATTCACTTTTATACTCATTATTTACTACTTTTGTCTCTTCTATTTCATCTATAAATAGTTCATCAAACCTTGGCAACTCTTTCTTGATTACATCTTGATAGATATTTTTGGAATTGATAATTGCCTTTCTGACATCTATGATATTTACTTTATCTCGGTTATCGAAAATGGCATAAGAGAATGCTTGTTGTAAAATCGTTAAAGCAATATCTGGATATCTTGAGCCTATTTCATAAATTCTTTTATATTCACTTGTAATTTCTGTTAAAAAGGTCATAATCCTTTGCTTGATAAAGGGACTATATAGCAAGCTGGCACCTGTTCTTTTTTCAATTTTGGGAAGAGTTCCTAGTAAAATAGATATGGTTTCTTCCTTGGTTGGTTCTGATACTTCTACTTGTTGAAAACGTCTTACAAAGGCTTTATCTCTTAAAATATATCTTTCATATTCTTCAGTGGTTGTTGCACCTATTACTTTAATATCACCACGATCTAGTCCTGGTTTAAACATATTGGCAAAATCCAAAGCTTCTCCTTTTGAACCCATTAGTGTATGAATCTCATCAATAAATAGAATTAATTTGCTACGTTTTTTTAATTCATCTAAGAGAATCTGAATTCTACTTTCTTCTGTTACTGGATCTTGTCCTAATAGTGCCGAGGTGTTTACCTTTATAATTGTATAATCTTTTAGTGCATTTGGAATATTGCCAATTTTAATACGATAGGCTAGTCCCTCTACAATTGCTGTTTTTCCAACACCTGGTTTTCCTGTTAAAATGGCTGACTTATCTGGTGTTAAAAGGATTAGGGCCAACTGTTTTATTTGCTCTTCTCTTCCAATTGCAGGATTTGTTATATACTCTTTTTCTGTAAAGTTTTCTCCATATGTTTCTAAGATGCTGATTCTTTGGTCCTTGATATTAAATTCTTCTTTCATTTTATAGGCCTCCTTATGGTCATTATATCAAAAAAAAGAGTTGTAATAAACTCCTAATTTTGTTTTCTTGCCATTACTGCAAATGAGGCAATTCCAACAATAATAATACAAGCTGCTACCACTATAATGATATCAGAAGAAGACTTGTCTTTAGCACTTTCTACTTTTTTATTACTAACAGTGGTATCTACTCCCAATTCCTTCATCACATCATAACGATCTTCTTTTTCATATTCTTCTTTGATTAGGTTTTCTATTTCTTCATTCATACTTGAAGAATATCCAGAGAATGTTTTTTCACCAATTACGATATAAGGAACTCCCCCTACCTCTTCTTCAAATTTCTCTGCTACTTTTTCCAATAATTTTGCATTATCTTGGTTTTCCCATACCTCGTAAGTTACTACATTGATATATTTTCCATATTCATCAATGATCGTTTCTAAATACTGTAGAAATTCGTGGCAATGTGAGCAACCATTTCCTCTAAATAAATAGATATTCACTTTTCCCTTTTGATTATTTTTATAATCGTGATCAAATGCAATTTGTTCTTCACTACAAGCCTCTTGAATTGATGTTGGTGATGATACTAACTCCTCTTCTGCCATTACCACTGTTGGTAATAGTATTAGTGTTGCTATTATCATTGTCATTAATTTTGTAAATATTTTTTTCATTTTCTTTTCTCTTTTCTTCATAAATTTTATTATACTCGTTTTTTTCTATTTTTCCTAGTTTTTCACAAAAATTTTATTAAATATACTCTCGATAGTATTTTAATACATCCCTCATCTCTCTAACAACAATTTCATTAATTGGATTTTCGGGAATGCTTTTTATTAATAGATCATCTACTTTTTCTAATGGCACATATAAAAGTTCAAAATTTCCAGCTTGTTCCCTTTCATCTAAGTGACTTGCTTCTTTCTGTGGCAATTCATCATTATATAACAAGTAGTAATAAATGATGACTTTTTTATTTTTATTACTATTTAAATAGTTTTTATGATACTCTATTCTCTTTAAAAAAGGGACCAAATCTCCACTGATAAAAATTCCTGTTTCTTCTTCTATTTCTCGTTGTAGACATTCCATTAAATTTTCATTTTCTTTTAGATGTCCTCCAGGAAATTGATAAGTTCCGTAGGAGTGGCCTAGTAGAAGTTCATTTTTGGAATTAATCATTAAAGCTTTCGTTCTAATTACGGTAGAGTCTAGTTCTTCTTCTTTTAGATTTTCCTCATTATAAACTTTTTCTTGCATTTTTCTTGCTTTCCTTTCTTTATTCGTTGTTATCGTTTATTATTTTTTCAACAGCCAATCCTACTGCTTTTCCTAAAAAGCAGGGAACTGCATTTCCAATTTGAGTTAGTTGCCATTTTTTAGAACCTTGAAAGACAAAATCATCTGGAAATGATTGAAGTCTTGCCAATTCTCTTGCTGTTAGAACTCTTGGTAATTTAGGATGAATATTTACAGCCCCATGGTTTTCTTTTACGGTACAAGAAGGTTTATTCCAAGGACATTTTTTCCAAGAATCAGAGTAGTTTTCATAGAGGCTCTCTCCTTCTTTTACTGCCTTTAATTTCTTTTTCATAATCTCGGAGTGCTTTGTTGGGATGTGATTAAAAAGAGGATCTTCTTTATGATGAATCAAGTCTTCAATCGCTTCTTTGGTTGTTTTATATTCTTCTTCTGTTAATAGAGGCTTTGGATGAAGATTTTCTTTTCCTATTCTATTTCCAATAAAAATGACTCTTTTTCTTGTCTGGGGAGTATAATAATCAGCAGCATTTAAAACGGTAACATTTATTTTATAACCTATGTTTTCAAAATCGTTGATAATTTTTTCTTCTACCTTACCACCCAACATAGAACGCAAACCAGGAACATTTTCCATCACAACTACTTTGGGTCTTATATGATTTACAATTTCTAGCATATCTTTATATAAGGTGTTTCTTTTGTCTGTTACGATTCTATTACCTGCCATACTAAACCCTTGGCACGGAAATCCTCCTACAATTAAATCTACATCCTCATTAGCCACACTATCATAGAGTGCTCTTTTTACATTTTTATCTCTAATATCACGTACTTCAATATTTTCATTATAACCTTGTTTGTCAATAAAATTATATTTATAAGTTGCCACTGCTTGTTCCATAATCTCTACACTTCCAACGGGTGTAAATCCTGCCATTACAAGCCCACAAGAAAGACCACCAGCTCCTGAGAATAAATCAATGAAGTTAAGACCATTTCTTTGTTCCTTGTTCTTCCAACCATCTCTACCCCATTCATTCGAAATATCAACATACTTTGCTTTTTTGGCATCTTCATTTACATAGTCTACATCATCAAAAATAGATTTTCTAGGAGTTTTTCCTTGATATTTATTATACCATTTTTGATAGTCTTCTTTTGTAATTCTATATCTATTATTTATTTTTGTAGCTTTTAAATTTCCTTCTGCAATTTGTCTTCTAATTGTTTTTAAACTTTTATTTGTTTTCTTTGCTATTTCTTCTACTGTTAATATGTTCATATTCTTACTCCTATGTCCATTATACATGTTAATTATACATGAGAAGTGGACAAAAAGTCAATACTCTTCTTTATTTTTCTAATAAGTCAAGTAAGTTTTTCATATGAAATCTAAATTTTAGTGATCCCCTATTTTTATGAACTTGGAACTCACCGATTGTTACTCCATAATATTTTACTGTATTACTTTCATTCCAAGTAGATAGGTTTTTGGTAAAGGTAAAGTTTTTTTGCTCAAAATTATAGCTTTGGCCTCCTTCTAATATTTTATATTCGTAGTTTTGCTTTTTCTTATAAATCCATAATAGATAGTCACAGTCTAATAAAAATTTTAAATAAGTTTTCATTAATTCTGCAGTGTGTTCTAAAACGATTTTTTTAAAATCTTCTCTAGAAAAAGTATCTGGATTTTCTATTAAATGTGAAAAGTAAAGCTTAAATGTTTTCAAACTTGGCTGCCCTATTTCTGGTGGACAAACTCTAGAACCTATATTAGTTTTTAAAGAAAGTGTTTTTTCGCCTTGCAACATAAAATCTATTGACGATTTACTTGTTCCTCCTCTTTTTCCTTTTTCGTTTCCTATATAGCGGATTGGTTCGGGTATTTTGGAAAATACTTCCAATATTGTCGGTCTTACTTCGGCCATTATTTTAGGATCAACTCGTCTTTCAAAATGGGCTGGTTTTTCTAAATGATAGATCTCGCAGATTGCTCCTTCAATAGAAATTCCTAAGGTTTCTGTTGTCTGTTCTCTTTTTGTTAAGAGGTCTTGAAGCTTGTTCATTTTAAATCTAAACTTATAATTTCTATGTTTATGTACCTGAACTTCTGCAATACTTGTATCTTTATATTTTACAGTTACACTCTCTTTCCAGTCCTTGATGTCTTTTTTAGTGAATGTGATGTTTGATTTTTCCCAGGTGAGATCTGGCTTTTCACCTCGATAAATTATTTTATACTTGTAGACATTTTTTTCTATATAAATCCATACTAAGATATCAGATTGAAAAAGGTAGTCAAGATAGGTAGGTAGCATATCAGCAATATTATTCCATACTAAATCTCTAATATCGTCTTGATTTTTTATTTCTGTAGATACCAAATGACCAAAGTGGTAGTTTAACTTCTCATAACCTGCTTGTCCTACTATAGGTGGTGCTACTAGCCCGCTTTTTTTCATAGTTGTTTTAATAGATAGTGTCATTTTATTTTTCAAATAAAAGTTATGTGGCGAAAGATTATTCGTTTCTTTTTCTTTTGAGTAGGTAACACACTCTTCCGGGGTAGAACCTAACTCTTCAAATATTTGAGAAAAAATTTCTTTTACCCCATCAAAGGCATTATGATAATTAGAAGAAAACTGCTTTTCGGCCCATTGAGATGGTGTTAAATTGTATTCCTCACAAATTAGTTTTTGAACAGTTAGTCCAAAGGTTGCATTATTTATCGCTTTTGGCATTTTATCACATTCTTTCTTGTATGGTTTTAACCATTCCTACTTACATTATACTATATAAAGTTCATTATACCAAAATAAAAGAGATTTTCATCTCCTATTTCCACTTGATTGTTGTTGCATATTTAGTAAAAATTTTTCAAATACTCTTAATCCATAATCTTTGTTGTAATAATTTGGAAACTCATTTAAATGTGCAAGAGCGATTTTTGCTGTAATAATCAAATCGTCATTCGTAACATTTGTATTTTGATTAACGGTTCCGTGTTCTAATTCTATATTAATGCCATCTAAGAACTCTTCTGGGGTATACTTTTGAAAGGTAACCCCCAAGATAGAAGCTGCATAAAGGGCATCATTCATATGAAACATATTATCACCAATACTATTATATGTTTCTTTTTTTATAGTACAACTTATATTCGGTTTATTAAACTATCTTTTAAAATAAGAGGACATTTGTTTTTATTTCTATAACACCTTTATCTACAACGGAGCACCTATCTTATAGTTTGATTAATATTTTTCTCTATAGCATTGTCTAATTATCTCTATATTGATAATAGGTCATCACTTATTCCAGATTATGGGAACACCTTAGTATTTTTATTATATGGTAGACTACGATTTATCAGGGAGGCTTACGTCAAATAAAATATGGGCCAAAATTTATTGCTTAAATATCTTATTGATTTATGTAATAACAAAAAGTGCTAGGCTTTCGCCTAGCTTCAGAAGGATTCTTAAATCATCTACTCCTAAATTTAATTATTGAAAATCCCCTTATTTTTAAAGAGAAAAAATATGATTTAATAAGGTTTAGAAGCATTTATTTACAAACCATCACTTTGGTGGTTGAATGGGTGGTTAGAAATAAAAACAATCCTAGTAAATCAATATAGATTCGCTAGGTTTTTTATTTGAAATAATTTTTACTCTTTTATATATTTTTCGTTCGATCTTCCTAAAATCCAATCGGCTGAATCTTTTCCCATTTTACAAACTTCTAATAAGAATGCACTTAATATTAGTACTTTTCCTGTTTCATAAGCACTCCAAGTTGAATTAGAAGTATTTAATTTATCTGAAAAAGTTCTCAATGTTTCTTTAGAATCTTTTCTAATTTCTTTAATTTTTTCTGAAACAATATCTAAATCAATTTCATTATTTGACTTTATTACTAATCTATTTGAAGTAAATCCTAACAAATAATCAATATTAACACAATAATAATTAGCAAGTTGATATATTCTCTTTGTTGGAATAAATTCTTTGCCTGTTTCCCATCTAGCATAAACAGAATCACTCACTCCTATAATGTCAGCAATTTGTTTTTTTGAGTAATCTTTTTCATCACGTAATAATTCTAATCTCGTCTCTCTCACTTTAAAATTATAAGGTATTCCACTTCTAAATTCCATCAATACAATTATTATAAATCCACTCTTTTAGATCTGTCATATCATTTGTTTCATAATAATTTATAAGTTTAGTAAAGTATTCTCCTATTTTATCAACAGATACAGAAATAATTCCCTGTCCATATTTTATCATTTCTTTATTAGCAATTAAATTTGCTACTCTTTTATTACCATCTAAAAACATTTGACTTCTTTGAACCCAACAAAAGATACTAATACATCTCTCCAATTCGTTTGGAATCGGCAGTAATTCTTTTAATTCTTGTTCATAATCACACTCACTAGGTAATTTAGGTTGCCAAGAAGTACCTGTTATTCCAACACCTTTATCTCTAAATTCACCAAGAGGAAGCACATTTTGACCTTTACATATTTGAAAATGGATTTTTTTAATATAATCAATTGACATTTTAAACTTATTTTCCATATATTTTCCTCCCTTTATACTTTATGACATTAAATTTTAGATAACTCTATTTAATTTTAATGTCAGCCTGTTATTTTTCTAATATTTTAAACATTTTTTCTCTCTTAATCTATATATAAAAGAAATTGTTTAAATTATTAAATATATAATATAAACAAAGCATCCTAGCCTCTCGGCTAGGATTTCAGGGGGTTCGGTTGAATATACTCTCACATTTTAGTTCGTGAGAGATATCGGCGTGACATACATCACGCATCTTAATCATAAGGTATATTTTGGAAAAAGTCAATGAGTTATGCAAATATTATTTTACTTGACACTATTTTATTTAGTTTAATAAGATTCCCGCAATCAACTTTTTCTTTAATTCACTACTGTTTGTCTCTTTATCTTTTAAGTATTCTTCAGAATCCTTTTTTGCTTGTAATAAAATTTTGTAATCTTGTTTTAAGTCGGCAATTTTAAAAGTCATATCTCCACTTTGTTTTGTTCCAAATAAATCTCCATGACCACGTAGTTTAAAATCTTCCTCACTAATTATAAAGCCATCTTGTACTTTTTCCATTATCTTTAACCTTTTTGTATCACTATCACTTACTAAAATACATTGAGAAGCATCGGTTCCTCTCCCTACTCTTCCTCGTAATTGATGAAGTGTTGAAAGCCCAAAACGGTTAGCATCAAAGATTACCATTGTTGTTGCATTAGGAACATCTACTCCTACTTCTATTACGGTTGTCGATATTAGTATTTGAATTTTGTTTTGCACAAATTCTTGCATAATTAAGTCTTTGGCTGCTGTGGCCATTTTTCCGTGAATAATATCAATATTATATTTATCTTTGAAAGCAAGTTGCATTTGCTCTTTCAATTGACATACCGATTTTAAATCTTTTGAGTTTTCATTGTCTTCAATTAAAGGAGCGATTACATAAACCTGATGATTTTGTTTTAATTCATTATACATCATTGTTAGGACATCTTTAATCTCAGATTCCTGCTTTACGTAAGTTTCAATTGGTTTTCGTCCTTTGGGACGTTCCTTAATAAAGGTAACATCCATATCTCCATAAATAGTTAGGGCGTATGTTCTTGGAATTGGCGTTGCACTCATATATAAAATATCTGGCATATACCCTTTATTTTGGAGATTTGTTCTCTGGTTCACGCCAAAACGATGCTGTTCATCTGTAATTACTAGCCCTAGATTTTGATACTCTACTTCGTCTTGAATTAATGCGTGTGTGCCAATGATAAATTCGATATTACCATTTTTTAATTCCTCATAAATTTGCTGTTTTTCTTTTTTAGGGGTTGATCCTGTTAATAACTCTATATGATAAGGTGTATTCTTTAATAATTCTTTTAGATTATTGTAATGTTGTGTTGCTAAAATCTCTGTTGGGGCCATTAAAGCAGATTGATAACCTGCTAAGCAATTGGCATACATTGCTATAAAAGAAACAATAGTCTTACCACTACCAACGTCGCCTTGTAAAAGACGGTTCATACGATGGGGTGCTTTTAAATCTTCTACAATTTCTCTTACTGCATTTACTTGATCTGTTGTTAATTCAAACGATAATCCTTTTATAAACTTTTCAATTTCTGCTTTTGAAATTTCTCTATTTAAACCCTTATTATTTAGCTTCTTTTCTCTTTTTAAGTAATTAATTTTAAACATAAAAGAAAAAAGTTCTTCGTATTTCAATCTCTCTATTGCAGCATCTAATTTTTCCCTATTTGGAGGATTATGCACAATATTCAAGGCTGTTCTTTTATTTACAAATTGATGCTTTTCTATGTATTCACTTGGAATATATTCAGGTATTTCTCTTCCATACATAAGAAGAGCCATATTAATATAATTACTTAGATTTTTATTAGACAGACCACTTGTACAGTGATAGACAGGTTCAATTTTTTCTTTATTTGATAAAACTCCCATCTTAATTTCTGATGCTGTTATAATGTTTTTCTTTTTATCATATTTTCCAATCACTGTAATTCCTGTTCCTACTTCTAATTGATTTTTTAAAAAAGCTCGATTGAAAATAGAAACGCCCACAACTCCACTTGGTGTTACAAAACGAAAGTTCATTTTATTTAGTCCTGCTTTAAATCTCATTAAGATTGGAATACTTTCCACTTTTCCATCAATAATAATATGACCCTCGTCCTCTGTCTCTTGTAAGATGCCCCTTTTTAAAATATCATAGCGAAATGGGTAATGTGTTACCAAATCTTCAATTGTCTCAATTCCTAATTTATTTAGTAAAGAAAGAGATTTGGGACCTATTCCTTTTACGTCTTTTATTTCTGCCATAATATCACTTCCTCATTTCGCTTATTATAGCATATTTACCAGTTATTTTAAAGAAAAATCTTATATTTTACTTTGTATTTTCTAACAATTTTAGCATTATAAAATTTTTTTACTTTTTATGCACTTTTTTGTTGACAAATAGAGTCTAAACCGTTATTATAGAAATCACCAATTCGGAATTAGGCGAATTGGTCGCTAGTATCACACTAGCCAACCCCTTTTTATTCTTTTTGAGACTGCCCTCAGGGGGTGCAGTCTCTATTTTTTTGTTTTTTAAAGAAGATTTAGTTTCCACCAAATCTTCTTTTTCTTTTATTATACTCTTCTATTGCACATTCAAATTCTTTCTCATCAAAATCGGGAAAATAAGTATTCGGAAAATAATATTCTGCGTATGCTGCTTGATAAATCATAAAGTTACTAGTTCTTTTTTCTCCACTCGTTCTAATGACATAGTCAAGTGGTGGTAATTGCTGATACAGATTTTCCTCTATTTTTTCTTTGGTAATTTCTGATACTGATAGTTGATTATTCAAAACAAGTTCTGCGACTTTCTTAGTCATATCGACAATTTCATATTGTCCACCATAATTTAGACAAATATTTAAAACACCTTTTTTTCCTTGATGTGTCTCTTCTTCTAACTCTTTCATTGCTTTCCATACTTCCGATTTAATATTTTCTCTTCTTCCAGAAAAAACAATTTTGACACCCATTTTTTTAATAGGTGAAAGCTTTTTATTGAAGATGGTAATAAATAGGTCCATTAAGTAGTCTACTTCTTTTTTATCTCTTTTAAAGTTTTCTGTGGAAAAGGCATATATGCTCACATAAGGTATTCCTTTATTATAAATATAGGGAAGCAATGTCTCTAAATTTTTTGCTCCTGCCTTATGTCCTTCCCAACGTGGCTTTTCTCTTTCTGTTGCCCAACGCCCATTTCCATCCATAATTATTCCTAGATGATTTGGTAAATTTATCTCTTTATTATTCATATTTCTTCTTTATTTTTTTGGCATTACTACTTCTACTCCACCCATATATGGTCTTAAAGCTTCTGGTATTTTGATACTGCCATCTTCTTCTACATTATTTTCAAGGAAGGCGATTAGTCCACGAGGAGTCGCAAGAACTGTATTATTTAAGGTGTGCAAATAGTAACTTCCGTTTTCTCCTTTGGTACGAATTCCAAGGCGTCTTGCTTGGGCATCTCCAAGAGTTGAACAAGATCCTACTTCAAAGTATTTCTTTTGTCTTGGACTCCAAGCTTCTACGTCACAAGACTTTACCTTTAAATCTGCAAGATCTCCTGAACAACATTCAAGAGTACGTACTGGAATATCTAGACTCCTAAAGAATTCTACTGTATAATTCCACATCTTGTTGTACCAATCCATAGAATCTTCTGGTTCACAGATTACAATCATCTCCTGTTTTTCAAATTGATGAACACGATATACTCCACGTTCTTCAATTCCATGAGAACCTACCTCTTTTCTAAAGCATGGAGAATATGAGGTCATTGTGTATGGAAGATTTTCTTTCTTTAAAAGTTCTCCTTTAAACTTTCCAATCATAGAGTGTTCACTAGTACCAATTAAGAATAAATCTTCACCTTCAATTTTATACATCATTGCGTCCATCTCTTCGAACGACATTACTCCAGTTACCACATCGCTTCTAATCATAAACGGGGGAATACAGTAGGTAAACCCTTTATTAATCATAAAGTCACGAGCATAAGATAGCATTGCCGAATGAATTCTTGCTACGTCTCCCATTAAATAGTAGAAACCATTTCCTGAAGTACGTCCAGCTGATTCTTTATCAATTCCATTTAATCTGGCAATAATATCAGCGTGGTATGGGACTTCAAACTTAGGAACAACAGGTTCTCCAAATTTTTCATTTTCTACGTTTTCACTATCATCTTTTCCAATAGGAACAGAGTCGTCCATAATGTTTGGAATTACCATCATACGTTCTTTAATATCGGTATTTAGTTTCGTCTCTTCTTCCTCAATTGATGTTAGTTTTTCATTAATTTCTACTACTTCTTGTTTGATACCTTCTGCTTCTTCTTTCTTTCCTTCACGCATCAGTGTCCCAATACTTGCGCTTAACTCATTTCTCTTCGCCCGAAGAGCATCTGCTTGTCCTTTTACTTCACGAGCCTTTTTATCTAGTTCTTCTACTTCGTCTACTATCACTAATTTATGATCTTGGAATTTTTTCTTAATATTTTCTTTTACTAACTCTTTATTTTCTCTAATTAACTTTATATCTATCATATTTTTCTTCCTTTCTTACTTATTTTATCAGATTATATTTTTCTAAGTTATCGATTCTTTCAAATCTATATTTTTGTCCTGTCATATTATCGGACCGGTTTTCAATTTCTTCTAAAAACATTGATTCAGGTCTTGTACAAATCATACCACTACCATCTAAGTGTTGATACACGACTATTCTTTCTCTTGTTTCTGAGTCCAAACCTACACAAATGATATAGTAAAATGGCCCTTTAAAATGACGATAGATTTCTCCCTGTTTTACTTTCACTATTATTTCCTCCTTCTAAGCAAAAAAAAGAATGTCACAAGGAGTGCCCAACAAATTTGGCACGGTGCCATCCTTTTATTTTCTTTTTTAGATAACGGTCTTCCCGGAAGATATTCTTCATCTATAGAGTAGATAAGTAAGGGCTTTTTCTCGTTTTCACCAACCACGATTTCTCTTTACAAAACTTAGCTTACTATTATCTCTAATTATGGATTTGTTATTATTATAGACAAAATTTATTTATTTTACAAGTCTATTTTGTTAGTATTTTCTTTATAATTTTGCCTTGCATTTCTATTTTTTCTCTCATCTGTTCTATTTCTGGAAGCTCTGTTCTTAATAGCCCTGCATCATACCCTCCTATTTGCAATGCTTGATATAGCTGAGCAGGAAGAGAGTCTAAAAGATTTCTATCTTCTTGAAATCGCTCATATTTTCCTTGTTCCAATAAGGTAAAACTTGCAAGTTCTATGGGCATTTTCCACATATTTTGAAAGCGATGATAGTTTCCATTTATTTTTGCTTGTTGCGTAAGTAATAAATAATCTCTTCTATAGTATTGAGATGGTCGTGCATTTTCCAGTTTTACACAGGGTTTATTTTCATATCTACCATTCATATACCAATCTAGGATTTCTTGTCTTGTCTCATTTAAAACATAATATGGGCTAATAGAGAAAAACTTCCCATTTTCTCCACTATAGTACCCAGTGTCCACTGTTTCACCATTTTTTATTTTTGGTGCTACTTCTTGTCCTTCTGTTTCAATGCAATAGAATACTGGTGTATCTTTACTCATTATTTCTTTTTTATAATTTACAGTTTCTTTATGCGATCTTATTATTTTATATTCTAGTATTCTATCCTGATCTAATTTATATAACTTCATTATATAACTCCTTTCTCTTTTGCTTATTTTTAATATAATATGAAATCAGATATGATGTCAATCTAGTTTTATTTATAATCATTATACTCCTGTATTTCCATAACCATAGGTTTTTCCTCCTGTTAATTTCATAGTGTTAAATATACAATGTCCATCTCCTGCACTAACAAACATTTTTACGCCTACAGCATAAGCACCATTAAATCCACTAATATTGAAGGTGGCAGTTCCATTGAGAACGTTTGGATTCTTCCAACTATAGGCACTAGAATAACTATTACTAGTGATCCATTGGCTTCTATCTGATAATATTCCCATACGGAAGGAACAACTATCTGATGGGCAAACGCCACAATTATAAGTACAAGACAACGTATTGAAGTCCTTTAAGGTATAACTATTTCCAGTTGATGCTTGTCCTGTTGCTCCTCCATGACTTTGAAATCTCAAATGATTTGTATCTCCATAATAATTAATATCTATAGATCCATCCCACAAGTGATTTCCTACTCCTCCTGTATTATTAATACTTCCTGAACTTCCTCCCCAGATAGTGTAATCATTTCGCTTCCAAGAAGGATAAACTGTAGGGGTTTTGCAAGTAGAGGTTGTCTTAAATGATTTCGTACTACTATTTAGTGTGGTTTTTGTTCCATTACTACATACTACTGTTGCTCCTGCATAACTAAATCCACTGGTTGGCGTGGTTGTATAAGATACTGTGTCCCCTACTTTGGCTAAGGTCTTTCCAAGGGTAATTGATCCTCCTCTAACAGTCGCCTTTGAAATACTTACTGTATTTACAACTACTGATGTTGTAATGGTGGAAGCTGCATTTGCATTACCACTCCCATCTTTTAAGGTATTTGCTGCAATGGTAATCGATATCGCTCCATCCACTGATATTCCTCCAAGGGTTAATGTATATTGTTTTCCATTTGTAACTGAAGTTGCGGCACTTAAAGTTTTAGTACTTGGCGTTACTGTTGTACTTCCTACTTTTACTGCAATATTAGCTG
>CAJTXY010000011.1 GCA_910583685.1 uncultured Bacilli bacterium
AAGTGTTATACTACCGAGGGAATGTTAATAATAACAATGTAAAGTTTGGAGGATTCTGTTGGAAGATAGTTAGAACTACAAGTACAGGAGGAGTTAAGCTCATTTATAATGGAGAGCCAGATATGGATGGGAATTGTACGAATACAACAGGAGATGCAACACAAATTGGAACAAGTAAGTTTAATCAATATAGCAGTTCACTTGTTGATGTAGGGTATATGTATGGAAATCGAAGCGATTATGCAACCAACACTAAAAGAATACCAACTTGGTATGAATATGCAGGAAAAACGTGGCTTACTCAATCTATATCTACAGGAGCTACTTATTATTATGGAGATAGTATAGAGTGGGATGGAAGTCAGTATATCTTAAAAAATAGCGATGGAAGTGAAGTAGTACAAGCTGAATGGGGAAGTGGAAAACCTGCTAGCTTAATTGGAAAGTATCTTTGTTCTAAAAGAACAGAAACCAGTTGCGCAACTGTTTACTATATAACGAATTCTTCGGCAACTCTGCCTAATATGGCCACACTGTATTATGTTTCAATGAACAATGGAGAGACCTATGATAGCTTATATGAAGAGGGATTAAATAAGAAATGGATTTATGGAAATGATGTCATTTGGGATGGAAATAAATATATATTAGTTGATACCTATGAGAGTAGTCCACTTAATTGGGATAATGACTATCAAACGGTTGCTACCAAATATCATTATAGTTGTTTTAGTACAGAAGATAGTTGTAGTGAAGTAGGCTATATTCATACCTTTGTTCATGGTTCATCAGTTTATCATTTGAAATTAAAAGGTGGAAAAAAGTTAGAAGATGCAAAGAGTGAGATGTTTGTGAACGTTGATGATTCGCTAGTAAAACAAACAATAGACAATTGGTATCAAGCCCATATGGTAGAGTATACTGACAAGTTGGAAGATACTATCTGGTGTAATGATCGAAGTATTAATCGAGGACCATTAAAGAGTAAAGATGAGGATTCATCTAGCATGAGTTCTAGTTTCTTTGGAGCGATGGTTGGAAATGATAATCCAAATGTAGAATGTGAAAATATGGGAGACCGATTCACGGTAAGCACGGTGAATGGAAATGGGATGTTAACCTATCCAGTAGCATTACTAACAGTGGGTGAGTTAACGATGGCTGGAAATGATAGTTCAGGTTATTTATATACAGATCAAGCTAATTGGACTTTATCTCCTCGTGACTTCCGCTATGCTGCGTATGGTTATTATTTGGACTCAGGTGGTAAACTGAATAGTAACTTCGTCCATAACACATATGGTGTTCGGCCTGCAATCTCTTTGGCACCTGGAACAATTATCAAAGGCGGAGATGGTACAAGGATGGATCCGTTTATAGTTGATATGGGTGAAGATGAATCTAAATAGCTAGGTAAAATGTAAATCATTTTACCTTTTCTTTTTCTAGTATTTCTTGGTAATTTTTAGTATAATAGCTGTAGGTGGTAGAATGACAGAAAATATAAGAAATTTTTCAATTATTGCCCATATAGATCATGGGAAAAGCACGTTAGCTGATAGAATTTTAGAAAGAACTGGTGCTGTTAATAGTCGAGACGCTGTTAATCAAATGCTAGATAGTATGGATATTGAACGGGAACGTGGGATTACAATTAAACTTAATACTGCTTCTTTAAATTATAAATTAAATGGGCAGGATTATTTGTTAAATTTGATTGATACTCCAGGCCATGTTGATTTCTCTTATGAGGTATCGCGTTCACTTGCTTCTTGTGAAGGAGCCATACTGGTAGTGGATGCGGCCCAAGGGATTGAAGCACAAACACTAGCAAACCTATATTTGGCTTTAGAAAGTGATTTGGTGATAATTCCTGTTATTAATAAAATAGATCTGCCAAATGCAGATATTCCAAAAGTAAAACAAGAACTTAAGGATTTAGTAGGTTTTTCTGATGATGAGATTATATTAACCTCTGCAAAAACAGGAGAGGGTGTTGATGAGCTTTTGAAGGCCATTGTAGAGCGAATTCCTGCTCCAGTGGGTGATCCAAGTGAGCCTTTACAAGCATTGATATTTGATAGTATCTTTGATAGTTATCGTGGTGTTATTATCTCTACTCGTATTGTGAATGGAAGCCTATCTGTTCATAATCGAATCAAAATGCTTGCTACAGAGAAAGTTTATGAGGTAGTGGAACTTTTTAAAAATACACCAAAAGAAGAGAAAGTTGATAGTCTAAATACTGGCGAAGTTGGCTTTGTAGTGGCTTCTATTAAGGACATAGGGGCAGTAGAAGTGGGCGATACCATTACACTAGAAAAAGATCAAGTTATGCCACTTCCTGGTTATCAGCCAATGAAATCAATGGTTTTCTGTGGCCTTTACCCTATTGAAAGTGTTAAATTTGAATCGTTGCGAGAGGCACTTAGTAAATTGAAATTAAATGATGCCTCTTTGGTTTTTGAGCCAGAGACTTCAGAAGCGTTAGGTTTTGGCTTCCGTTGTGGCTTTTTGGGGCTTTTACATATGGAAATTGTCAAAGAAAGAATTACACGCGAATTTGGAATTGAATTAATTACTACAGCACCATCTGTTATTTATAAAGTGATTCTTACAAATGAAGAAGAAATTATGATTGATGCTCCAACAAAGTTTCCGAGTAAGGAAAAGACAAAGGAGGTTTTAGAACCATATATTCGTACTAATATCTTGGCACCTACTGATTATATTGGTCCTATTATGGAATTATGCCAGGATAGGCGGGGATCTTTTGGTTCTATGGATTATATTAATCAGACTAGAGTCAATATTCATTATGACTTGCCACTTTCAGAAATTGTTTATGATTTTTTTGATAAATTGAAGTCTTCGACTAAGGGCTATGCATCATTTGATTATGATTTGATTGGCTATAAACCTAGTAATTTAGTAAAAATGGATATTCTATTAAATGGGGAAATTGTTGATGCCTTAAGTGTAATTGTTCATAAAGATTTTGCTTATAATCGTGGGAAGGCCGTTGTGAATAATTTGAAGGAGGCAATCCCCAGACAATTGTTTGAAGTGCCAATTCAAGCGGCTCTTGGTAACCATATTATTGCTAGAAGTACGGTGAAAGCACTTAGGAAAGATGTTCTTGCCAAATGCTATGGTGGGGACATTACCCGTAAACGAAAACTTTTGGAGAAACAAAAAGAGGGTAAGAAAAAAATGAAGCAAATTGGAAAGGTCGAATTGCCACAAGAGGCCTTTATGAGTATTTTGAGCGAGGGGGAACTATAATGAAAATTGTTTCTTATTATGTTACAGAAAGTCTTATTTATATTATAGCGGAAGGAGAGATTCTAACACTTCCTAATACAGAACATAATCGAAAATTTTGTAAAGAAGAAGTTTCTATACAATTATCTGAGATAGATGAATATCTTCAACTTGGAAAAAGGTTGCGACAAGATGAAGATCTCTGGTCAAAGGCGGAGACTTTATATGGTTATATCGCATCTATTGATCAAGTTCGACATTTAAAGAATATTCGCTATTTGGCAACACATTTACAGAGGGCAAAAGAGGAGCTAGATATTACATATAGTCAAGTGATCCGTATTAATGACTTCGTTATTGATGCCACAATATCGGATTCTAATGTTTTAGGGCTTCCACCCGATATGGCTAATGAAATGGCAATGACATTAAAGAAGAATTTTCGTGCTAGTAGAAAGATGAGGAGATAGTCATATGAAATCTCAAGATGAAATTGATAAAATATTCGAAACAGGAGTTATTTCTTATTACATTAAAGATGACTATATTTATGCACAGACTGATGATGGGCAAATTGTATACCCAAATATTCCATCTTGTAGAGAGTTTTGCGACAGGCAAATCGATGCTAAAATAGAGGGAATGAGAGATGTAATTGATGAAATTTATGAGTTGAAAAGTAGTTGGAATCCTTTAGCTCAGCTTTACTATATGGCCTTTGCTCTTGCGGATAAAGAGTTTTTATCACATTGGAATTATGTTCTTTATTTGAAGGATCATATGCAAGAGGTGGAGATGGCATTAGATTATACGATTTGTGAATCTATTTTGATAGATGGCAGCAGTGTTGTTGTAGAGTCTCCTTTTGGACTTTCCAATATACTAGATTTAGATCATCAAGATATTAAAACAATCGCTACTAGTTATCAAAAGAGAAGGCCTTCTAGTTCTGGAGGCAAAAAGTAATGGTAACTTCTCTCTATGTGCACATTCCTTATTGTAAAAGTATATGCACGTATTGTGATTTTTGTAAAATGTACTATAACTCTCAACAAGTTGGCCTCTATTTAGATACGATGGCTCAAGAATTACATAGACTCTATCAGGGAGAGGTTTTAAAGACAATATATATTGGAGGGGGAACTCCTAGTTGCCTTTCACTAGAAGAGTTAGTGAAATTATTTCAGATTTTAGATGAGGTAGAGAAAGATGATGATGTGGAGTATACAATCGAATGCAATTTTGATTCTATTACTAAGGAAAAATTGGATTTATTTCAAAACTCAGGAATTAATAGAATAAGCTTTGGATTAGAAACAATTAATAAAAAACAAGAGAAATATTTGGGAAGAAAAAATGAACTGGATCATATACGAGAAATGATTCGATATGCCAAACATATTGGAATTACAAATATAAATGTTGACTTAATCTACGCATTGAAAAATCAAACACAAAAACAATTAGAAGAAGACATTCAATTTATTTTAGCTTTAGATGTTCCTCATATTTCTACTTATTCTTTGATGATTGAAAAAAATACTATTTTAGCGATAAATGGGGAAGTTTCGATCGATCCAGAAGTAGATGCTAATATGTATCAAATTATTTGTGAGCAGTTAAAAAAAGCTGGATATTGTCATTATGAAATTAGTAATTTTGCAAAAAAAGGGTATGAGTCAAAACATAATTTAGTTTACTGGAATAATCAGTATTATTATGGTATTGGATTAGGTGCCTCTGCTTATTATCCTAATAAGAGAATTACGAATACTAGAAGTATTCAGCATTATTTGCAACAAGAGGTTATTGTAGAACAGGAAAGTATTTCTAAAAATGAGGCGATGATTTATGAAGTTATTTTGGGTTTACGTCTTATTGAAGGAATTTCTAAAATAGATTTTTATGAAAAGTATGAAATTGATATCGAGAATGTATTTTCGTATCAACATTTAATAAAGAATGAATTATTAAAAGAAGAGAATGGGTATTTAAAAATCCCTGAAGATCGGTTATATATCAGTAATTATATTATAGAGGAGTTTATATATGGAAAAGAGTAAATATTTTTTAAAAGAGTTAAATTATATTAAGGATGATGATTTAAGGAAGGCTGCTGGTTGTTTGATTGATGCACTGCCTGATTATTTTTTTGAAGTGCCAGCTTCTTCTACAGGTAAATATCATCCAAAGTATGCTTTAGGGGATGGTGGATTATTACGTCATACCAAGGCTGCAGTTCGTTTTGCTTATGAATTGTTGCAAGATCCAGCGATTGGAGATAAATATAGTGCTATGGAAAAGGACTTGATGATAATTGCCCTTATGGTTCATGATGGCTTAAAACACGGAGAAGAAAAATCACAGTATGTACGCTTTGAACATCCGATTATGATTGCAAAGTTCATAGGAGAGCAGGGAGCTTCTTTTGGCTTTAAAGAGCAAAATATTTCTTTTTTGAAAGCGGCAGTCGCTTCTCATATGGGACCATGGACAACAAACTCTTATAGTGATACTGTACTTCCTGCCCCAAAAACGAAGTATGAAAATTTTGTTCATATGTGTGATTATTTGGCGAGTCGTAAATGTTTTTTATTAGAGTTTGATAAAGATAATAACATTATTGACTAAACGTTTGTTCTAATGTATAATAAAGTTAGAATTGAGGCGAGAAAATGGGAAAATTAATTGTGATTGAAGGAACTGATTGTTCAGGAAAAGAAACTCAATCTAAATTACTAGTTAAAGAGTTGTTAGAAAAAGGGTATAAAGTAAAACATTATGCTTTTCCAATGTATGATACTCCAACGGGAAAGATTATAGGTGGTCCTTATTTAGGAAAACCAGAGATTGGAGGTTCTTATTTTGATGAAGGATCTGCTCAAGTAGATCCCTATATTTCTTGCTTATATTATGCGGCAGACCGTAAATATAATTTTAAAGAGATAGAAAGCTATTTAGATGATGACTATTTTGTTATACTCGATCGTTATACAACGTCAAATATGGGACATCAGGGTGGAAAGATAAAAGATAAAGATGAACGTTTTCATATGTATCAGTGGATTGATAAGCTAGAGTACTGGCTATTAAAGTTGCCTAAGCCAGATCAAACAATCTTTTTGCATTTACCTTATCAGTACTCTTGTGAGCTAAGGAAGAATAGAGAATTTTTGGATGGAAACGAGAAAAGTGTAGAGCATTTAAAAAATGCAGAAGAAGCTTATGTTGAACTTTCAGAACTTTATAATTGGGATCGCATTGAATGTATAGAAAATGATAGATTAAAGACGATTGAAGAGATTCATCAGGAAATTATGAATAGAATTAGTTTGTAAATTTCAAAAAAAGAATATAAACAAAATTATATTCTTTTTTTATGGTAGATTTATTGGTTTATTTAATGGGGCAAGTCCTGAGAATGTGGCATTTACTGGTAGAGGTCTTGCTGTTAGATTCTTAGGAATTTCGTTGTGCTGTTCTGCAACTGTTGTAGGAGTAGCCTTTGGCAAAGTATTTTCCGTTTCTGCTGCTTCTTCCTTTTCCACTGTTTCTTGTTCCCTCTTTTTTTCTGCTTGGTCTTGTTCTTTGTAATGTTCATCGGTATCAATTTCAATAATCCGATAAACTTCGTCAAAACTAGTAGAGCCATCTAATACTTTTAATAATCCATCTTGTAACAATGTAATAACATCCGATTCATAAACTAATTTTTTTATTTCCTCTTTTCCGATGTTTTCATTTGCAATAGCATCTCGAATTTGATCATTAATTTCTAATACTTCTTGTATAGCAATTCGTCCTTTATAACCGTTATGGCAGTTTGGGCAACCTTTTTCATTTGCTTTATAAATTTTTTCGACATCACGATTTAGTGCTATTTTAAATACCTTTTTTTCGTACTCATTTGGAGCGTGTTCTATCTTACATTTTGGACAGAGCATTTTAGCAAGTCGTTGTGAAATGATACCAGTTAAAGCACTTGATAACAAATAGCGTTCTACATTCATGTCCATTAGTCTCTCAATGGTAGACAGGGAGTCATTGGTATGGATGGTAGATAAGACTAAATGTCCTGTAATAGAGGCACGAACTGCAATTTGAGCTGTTTCGCTATCACGAATTTCACCGATTAAAATAATATTAGGATCTTGTCTTAAGATTGAACGTAAAACGGTAGCAAAATTAAGTCCGATTTCACTGTTTACCTGAACTTGATTCATTCCTTCGATACTCATTTCAATTGGATCTTCTACCGTAATAATATTGGTTTCTGGCTTATTTAGGGTTTGTAAAATAGAGTAGACAGTGGTTGATTTACCAGAACCTGTTGCCCCTGTAATTAAAATGATACCATTCGGAACTTGAATCATTCTTTTTAACCGCTCGAAGTTTTTGTCATTGAAACCAAGGGAGTCAAGACCCGAAAGACTTCTTGAATAATCCAAAATACGAATTACGATTTTTTCCCCTAAGTTGGTAGGAAGAGAAGAAACACGCATATCAAGATCAATCCCGCCAATGATGCCTTTAATTGCTCCATCCTGTGGAAGTCTACTTTCTGTGATATTCATATTTGCTAACAATTTAAGACGAGTAGTTAGATTTCTTTCATAGGCTTTCGGAATAAATGTATAATCCTGTAAATCACCGTCAATACGAATACGAATCATCATTCCTGTCTCTCTTGGATCAAAATGAATATCACTTGCGTTATGCTGTGCAGAATACACAATAATATGATCCGCAATTTGAGTAATTGCAGTTTTTGAAAAATCAAATGTTACCATAATTGCGTCAACCCCTTTGTTATTTTGCTATGGTATTTTACTATAATTTATTATATAATAAATCTATAAGAATAGCAAGATGAGAGTGGGGAATAATTTATGAAGAATCAAAAAGGTTTTGTACTGGCGGAGACACTAGTGGTAGCAGTAGCGGTAATGGGTATCTTTTCACTTCTTTATGCTAACTATTATCCGTTAATTGGAGAATATGAAAAACGAGAAGTTTATGATGATATCGATAGTAAATATGCAGCACATTGGGTTAGAAAAATATTAATAGATAAAGCAGTAAATAGAAATGTTGTTGCTATGAATAGCTGTGGAGGGAATTGTCATATTTTTTATGCTTCTTATTATAGAGAGAGAAAAATTAATGATAATGAGGTGATTCGTGAGAAGATAAAATTAATAGACGAGTCTGAAGCACAATTTAGTCATAATGATTCTTCTCCTTATATTCAGAACTATATAACCGCTGCTAATATTAAAGCCATTATTATTACACCTTACAATATTACTAATTTTAAGAACTACGTTAAAAACAATTCTACTATTCAAGTGAATAGTGCTAGTGCAAATGTCAATCAATACGTATTTGATCGTGGATTTAGAGAGTATATTGATTATTTGCCTAATTATAAAACAGCGTCTAGTCGTGGAGCGGGTTATCGAGTGTTTGTTATTGTGGATCATAATACTTCTAGAGAGTATGATGCCTATGGATCAATAGAGGTGAGGTTATGAGGTGTGTTATGAATAATAGAGGAATGACTTCTATTGAAGTATTAATTAGTTTCATTATTGTGACTGCTATTGCTATTACTTTATTTGATACTGTTACTAGTTACAAAACGAAACAACAAATAGAGTCTTATAAAAATAGTATTACCGAATATAAAAATAGTATTACAAAAGTTATTAATAATGATATTGTTAAATATAAACTTGCTGCTCTTTCTTCTACTAGTGGAAAGACAACAGATAGCGAGAAGACAACTTATAAAATTACCCTTTATTTTGAAAAAAATCTGCTTACAAAGGCAAATAATTGTAAAGACTCTTCCTATTCTGCTCCTGGGTGTTATAAAACTTTACAAGTTTTAAAGTATCATAAATCAACGGAGGCTTTAAATAGTAAAGTGGATACTATTATCTACCCAGAAGTTTCCCAGAATGCATTGCGAAATGTTTCTTATCCGCTTCCTGATATCGGAGGAGCGTTTGATGAAGATAGTGGAGAAGTATTAAAAGATATTCGTTTTTCTTCTGTTTCGCTAGGAAGTGCTTTAGATAATGCTGTTTTAGATATTGCGATGTTTCATCATGAATTATCTACTTATTTTCATATTTATATTGTTGCTCCTATTCATTATTATAATTTATTTGTTCCCCCTAATTTGCCTCTTAGATAAGCTTGAGAAAATGGCAGAGAAAGAAAAGCAGGATACTAATGGCCACTTGGGAAATTCTTCCGAGAAGAAAATTTCGATAATATACCTTAGTATCTTTTATAATGCTTAGTACTTGCATATGAACGGAAAAAGAACCAAAGCCTAAGAAGAGCAAAATAGCAATTCCTTTTCCTAGAAGGGGAAGTGCATTTGGAATCATTGAAATTCCCTTCGTTAGATCTAGGACTCCAGTAATTAAATATTTTAAGGTGGGACTTTTGATAGGTGAAGTTATAATTCCGCTTAATACAAAGAATATAGTGCTTGTGCCCAGTACTAAAAACATTAACTTGAAGGTTTTATAAATAGAAGTGGTTAGGGCAGAAGAGAAGGTTTCGCTTTGGAAACTTTTTATTCTTCTTTGTGATTTGGGGATTTCTTTTGGTCTTGTAATAATGGCAATGATAAAATTGGAGATGAAGTGTGAGATCAAAATACAGAGTGTTAGAACTTTGCTTTTGGTAATTAAAAAACAGGTTCCTAGAATAAAAAGAGGATTTGAAAAGTGAGTAAAAGTAATTAGATAATTTGCTTCCTCTGTTGTCAGTATTTCTTTATCTAAAAGTTCTTTTATGTACTTGGCTCCACTTGGAAATCCAGAGATCATACTCATTATGACAATGAAACAACAAATACTGTCTGTATGAAAAACTTTTTTCCATATTTTTTCTCCTACTCTTGCTAATTTTTCAGGAAAGTGGTAATTAATTAGTAGATCTGTGATAATATAGATAGAAAAAACAGCTGGAAAATATTTGGTAATAAAAAGAAATAAAGCAGAAGAAATTTCTTCAATTACAAAAGTGGGATTTCCTAAAATAAATAAAAGAAGTGCTAGTAATAGAAGAATGATGATATTAGAAGGGTTTAATTTTGTCATATTTCACCTGCTTTTTTCTATAATGATATTAAAAAGGAATGATGGAAATTGTTTAATAGAATTTATGAAAATATAAAGAAATTTATGAGAGAAAACTATAAAAGTATTTTATTACTGCTTGTTTTTTATTTTGTTTTAATGTATCCTGTTCCCTATTATATTACTACTGGTGGTGGAACGATCGATGTGAAAGATCGAGTGAAAATAGAAAATGCTTATTCGTCAAAAGGGAGCTTACATCTAGCTTATGTGCAGGAGTTGGAAGGGAATGTTGCGACTTTTCTTTTGAGTTTTTTCATTCCTAGTTGGGAGAGAGTTGATAGTAGTGTTTATAAGGTGGATGAGGAAGAGAGTGTTGAGAGTATCTATTTTAGAAATCGCTTAGAACTAGAGGAGTCTACTAATACAGCCATTGCAGTGGCATACAAAAAAGCCTTAAAGACATTTGAAGTAGTTGATGAACATTTGTATATTATTTATGTTTCCAAGAATAGTAAAAGCGATTTAAAGGTTGGGGATGAAGTCTTAGAGGTAGATGGAGAAAAGATTAAGGATTTAGATTCTTTAAAAAGAATTATTGGTCATAAAGAGGTAGGAGAGTCTGTTTTATTTAAAGTTGTCCGTAAGAAAAAGACAAGAGAAGTGGAGGCAGAGATAATAGAAGAAGATGGCGAAAAACTAGTAGGGATCAGCCTTCATTTAGCGAAAGAATATAAAACAGATCCTAAGATAAAACTGGCTTTTAAAGAAAGTGAATCAGGCCCTTCAGGGGGAATGATGCTATCTTTAGATATTTATAATAAATTAACTAGACAAGATATTACGAAAGGGTATAAAATAGTAGGAACAGGAACCGTTTCAGAGGATGGTACTGTTGGTGAAATTGGTGGTGTTAAATATAAACTAAGGGGAGCTGTTTCCAAAAAAGCTGATATTTTTTTGGTTCCAGAGGGTGAAAATTATAAAGAAGCACTGAAGGAGAAGAAAAAGGAACACTATCATATTCAAATTATTGGCGTTAAGAATATAGACGACGTTTTGATGAAACTTGAAAATTTGAAAATAAAGGGAGATGGATAATATGATCAGAATTAATCAGAATAATCCAGAGGAATTAGTTATCAATAAGGAAGATTTGAAAAAGCTGGAATTATTGAATGATGAAAATACAGTTTTGGCCTTTAAAACTTTATTTGATATTAAACGATATGAAGAAGCGAATAGAATTTCGCTTCAAGATATTAGGGTAAAACGAGATACTTCACTTGGAAAAGTCCTTTTTGAAGTGGCTAGACAAGAAATTATTGCAGATGGTTCAGAGGTTGTACCTTCTATTTTGTTTCTAGCAGCTCAGGTTCCTAATGTTGATTATTTGACACAAGTTGAACTTTTGTTGAAGCAGGAAGAGACGAATCCCTCTGATATAATGGTGGAACAGATTTTAATATCACGTAATCAAAAATCTGTTAATCCTGAACTTGCCCCATTTTGTGTGGAAGAAACTGGGAAAATTTTAGAAAAAAGTGGTAATTTTTAAGAAGAATAATCCTTGTTTTTCTTCTTTTCTTTTTGGTATAATAAAAGACGGAGGATTACAGAATGAAAAGAAGTACAGTAGATAGAGATAGGCTATCTCCTATGATGTTGCAGTATATGGAGATTAAAGATCAATATGAAGATTCTATTATATTTTTTCGATTGGGAGACTTTTATGAAATGTTTTTTGAAGACGCCATTACTTGCAGTCGTGAACTGGAATTAACGCTTACAGGAAAACAGGCAGGTCTTTTAGAAAAGGTACCTATGTGTGGTGTCCCCCATCATGCTTATAGTAATTATATTGATACATTAATTAATAAAGGTTATAAGGTAGCTATTTGTGAACAGATTGATGATCCGAAAACAACAAAAGGGATGGTAAGACGTGAAGTTATTCAAGTAGTAACAAAGGGAACTAGACTTGATGAGAGACTGGATGCCAAAGATCATAATTTTATTGCCAGTCTTTATGATTTTGGTTATTGTTACGCACTTAGTTATGCAGATATTACCACGGGAGAGTTTTTTGCTGAACTTTTTTCTAAAGATTTAGAAAGAGTGATGAGAGAGGTTGCAAAATTAGGACTTCAGGAAGTGATTGTCAATGATGCAATGGATCGGGAAATTGTAAATATTTTGCGTACAAGATATCAAATTTTAGTTACGATTCGAAAAGAAGAATTAAAGACAGAAGCATATTCTTATATTTATGCCTCTATTAGTGATGAGAGAATCATTACAACAATCAATCATTTGTTGTCGTATTTATTAGATACGAAAAAGAAAGAACTTACCCACCTGCAAAAGTGTATTTTTATAAAAGAACAGGATCATTTGTTATTTGATGTAAATACAAAAAAGAATTTAGAACTTACAGAGACGATGAGATCTGGAGAAAGACAGTATAGTCTTTTATGGTTGCTTGATAAAAATAAAACTGCGATGGGAAGCCGGTTTTTAAAATATAATATTGAAAATCCGCTTACAAGTAGGCAGGAAATCGAACGGCGTTATGATATGGTAGAGAGGTTATCTACGGAGTTTATTTTGCGAGATGATTTGGTTAAATGTTTAGATAAAGTGTATGACTTGGAGCGTCTTGCTGGTAGAATTAGCTATGGTAATTTAAATGCTCGTGATATGTTGCAGTTAAAAACTTCTCTTCAGGCACTTCCTGAGTTGAAAAAGATTTTGATCGATTTAAAATATGATAAAGAGATAGAGCCTATTGAAGAAGTGGCAAGCTTACTCGAAAAATCTATCTCAGAGGATGCACCTTTTTCTCTTCGTGAAGGAGGATTATTAAAATCAGGTTATCATAGTGAGTTAGATGAGCTTAGAAGTATTCGAAGTGGCTCAAAAGATTTTATTTTAGAATTGGAGCGTAAGGAAAAGGAGAGGACAGGAATTAAGGGGCTTAAGGTTGGCTTTAATAAGGTATTTGGTTACTATATTGAAGTTAGCAAGGCAAATAAGGACTTAATCAAAGATGAATATGGCTATGATAGAAAACAAACTTTGGCAAACTGTGAGCGTTATATTACTCAAGAATTAAAAGAAAAAGAAAATATCATTTTAGGGGCAGAAGAGAAAATCATTAATCTTGAATATAAACTATTTATGGACATACGAGAGGTTGTAAAGCGTTATATTGATACCATTCAAAAGCAAGCAAAAATTATTAGTGAGGTCGATATGTTACAGGCTTTTTCCTTTGTATCTGAACAGGGAAAATATGTGCGCCCAGAATTAATTGATGAACATAGTCTAGAACTGATTGATTGTCGTCATCCCGTAGTTGAAAAAGTGATGAGGGATAAATATATTGCTAATGATGTATTGATGGATAAGACAACGAATGTATTGTTAATCACTGGTCCTAATATGGCTGGAAAATCTACTTATATGAGACAGACTGCTATTACTGTTATTATGGCACAAATTGGTTGTTTTGTTCCTTGTTCTAAATGCAGAATGCCAATATTTAATAAAATATTTACAAGAATTGGGGCAAGTGATGATTTGGTGAGTGGTGAGTCTACTTTTATGGTAGAGATGAAAGAGGCGAATTATGCCTTGCAGGAAGCAGATGAGAATAGTCTTATTTTATTTGATGAGTTAGGACGAGGAACTGCAACTTATGATGGAATGAGTTTAGCTCAGGCTATCTTGGAATATATTCATGATAAAATAAAAGCGAAAACATTGTTTTCTACTCATTATCATGAACTTACTATCTTAGAAAAAGATTTGAAAGAGCTTAAAAATGTTCACGTATCAGCGATGGAGGAGAAAGGAAAATTAACGTTTCTTCATAAGGTGAAAGCAGGGGCAGTTGATAAGAGTTATGGTATTCATGTGGCAGGACTTGCTAACCTTCCAGAATCTTTAGTAGAGCGAGCACTAGATATTTTAAATGTATATGAACATAAGAATGTAAAAAAAGAAACTTTTACTCAGACATCGCTGTTTGAACAGCTAGAAGAGGAAATTGAGAAAGCAGAAGAACAAGAAAATCCGGTGGAAAAGCAAATTAGAGAATGTAATCCATTAGAAATGACACCAATCGATGCTCTGAACTTTATCTATGAATTGCAAAGGATGAGCAAAAAAATGTAGCATTTCACACTATGATATGTCTACTTTTTTCTTTTCCTAAAAACAAAGTGACATTCATCTTGAAATATGCTAAAATAGGTTAGGTGATGTTTATGAAAAACAGAAGTGAATTAAGAGAAATTATTATGAAGGTCATTTATCAGGTATCTATTTATGATAATACGAATCTCTCTTATGAGGTTAAAGATCTAATTAAAGAACAATTGGATATTGAAAACGAGTATGTAGATGAGATGATTGTAGGGATTCTGAATAAAAAGGACGAGTTGTATACTCTTGCCAATAAATACTTAGTAGATTGGAAGATGGAAAGATTAAATAAAGTAGATCAAGTGATTATCTGTATTGGTATTTATGAACTTATTTATACAGAAACTCCTGCGATTGTGGCTATTAATGAAGCGGTAGAACTTTCTAAGAAGTATAGCGAAGAGGCTGTAACCAAGATGATCAATGGTGTACTAGACAATATTTATCATAGTGAGGATTATCATGAATGATAAATATATTACTGTTAGTAGTTTAACAAAATATATTAAATATAAGATTGATAATGATATTAACTTACAAGAGGTGTTTTTAAAAGGGGAAATTTCTAATTTTAAGGCCCATTCTAGAGGGCATTTCTATTTTACGTTAAAGGATGAGGCAAGTAGGATTAATGCGATTATGTTTGCTTCTAATGCGTCTAAAATACCGTTTATACCAACAGATGGAATGAAAGTGCTCATTACTGGAAAAATTAGTGTTTATGAAGCCACTGGTGCTTATCAAATCTATGTATCTGAAATGGTAGAAGATGGTGTAGGGAATTTATATATTGCGTATGAACAGTTGAAGAGGAAATTGCAAGAAGAGGGGCTGTTTCGAGATGATATTAAGAAAAAAATTCCTAAGATTCCTGAGAAAGTTGGAATTGTAACTGCACCAACAGGTGCGGCTATTCGTGATATTTTATCAACCATCAATAGACGCTGGCCCTATGTTACTACGTATCTTTTTCCTGCTTTAGTACAGGGAATGGATGCTAAAGATGATGTTGCAAGGCAAATAAAGAGGGCAGATGAGATGAATTGCGATGTTTTAATCGTTGGTCGTGGTGGAGGTTCTATAGAAGATTTGTGGTGTTTTAATGAAGAGGCTGTTGCTCGGGCAATTTATAATGCTAAAACACCAATTATTAGTGCTGTTGGCCATGAGGTAGATTTTACTATTGCTGATTTTGTAGCTGATGTTCGTGCACCTACGCCAACAGGCGCTGCTGAAATGGCAGTGCCAAATAAAGCGGACGTTGAGGCACATCTAAAGCAATTAGAAATTCGTACGAATAAAATCGTTAATAACGTTATTGTGTTTAGAAAAGAACGATTAATGCAAATAAGGAATAAATACATTTTTAAAAATCCAGCTTCTATCTATGAACCGAAAGAACAGTCTTTTAGTTTTGTATTAGATAAATTAAAGTCGATTAGTAGTAATATCGTTGAGAAAAAACAAAAGAAATTGGATGTTTATAAAAGCAGTTTTGTATTTAAAAATCCAGATTTACTTTTGGAGAAGAAGACGGGCAAATATTTACAGTTAATTGCAAAACTGGAGCCGCTCAGTCCACTACTTACATTAAAACGAGGCTATACAATTGCTAAAAAAAATGGGAAGGCTGTTACCAGCTGTAAGGATTTAAAAAATAAAGATAGACTTGCACTCGATTTTTCGGATGGGAGTGTTGATGTGGAAGTATTATCATAAGTGAGGCGAATAATTATGGAAAAGAAAAAAAGTGAAAAAAGTTTTGAAGAAAATATGGAGGAACTTTCAAAAATTGTTGAAAAGTTAGAAGCAGGGGAGATTCCTTTAGACGATGCTATTTCTGAATTTCAAAAAGCAATGTGTCTTGCCAAGGCTTGCGATGAAAAATTGAAAACTGCCCAAGAGGCAATTCATAAGATTGTATCTGATGACAATGAAATAAAAGATTTTGAAGTATCTGAATAGACTTAAATTAAAAAATCTCAACTACATCAAGTGGTGTGGTTGAAATTACAATAAATAAAAGAGATTAACGCCATATAACCTAACACATAGCATTAATCTCTTTTATTTGTATTCATCACTTCGTTTTTTTTCGATATAACCCTCTAATTCTGGAACAATATGCTTTACTGTTGCCTCGTTGGTATAATATCTGTTAACAATATCCTGTATTCTACCTTTATCATTTGCTAAATATAAAGTAAGAAGCCCTGCGATACGACTTGCTGTATAGTCTTCCATAATCTTCTTTTCATTATAAGAAACACCATACTTTTTTAAAATATCACCAATAGGTCCATATTTATATAAATAATTAGTCATTGCACTACTAAGTACATCAATATTTTTATCTTGATCTTTTAACCTAATTTTTGTCCATATCTTCATATTATCACCTACTTACACCCTTAGGTTTATTATTATAGCATAATGCATAATATTATTCCAGAACTTCCTTTGGCTGTTCTGAGTTTTTTGGATAGAGAATTAGTTTATTGTTACTAACAATACCTAAAAGTATATCATCTGGTTTATTATACCCATTTTTCTTTAGTTCTTTTCGAATCCATTCCATTCCTTTTGAAGAATTTTTAATGTTTTCCTCCATAAATTCTCCATCAATAATAACGTTAGCATCCAGTTCTTCTTTACTTCCTGCAATCTTCATATCTTTTAGAGTAGCTGGTTTATATGCTCCCTTTGGCAGAACACTAAGTTGTCCGTTTGCTTCCATAATAGCATATGCCACTTCCTCTATATGAAAGTAACCTTCACTTCTCAAAAACTCTAGCAAATCATTAATATCCATATTTAAACTTTTTAGACTTTGCTCCATAATAATACCATTCTCAATCACTACCGTAGGAACTCCCATCAAAAGCCGACGAACAAGAATGCTTTTCCGGGCTAGATAATTGACAAACCAGGCGGTAAGACCAAAAACGATAATTGCCATCATCCCGTTAATGTACTGTACCTCCTTATTGATAATCATTTCAGCCGAAAAATTACCAATTGAAATACCAATTACATAATCAAATAAACTAAGCTCAGAAACTTGCTTTTTTCCTATGATCTTCGTTATTATAAAAAGCGTAAGCAAAGAAATCAAACTACTAGGAATAATTCCTAAAGCTTCTGTAATATTAATATCCATATTCATATAATCACCATTATTAATATGAGGTAAAAAATAGAAAAAATACTATATTTTAAGAGTTTATTACAATAAATTTTACATAAAAAGAAGAAGTACCTTAGTACTTCTAATTTTCTCCTTCTTTTAACATTGTTGTAATAAATATTCCATAACCTTTAGTACTGTCATTTACAATTACATGGGTAACGGCACCAACAATTTTATTATCCTGCAAAATTGGCGAACCACTCATTCCTTGTACTACACCACCTGTTTTCTCCAGTAGTTTGGGATCATTAATTTCAAACAAAATATTCTTTGTCTTATTAGAATCGTCCAATTTTAAAATATTAATGGTGTATTCATTAATCGTATTTCCATCAACTACTGTTCGAATAATTGCACTACCAGTATGAACTTCATCAGGAGATGCTACTTTTAATTTTTCTTCTTCGGGTAACGTTTCTGTATAGTTCCCGAATATTCCAGAGATTTCATTCTCTTCTATATTTCCATAAACCTTGCTCTTATCATAGGTAGCATTTTTTTCTCCTGCTTTATTTCTTTCGCTTTTTGTAATTCCAACTACATTGGCATTAAAAATGGTTCCATTTTTGATTTCAAACTTTAACGCAGTTGTCTTCTCTATAATCTCGTGTCCTAACGCACCAAACTTCCTTGTTTCTGGGTCAACATAAGTTAAAGTTCCAATTCCTGTAATCTGATCTTTTACATAGAGTCCAGTCTTATAAACACCAGAGGAATCCTGAGTTAATTTTAGCTTGATTTCCATCGATTTATTTTCGCGATCTACGATAAAATTGATTTCTTTTTTCTCATTAGCCTCAATTGACTTTATCATTTCATCAATTGTATTTACTTCTTTTCCATCTACTTTTACAATTTTATCTCCAACTGCAAATCCTGCATCGCGTCCAATATAAGCATTGTCTACTTTATAGAAACCAACAACTAAAACTCCTTTTGAATTTACTTCAATTCCTACAGTGCTTCCGCCTGGAATAATATAATCTGAATAAGCAAAAACATTTAGTGGCAGAATAAATAAAAGAAAGAGAGCAAAAATATGTAGCTTGTTTTTAAAATTCATAACATCATCTCCTTTTAAAAACATTTACTACATTTATAGTATGGAACATTTTTATTAAAATAATATTTATAAATATTGGAAATAAAAAGAGATAAATTCCTATATTTTTAAAGGAGGTTATCTCTTTGTTAAATATATAAAAGTGCACTTATGAAGCTTGCTATCATTGCCAGTACCATAATAATAGCTACAATTCTTATTACTTTTTTATTCATTGTTTTCACCTCTTTTTTAATTATAAATTATTTGCGGAAATTTGTAAATTGCTTTTCAACATCAAAAGATTGTGTTTTTAATATAGTTTAGTAAGAGGTGCGATATGAAAAAACAGACACAAAAGCAAAAAAAGTTATTTATGGGATTAATTATTGGAGCAGGAGTCGCTATTGTTTTAGGAATTTTCTTTTTGGCAATATTATCAAAAGATAATAAACAGTTAATAAATGACACGATTCAGCAATTTATGACGCAAGTGCAGAAGGGGAATTTAGAATATCATCAGGCATTTTTCCAGAGCGTTATAAAAAATGGTTTAAAAAGTGTTTTGCTATTTTTTTTAGGAATGTCTATCATAGGTTTTCCGCTTACAATTATCTTATTTTTAAGTCAGGCTTTTATTCTTGGATTTTCTATCGGGAGTATTTTCTATGTTTATAAATGGAAAGGGTTATTGCTAGCATTTGTTTATTCATTGCCACAGATTATTAATTTGGGAATCTTTCTGATCTTTTCTTATTTTTCTTTACTACTTTCTAAATATTTGTTTTATCAGTTAATTTTGAAGAAAGATATTTCTTTTAAACGAATTATGAAACAGTATGCTAAAACATTTCTAATATCTTTAGGACTATTATTAGTTAGCAGTGGAGTAGAGGTATTTTTGATCCCTAAAATATTAATGTTTATATTATAAAAAAACTTCATTAATTTGAAGTTTTCTCTTTGGCATTTAAGACAATTTGATTTATTTGTTCTGGATTTGTAATTGGTTTTAATTTAGTATCTATCACTTCACATAAAATTTGATGGAACTCATCTTCAGTATCTATCAAATAAAAGTATTCTCTATTTTCGTACTCAAGTACCTTTACTATAGCGTATTTTTTTCCATTACTTAATGTTAATACGATATTTTCTTGATCCATTATTTTTTTATTCCTTTCGTTAGTGTTCTCTCGCATCCTGCAATATTTATTTTGAATGGATTATTACTTACTATCATACTACCAGCAATCATTAATGATGCACATATTCCATAGGTTTGACAAACTGTAAAGTCTTTTAGATTAGAATTATATAGTAGATTTCCTACAACTCCTAAAGAAGCGGCACCTGCAGCGACTTTGGTATATTGCCAAGCTTTTTTACCAAAATTAACTAAATTATTCGTAATTTTATTATTAGTAGTGGAAACAGAAACAATTTCTAGTTCTTCTGCTTCTTCATCTAAAATAGGAGTGTTATTCTCTTTAATAGCCTTTGGTATTTCAGAAAGTGCTGTAATAACTGGAATTGCAAGACCAGCTTGCTGATATGGCGTTAGACCATCTCTAGCAAAAAGTGTTCCTACTGAAAAAGCGGCCATTGTACAAACTGCCATAAAAATATGATTGTAATCACGTTTTCCTTTGTCAACTATTTTTTTAATCTCTTTATCCTTTGTTCTTTGTAATTGTGTTATATTTAGTTCTTGATCATCATCAAAATACATAATTTATCCCCCTTTTTATAAAGTAGGTATATTATAACATAAAATTAATAATTTGTCAAAAAAAACATATTAATGGTATAATATAAATACGACAAAGGGAGAATTATTATGTTTTGTATTGATGAATATTATTTGGGTGTTATTCTGGCAGATCCAAATTCTTATGATTGTTCAAATAAAAAGCGTTATTGGCAGGGTTGTTCCTTCGATCCTTTTTCGGATGTCCCTTTACCTTTAGCATTTACTGTAGGTGTGACGACATTACTTCATAAAATTGGAGATCGCTACTATGATGAATATTACTCAATTTATAAAAATGAGTTCTTTTACGAATTCAATTCTACTAACTCTTTTGGAATTATGTTAGCGTACGCAAGACCATTTAAAGCATATTATTCGGAAGAACCAACGATATATCAGCAGGAAGAGTTAGAAAGTGATTATAGAAAAATGGAAGCGGTATTTGATAATCATTCTTATTATGTTACTCATAGCAAAATAACTAGAGATTATGCGATTGTCCAGCTTGATATAGAACCTATGAAATTAGTTACTATGGATTATATAGAAGAACAATTAAAAGGTTCTGCTTATCAAAAAAAGAGGTGAAAAAATGAAAAAATGTTTAGTGGCGATGAGTGGGGGAGTGGATTCGGCAGTAGTTGCTTATCTTTTAAAAAAGGATGGGTATGAAATAGCAGGTGCTACTATGAGTCTTTTAGATAATGAGGCTAGTAAACAGGCAATTATGGATGCTGAGGATATTTGTAATACATTAGGGATTAAGCACTATGTTTTTCATTTAGAAAAAGAGTTTAAAATGGAAGTTATTGATTACTTTGTAAAAACATATCAAGAAGGAAAAACCCCCAATCCTTGTGTAATTTGTAATCAACGTTTTAAATTTGGTTATTTTTATACAGAGGCAAAAAAACTTGGTTATTCTTATATTGCAACTGGACATTATGCGAAGGTAAAAGATGGGAGACTTTTTTTTAGTAAAAATTTTGCTAAGGATCAAAGTTATTTTCTTTATGGTATTGATAAGGAGCTTTTGCAATATGTTTTATTTCCATTAGCAGACTTTTCTAATAAGGAAGATGTTAGAAAAATTGCTGAGACGGCTGGAATTTCTGCTAGTAGAAAAAAAGATAGTGAAGATATATGCTTTATCCCTGATAATAACTATAAGACTTATTTAGAAAGTAGTATTACAAATATCACTCCTGGAGATATTACTTTAAAAGATGGGAAAGTTATTGGTAGACACGAAGGAGTAGAGTTTTATACAATTGGTCAGAGAAGAGGGCTTGGTGTTGCTTATTCTTATCCGTTATATGTAGTGGAATTAGATAGAACGAATAACCGCGTAATTGTAGGAAAAAATGAGGACTTGATGCATCAGGGACTAATTGCTAACAATATTCAACTATTGGCAGACTCTCTTCCTGAACGGATTGATGCTAAAGTACGATCAAGGGGAAAGATGGAACAAGCTTCCGTTATATGGTTAGATGACGATAAAATAAAGGTGACTTTTGATAGAAAACAACGTGCTATTACAAAGGGGCAGTCAATAGTTTTTTATTCAAAGGATGAGTGTTTAGGTGGCGGAATTATTGAAGAGGTAATTTAAAAACGAAAGATGCCAAATTAACTTTTTAAAAGTGTCAATTTACACTTGACTATTTACATTTTCCTGATAAAATTATATTAGGAGGGTAGATGTAACATGAAAGAATTAAATGACATCTTAGTAGAGTTAGGAATCTCTAAGGTTCGACTAGCAAAATATTTAGGGGTCTCAAGACAAATGCTATATAATTATTTGGCGTTAAAATCTCTAAATGAATGGCCAAAAGAAAAGTCTGTTAGGCTATTAAGCCTTTTGAATATTAAGTCTGAAGAGGAGATTAAAGAATTGGTGGTAAGTGGTGATTATATTATTGATGTAGAAAGCCGCTTAAATGAGGGAGTAAAAGATTCTTCTAATCGTGAAGTGATTGCAGATTTAAAAGGATTTAATAAGAAAGAACAAGAGGTTTTATCTGATATTATTAATTTATTAAAAGAAAAATTGTTAGAAGATAAAACAAAAGATACCTATATTACATACTGTTATTTGTACCATTACTTACAATCAATGGATGTAGCGGAAGAGTTAAAGTATATTCTAGTTTATATGTCTAAATCATTGGGATTTACTCCAGTTGAAGAGTATACATATAATAAGGATAAGCAATTTACTTTTGAAAGTATTATGTTTTCTGCTATGACTCTATATAATAATGGGGGAGCATCTAAAACGAAACTTGCAGAAACTCATAAACGTTTTGTTCAAGATATTGAGCATAAAAATGAAGAAAAATTAAGTCGCACTCAAGAATTGAATACTGCCAAGATCCAGGCTTTAAAGGAATTGGGCTATACAGAAATTAACGAAGAAAATGCAAAAGAGGTGCTTGAAAAAATTGCAGAAATTCAATCTCGAAAAGTGTAATGGAGTAGGAGCATTATAGGGAAGAGTATGAAAAAAGCTAAGGATCAATTTCCTTGGCTTTTTCTATTGTTTTTATAATTCTGTTTATTACGTATTCCTGATCGTTTGCATATTTTGTATAAAACTTTATAAGTGGTATGCCAATCTCATTACAAATCTTTTGAACCTTTAAGTCACGTTTTTTTCTAGATTTTAGATTGTGAGTTGCATCATTTAATTCAATTAGGAGCAATACTTCAGAGTAATCGGATGATAAAATTGCAAAATCAATATTACGAAAGAGGTCTGTATAATAGTGACTATTACGGATTTTGTTAGTAATAGAGGCTAAATTTAATTGTGGAATCACTTTGTATGTGGATTCTAATGGTTTTAATTTCAAATAAAAATTATATTCGGCCGATGTCATAATTTTTTTCGATTGATATGTTTTTATACTATTATTTTGGTTGGTTTTAGAAGCTTGTGATATTAGTTTTTTCAAAAGCTTAATTAGTACAATAATAATTCCTAAAGCAAGAAACAACGTAAATATAGTAGGTTTTAGAAATATACCATTTATTAATTGATCATTTATTTCTTTCATATGTTTATAGACTCCTCATATATAAATAGTATTATAATTATACCATAAAATTGAAAAAATTGGAAAACAGCAACTTCCTATAATATAGATTATGTTAACTTTTGTTATTGATGGAAAACAATTACGGCTCTTTATATTATTTATACTTATGCAATGGATGATAACTCATTTTCTTTGCTGCTATAGATCATTAAGATATATGGTGATGCTCTTATACTTCATTGATAAAGTCGTAATAAGTGCCTTTTAGGTATATTAATTTAATAAATTTATATTCTAATTATAATTTTCGATCTTAATTACTTTTAAGTTATTCTAATAATATACTTGCTTACGAATAAGTATTTATTATATGTCTTTTTAATTAAAATGCATTTTAAGCGATTTAAATACGTTTTATCGATACATTATACATCTAAATTTGTTTAATTGCATTTTAATGTATAAACTGATTTCTTTTGTTTCATAATATTATTGAGAGGAGAAGAAATAATGAAAAAGAACGATAATAATCAAACAATTAAATGTGAAGTAGAGTCTTGCAAGTATAATGATGAAGAGGGGACTTGTGAATTAGACGAAATTAAGGTTGGATGTGATTGTGATAATGATAAATGCAGTTGTACAGAGGAAACTGTTTGTCAATCCTTTGAAGAAGATAAACAAAAATTAGAAAATAGTAATAGTGATGATGAGGATGCAGAGGAATAAAAAGAAAGAACTATATTATATAGTTCTTTTTTTATATCTCTCCCCTTCACTATTTTAAACTTCCTAGTATACTCATACCTATCTCTGGAGGGGCAACATCAAAATTATCGGCAATAGTAGCACCAATATTGGCAAAGGTGTTGAATGCATTTAAACGCTTTGGTTCCAGAAAGCTGCGGCTATATAAAATTACTGGTACATTTTCTCTTGTGTGATCATTGCCAGGAAATGTTGGGTCATTTCCATGATCTGCTGTAATAATCAGTAAATCATCCACTTCTAATTTATTTAAAATCATAGGAATTTCTACATCTAATTCCTCTATAGCCTTTGCATAGCCTTCTATATCTCTTGTATGTCCATATAAACTGTCAAAATCACTTAGGTTAATCATACATAACCCAGTGAAGTTTTTATCCATTATATCAGTTAACTTATTGATTCCCTCCATATTAGAGGTTGCTTTTATATTTTTATTAATCCCTTCCCCATCAAAAATATCATTTACTTTTCCAATTGCTATTACATTATAATTATTTTCTTTTAAGCTGTCTAAAACAGTCTTTTTAGGTGGTTTAATAGCATAATCTTTTCTACCGTTATGATTAAATTTAAAGTTCCCATCTTTACCAGTAAATGGTCTTGCTATTACCCTCCCTACTCTCCAGTCTTCTTTTAAGGTGATGGCACGGATTTTTTCGCAATACTCATATAATTTAGAGACGGGGATTACATCCTCATGAGCGGCAACTTGCAAATCGGAATCTGCGGAAGTATATATAATTAAAGAACCATAATTTAATTGACGATCACCTAATTCTCTTATAATTGATTCATCATTACAGCACTTATTACCTATTATTCTTCTACCGGTTGCCTCTTCAATTCCAACTAAAACTTCTGGTGGAAATCCATTGTTAAAAGTTTTAAATGGAATGCTATTCGTAATTCCCATCATTTCATAGTGACCATTTAAAGTATCTTTTCCAGCATTATTGGGTTTTGCGATAGTATAATATGCTTCTACTTCCGTATTTTCTTTCATATTGATAGTATCTAAAAATCCTATTTTTTTTAAATTGGGAATAAATAAATTTGCTTTTTCTTTGATATGTCCTAGGGTATTTGCTCCTGTGTCACCATAATTGCTGGCATCACTTGCCTCCCCTACTCCTAATGAGTCTAATATCATTACAAATACTCGTTTAAATTTCATATTCTTCTCCTTTACTTGTGATCTCTAGGATGGTATGTATGGTAGTCATTTTTTACCTTTTCATCACTTATATGAGTATATATTTTTGTGGTCGATATATCAGAATGTCCCAAAAGCTCCTGAATGCTTCTCAAATCTGCTCCATGACTTAGTAGGTGCGTTGCGAATGAGTGTCTCAATGTATGAGGAGAGATATCAGGATTAAGACCTTTTTCTTGCAAGATTTTTTTTAGGATTTTGAAAAAACCCTGTCTTGTAATCTTTGTACCTCGATTATTGAGGAATAAGTAATCTGTATTTTTTCCTTTTAATAATTCTTTTCTTTTTTCTAAATAAAGTTTTATATAATACATACAATATTCTCCGATAGGTATTATTCTTTCTTTTCGGCCTTTTCCTAGTACTCTGATAATACAAGAGGTGTAGTCTAAATCAAATGTTTTTAGCTCTATTAATTCTGAAATCCTCAAACCAGTTCCATATAATAATTCTAGCATAGCTTTGTTACGATAGTCAAATGGAGTATTTAGTGAAATATTTAGTAAGTCTTCCACTTCTTCGACGTTCAATGTACTGGGCAGGCGTTTTTTTAGTTTTGGTCTACTGATACTGTTAGTGATGTCCTCTTCCACTATTCCCATTTTTTCTAAGTAAGAGAATAAACTTTTTATTGTAGTTAACTTATGGGCAATAGTTGTGTCAGTTTTTCCTGATTGGATTTCAGACTTTAAGTATTGTTCAATGTCCTTTGTACTAATACTATCAATAGGAATAGATTTGTTATTTTTATCATTATTAGGATTAAAAAATAAATAAAACATTTTTAAATCATTGTGATATGCTTCGATTGAGGCTTTAGTGAGCCCTTTTTCAAAAATACAATAATTTAAGAAGTCATCCATTGCATCCTGTAATTTCATTATTATCACCATCTATATTATATAAAAAATAAGGAAAATATACAAATTTGTAATAAGAAAAATGTAGAAATAAGAATTCTACATTACTTTCTGTTCTTTTGGGTACTTGTTAAGACTTTTATTAATTCGTTATTTGCAGTATTAGATGCAAAAGAGGTTCTTTCCTTTAAGAATTGTGGGTTGGACTCTTTAACGATATGTCCGTCAAATGTCACTGTTTTGCAAGCTAGATCCTTTGTTTCCATTGTGCTGACTGATTCTATTTGCTTCAAAACTATATAGTCTGTTAAAAGAGATTCCTCTTTACTAGGTCTATAAAAGAGTATTTCTTCTGTTTGTACAAAGTTTTCATTTTCAATAGGAGAACAGGTATGGGCGAAAAGAACAACAGTTCCATCTTCTACTCTTGCTGTTACGTTTTTTAGTGTATGGTCTTCTGGCAACTCGAATGTTAGTATTGTTTTTCCTTCCCCTTTTCTTCTTTTACTTTCTTCTAATTCTAATAGCCTTCCCTGATTTATAGTATCATACAAGTTAGACAGTTCATTATAAATTTGTCTTATACGCAATTTATCGGTTTGTTCTGTTACAAACTGATTTGTGGTAACGTGTTGCTGTTTAGCCTCGTTGCAATATCTTTCAAGATCATATAGTACCTTTTCTAAGATTTCTCTTTCTTTATCTATAGGTAAGTAGTTAAGCCTACTCCATATTTCAGCCTTTATTTGTTCGCTGATGCCAAAGGCTCCTTCGTTTATATTTGTCATTATTATCATCCTTCCTTTAATCTAAAACGTTTTGTATAGTTTATAATACTATGTATTTGCTGAAACTACAAGAATTATTTTATTATATTACTTTATTTTTTTATATTGAGCGATGATTATCAGTTGAAATTTCTTTAAAATATTATTAAATAATGATAAAATTAATTTGGTGATGGAGATGGAAAAACCTTTAGCGTTAAAAATGGCTCCTGCTTCATTAAAAGATGTGCTTGGGCAAAAACACTTAATTGGAACAGATAAAATTTTAACAAATTTAGTGAAAAATAAAAAGATATTCTCTATGATTTTTTATGGGAAACCAGGGATTGGAAAAACTTCTATTGCAAATGCTATTGTAAATGATTTAGGCATCCGTTATCGTTTTTTGAATGCCACTATTAATAATAAAAAAGATTTTGATATTGTAATAGAAGAGGCAAAAATGTATGATGGAATTGTTTTAATTATGGATGAAATTCATCGATTAAATAAGGATAAACAGGATTTATTGCTACCACAATTAGAAAGTGGTTTAATTACTCTAATTGGTATGACAACCTCTAATCCTTATTATGCAATTAATCCTGCGATTAGAAGTCGATGCCAGTTGTTTGAATTGGAAGAGTTAGATACTGATGATATTATAATAGGTTTAAAAAGGGCTTTAGAACATCCTGATTTGCAAGGAGTTAATCTTGATAAGGATGCATTGTACTATATTGCAGAACTTGCTTCTAATGATTTACGATTTGCATATAATTTGTTGGAAGTTGCTTACTTTGCGACAGATGATAAGCATATTACGATGGAAAGGGTAAAAAGAATCCATTCAAAACCCGCTTTTTTTCACGATAAAAATGCCGATGGACATTATGACGTTTTGAGCGCTTTTCAAAAGTCGATTCGTGGAAGTGATGTGAATGCTGCACTCCATTATTTGGCTAGATTAATTATTGCTGGGGATTTAGAAAGTATTTATCGGCGAATGAGTGTTATTGCTTATGAAGATATTGGCCTTGCCAATCCGGGGATTGGACCTAAAGTGGATGCTGCTATTCGTGCAGCAGAACGTGTGGGACTTCCTGAAGCTAGAATTCCCCTTGGAACAATTGTAACAGAAATGGCACTATCTCCTAAATCTAATACGGCTCATATTGCTTTAGATGAGGCAATTGCTGATATTGAAAACGGAAATATGGGAAGTGTCCCTAATCATATAAAGACAACTTCTAATGATTATAAATACCCTCACGATTATACAGGGGCTTTTGTCGTACAGCAGTACTTACCAAATAAATTAAAGAATAAAAAATATTATGTTCCAAAAGATTGTGGCTATGAGATAAATTTAAAACAAATTTATAAAAAACTGGAGGAAATAAAAAAGAAGAGTTCATAGACTCCTCATAAATTAAGTAAGAACATTTCGAACCCTATAGTGGCACTTTCTTGGCCACTTTTTATTTTGTAATCTAAGTTATGAAGATTATGAATCAGCTTTCGTATATCATTTTCTTCATAATATGGCAAAAATTCTAATGTTTTTTGAATCCGAAATGGATGCTCCTTTAAAACTTTTGCAATTTCGTCTTTTGTCATACCTTTTCTTTTCGCAAACATTACTTGATAAATTAAGCGTACTTGACTTTCGATTAGTCCGATCATCGAATGAGGTTCAAAGTTGTATTCTTTTAATAAATTATATTGCTTAAAAATATTAGTTTTATCTCTAAGAGCAATGTACTTTACCAGATCAAAGGCTAATTTTTCAGTATCTGGATTTTTTTTGATAACAATTTCCTCTATATCTTCTTCTTTGATTTCTAAAGTATCAATTGCAAACATTTTCAATTTTTCGCATTCTTGTATTATTTTGCTACTATCTTCTCCGCAGTATTCTAAAATCATTTGTTTAGCATTATTAGAAATTTTATAATCCTGTAACACTTCTTGGATGATTTCGAATGGTTTTGTTGCAACTATTATTTTTTCTGTTAATTTTTTTATCTCTTTTACTACTTTTTTTCTCTCATCGCATTTTGAGACTCCCATAATGAAGAGTACATCTGGATTTGGGTTTTTTAGATATTTTAAAATTGCTTCTATTTCCTCATCAGCAATTTTAATATTGCTGGTTGCTTTTAGAAAGGTACTATTAGTGATAGCAACGACTTTTCGAGGCGTTAAAAATGAATAAGTGTCTAGATCTTCTATTACTTGTGCTAATGTATTTTCTTCTAAGTCATAATAAGTGACACTTTCTTCTGAAAAACCGTTTTTTTTAATTATTTTTGTAATCTCTTTTTGAAGAGAATACTTGTCGCTACCTTCTATTAAGTAACAATTTTTAGCCATTTTTTACTTCCTGTTTTATCTCTTCTAATAATGAGTTGATATTATCTACTTCCTTTGTTCCCCCTTGGGCAAAAGTACTACTTCCTCCCCCATTACCATTAGTGAACTGTGCTACCTTTTTCATTAACAGTCCAGCATTAATAGACGAATTACTGCGACAAATGTAATTTATGCTGCCATCTTTCTTTTTGTTAGCGAAGAAAATAATCATATTTTCATTTTCGTTAGCAATAGCATCAGCCACTGTTTTTAGAAGTTGATTTTCAATGTTATCAGTCATCATAATTAGCGATGAAATGCTTTCAAATTTCTCTATTCTATTTCGATATATATCTAGATTGTCTAAAGTAAGATTTTGTAGCTCTTGATTAAATTTTTTTTCTAAATCGCGAACTTCACTTTGAATATAAGAAAGTTCGTTGCAATTAAAGATAATATCTTTATATGAACTAGGCCGAGAATTATCAATATCTACATCAAAATTTAATGCAATTCCTTTTTTGGAAGCTTCATCTAGAATCGTTTTAGCTTTCATTAATAGTTTTATCATTTCGTCGTTGTAGGGCCTAATTACTTCAAATAATGTGTTTTCTATTTTTTTACCAGTGACTCCCTCGATTCGATAGGTGTTACTGCCTTTTGATTCATAGGAGAATATTGCAAATCGATTAATATCCTTTGTATTATTTGCATGGGTTCCCCCACAGAGTTCAATTGATTTCCCCATTTTTACAACTCTTACAACCTCACCATATTTTTCGGTAAATAGTGCCATTGCGCCTAATTGTTTTGCTTTATCAATGGGCATTACCTCTGTAGAGACTATTAGTTGTTTTTTTATCATATCATTTACTAGTTCTTCTACTTCTAAAATTTTATCATCTGTAAGTTTTCCTGCATAAGTAAAATCGAGACGTAGGCGTTCGCTATCGACATAGCTTCCTGCTTGATGTACATTTTCTCCTAATAAATTTCTTAGTGCATAATGAAGCAGGTGAACACTGGAGTGGTTTGCTTCTATAGCTCTTCTTCTTTCTTTATCTACAACGATTTCGCAGTCTTCTTTTAACTCTATTATACCATCTAATACTTTTACCTTATGAATATGCTGTCCATTAGGGGCTTTAAAAACGTCTAAAACACGTGCTTTAAACTTTTTACCAACAATCATACCTGTGTCGCTAACCTGTCCTCCACCCTCTGCATAAAAACAAGTTCTTTTTAGGGCAATATAGCCTTCTTTTGTTAAGGACTTTTCTAATTTTTCTTTTGAAAAAATTCCGATTACATTACTTTTAACTCGGTAAAGTCCATATACAAAACTTGACTCTTTGGTAAAGTCTAATAATACTTGTTTATTACTTGCCATAGATGACTTTGTTTTGGCATTTTTCTGAGATAATTCTTTCTGCATTGCCATATATTTTTCAAATTCTTCCTTGCTAACTGTAAAGTTATGTTCCTCTAGGTATTCTTCTGTAAGTTCAAAAGGAAAGCCAAATGTATCATATAGTTTAAAAGCATCCTCTCCAGAGATTGTTTTGTCGTTAGAATTTTCCATTAATTCTTCAAGACGTCTCTCCCCTGCTTCTAAGGTATTCATAAATAGTTTTTCTTCTTCTAATACCAAGGCTTCTACTGTACCACGGTTTTCATTTAGATATGGGTATGCCTCTTCCATTGTTGCTATTACATCAGAAACTAATAGGTATAAAAATGGCTTATTTAAACCGATCTTTTTCCCATAGCGAACACTTCTTCTTAATAGTCTACGAAGTACATAACCACGCCCAACGTTTTCAAAGATTGCTCCATCTGATAAAGCAAAGGTAATTGTTTTAATATGGTCTGCAATTACTTTGAATGCTGTTTGTCCATCATATAATATGTCACTCATTTTTTCGATGCGTTCTATAATTGGATGTAATAGGTCGGTTTCAAATGGGCTATCTACTTCTTGAAAGATACAACACCATCTTTCAAGTCCTGCTCCTGTATCAATATTTTTATGAGGGAGTTCTTTGTACTTTTCGCGTGGGACATTCTTTTTGGAATTGAATTGTGAAAACACATTGTTCCAGATTTCAATGAATCGTTCTTGTTCGTCATCTGTCTTGAATTTTTCAAGAGCATCTCCATTGGGATCGTATTTCTCACCACGATCATAGAAGATTTCGCTGTCTGGTCCACATGGCCCTTCTCCAATTTCCCAAAAGTTTCCTTCTAATCTGATGATATGATCTTTTTCTACACCTAGGCTTAACCATTTTTCATAGGCATCCTCGTCATCTGTATAAATTGTCATATATAGTTTTTCAAGCGGAATTGCAAAATAGTCTTTGGAAGTTAGTAATTCGAATGCAAATTCAATTGCTTCTTCTTTAAAATAATCTCCAATTGAGAAATTTCCCATCATTTCAAAGAATGTTAAGTGTCTTTTTGTTATACCAACATTTTCAATATCATTAGTGCGAATACATTTTTGAATATTTGTAATTCTTTTTGATTCTGGTATTTCGCTTCCGTCGAAATATTTTTTTAGTGGCGTAACTCCTGCATTGATCCAAAGTAGACTGTCATCGTTAATTGGTACTAATGATGCACTTTCAAATACTTTATGGCCTTTATTTTTAAAAAAGCGAAGCCACGTTTCCCTGATTTCATTTTGACTCATTTTTTTCATTTTACTTCTCTCCTTCGTGTTTTTCAATTTTTCTTAAAATTTCTTCGAGACGTTTATAGTATTCCTCTACACTCCCGTTATTAAAGATAAAATAATCTGCGTAGGCGATTGGCCCACCTTTTGCTAAATTTTCTATTTCTGAAATATCACGATATAAAATATCTGCGGTATTAAATGGGCGTTCCTTTCTGCTGGCAACACGCTCATAACGTAACTTTTTATCAGCAACAATACAGATTAATTTTAAATCTGAAAATTTCTCTATTAAGTACTTGTATTCATCCCAAGAATATAATCCGTCTAATACAACATTGTGTTCGTTTAATGCTTTTCTGATATCATCTTCTAGGAATTTAGCATAGCAGGCAGGACCGTGCTCTTTGCGTAAGTTTTCTCGAAACTCTTTTTCGCTTTTTCCGTCTGAAGTTCGAACTATTCCTTGTTCTGCCATCAGTTTATAAGTAACGCCGCCAAAATAAATTTTGACCCAATCTTTTTCTTCTAAATAATCTGTAGCAACACTTTTGCCACTTCCACTCATTCCAACTATTGCAATTAATTTTTTCATCAATTTTTTCTCCTTTCCTCAACGATCTCTTTTGCTTTTTTCTTTAGGCTATCGTAATTTTTGTTTTCTATTTCAAAATCAAAATTATTATAATTTTCTAGATCTTGTTCTGTAATATGTTTTTGTTGTTCGGCTGTTAAGTTATTGTTATAATTCTCTCTTTTTATATGAATTTTTTTTATATTAGGGTACCGTTTCTCTAATTCCTCGATTTCTGCTTTTAGTCTTCCATCGGTGATAATTCCTATATCAAAAAACGAATCTAATACCATAATATCTTCTGAAAGCCGATCAATTAGAAAATGAGGCATTTGCAGCTTTTCTTTAATGTGCTCAATTCCCATTTTTTGCAAAAATGATCTCGGTTTTTCTTCCTCTTTTCCGTTCCACCCAAAATGATCATACGCATAGTGATAAAGCGGTCCAGTGATTCTGAGAATACAGACTCGTTTTTGCTTTTTTTCAAATTCCTCTTTTAGGTAGTTAGCAAAATAATTTTTCCCTGCTCTTGCATAACCTGCTATTAAATAAAGCTCCATAATTCCTCCTTTAACAAATAAAAGACCAAACATAGGAGGACAAATTTGCCCGGTACCATCCTATATTGGTCTTAATTAGATAACGGTCTCCCGCATATACTCCAAAGTAGCTTTCTAAAGGAATTCCTATCTATTTTCACCGGCCATAGATTCTCTATAAAGAATTTTCCTTTATACTTTTCTTCATCCTCGTATTTATGTTTTAATTTTCTCGTATCATTTCCATTACATTCATCTTTTCATCAATATAAGTAAAGAATACTTTTCCGCATGCAATTACTGGAGTTGCTACAATCATACCTATAATACCAAAGAAATGCTGGAAAAGCAAGAGGCCAACAATAATTGTTACTGGATGTAGTTGCATTGCTTTTCCCATAATCAAAGGTTGATAGAAATTGTTTTCCAATAATTGCACTACTACTATAGAAATTAGCGTAAAAATTCCTACTACTGGTGAAATTGTAAATCCTACAAGTACAGCAGGAGCACCTCCAATATATGGGCCTAGATATGGTATGATGTCTGTGATAGCACAAAATAGTGCGAATATCATTGGCGCTTTAAGTCCTGCCAAAGTAAGGCCTATGCTTTGTGTGATGAAGACTAGAAACATAACAGCAAATAATCCCTGAATGTAGCCCCGCAATGAATGGTTAAGTCTTTTCATTAATTCCTTAGCATCACTGTGATATTTTTTTGGTACAAAGTCTAATAGTCCTATCTTGACTTTTTCAAAGTCATATAACATATAAAAACCTACCATAACTCCAAGAATTAAAAACATACCTCCACTTACAAGTGATTTGAATAGAGAAATAACCATATCAGGCAATTTAGTTGTAAGATTGATTCCTAGGTTTTCGATGGATTCAAACACTTGCATTTTCACACTGCTGAGATCAATGCCTGCATCACCAGAAATGCTAGCGAATAGTTGATTTACCATTGTTTTTAAATCTTTTAAAATTCCAGGTATTCCTGTTACAAATTCTTTGACTTGTTCTGTAAATGTTGGTAGCAGTAGTGAAAGTATCAAGAAAATTCCTCCGAAGAATAATAAAAATACTAAAATACATGCTAAAATTCTGGGCATTTTTCTTTGCATTGCATCCACAATAGGATCAAATAACCAGGCAATTAACAATCCTATGAAAACTGGAGAGATAATCACTAAAATTGCTTTGATAAATTCTAATATTTTCCAGGTTTTTACTAAGTAAGTCCCTAGAGCAATTAGAACAATGATAGCAATGAATAAACCAATTCTTAATAGTTTTTTGCTAAGTGAAATTACTTCGTTTAAATTTTCTACATCTAATTTTTCGCGTTTTTTTAGCATAACTTCATCTCCTATCTATTTTAGATTATAACATATTTTATTATGAATATACTAGCAAAATACGTTTCTTTAATATTAGTGGCTCTGTATTTGAAATTTATTTCATGTTTATGCTTAAATTATTTTTCTTTTATTTTCCTTGGTGTTCATATTATAATAATAAATAGGTGGAAAAAATGTATAAAGTTAAACATAATTTGACAAGTGAACTTATTATTAAGAATTCTAGGTTTATTACCTTAGTATTTCCAATAGATTCTGTGGATGAGGTAAAAACTTATTTGCAGAATGCAAAGTTGTTATACCCTAAAGCTACCCATTATACTTATGCCTATAGAACTTTCGATGAGGAAAAAGCAAGTGATGATGGAGAACCTGGTGGAACTGCGGGGATGCCAATTTTAAATGTTATCAAGAAACAGGATGTTATTAATGTTTTGGTTATCGTTATACGCTATTTTGGTGGTATTAAGTTGGGAGCTTCTGGTCTAGTCAGGGCATATTCAAAGGCTTGTGTAGAAGCATTTGCTCAAGGAACATTACTTATGCTTATTCCTGCAAAAAAGGTAAAAATCATAACTGATTATTCTCGCATTAAAGAGCTTGATTATCTTTTGCGAAAAGAAGTAATTTTAGAGAAAAGTTTTACTGAGACTATTAGGTATACTACATTATTGCAAAATGAACACATTTTAGATGGGCACTTCTCTTATGATGTGATTGGAGAAGATTATATAGAAAAAGAGCAATGATAGGCTCTTTTTTCTTTATTGTAATTTCAACCGCACCATTTTATTTATATTTTAATTCTATATCATAAGCACATTTATAGTCAAATATTTTACGTGGCATACTGTTTATTTCAAAACTTATATTATCTAAATAATATTGTGTAATTAGTTTCATAGAGTTTCCTTTAGGAATGAATCTTCTAACAAGTGCATTGGTTCTTTCGTTTGTTCCCCTTTGAAACGAGCAGTATGGATCGCATTTATATAACTTTACTCCAAGCTTTTTAGCTGTTAATCCTAAAGCCTGGAATTCTAATCCATTATCTACTGTAATGGACCTTACTTTTATTTCGTTTCTTATTAAATACTCATAAATAATTTTATCTGTATAATATTCATTTTTATATTGTGACTTTATTAACCATACTTTCCTGGAACATCTATCTACTATAGAAATAATAGAATCATATTCATTTCTTTTACCTATTATTGAATCAATTTCTAAATGTCCTAATTCGTCCCTTTTATTGATATACTTAGGTCTTAAACTTATTGGAAGTACTGTTTTATGGTCAATATTCCATTTTGTATGATTCATCATAGAAGTCTTTTTTCCTCTTCGTTTTTTATAACATAAATCTTTTTTAGACAACTTAATTTTACCTTCATTAATCCAATTATAAACCTGTTTAACAGATGGACAATTCGCATTTAAGTAGCTTTTTTTAAACTTCATTACGCACACTTCAATGGAACAGGTTTTAAAATCATAATGGGTATAAA
>CAJTXY010000012.1 GCA_910583685.1 uncultured Bacilli bacterium
ATGATGCTGGTAACGAAGTAATGGGAACGAGATTTAGAGGACAGTTAAGAATAGAGGCAACCCAAGCAGTAAATACCATTAACCCTCCAAAAATGGATGAGAATATGATACCCGTAGTTTATAATGAAACATCTAGTAACTGGGAGAAGGCAAGTAATGATAACTGGTATAATTATAATGCAGGCAAGTGGGCCAATGCTGTGACCTTAGGAAAAAATAAAATATTTGATAGTTCTTCTAATCACAATGCTGGAACAATAAATGGTGGAAAAAAGTTGTCAGATTCAATAGAGCTCGATGGAGAAGATGACTTCTTCGACTGTGGATATGCAAATTATAATTTTAAAAATAAAATGACCTATGTACTTCGATTTCAATTATTAAGCCAGCCAACCAAGAATGTTGTATTTATCGGGAATCAGGAAGCTGGAGGAAGTGTAATTGCTTACAACAACAATAGTAAATCCATAGTATTTCAACTATACTCTAATGAAGAATCTGCCTATCAAAATGTTTCTGTACAAACTAATTTTGAACTTAATAAATATTATACAGTAGTAGCTACCTATGATGGAAATGTGATGAGACTATATTTGAATGGTAAAGAAATAGGCAATAAAACAGTATCCTTAACAATTAAGGAAACACCAGTGCCAATTGCGATAGGAGGAAATCCAGAAATCAATGGCACAGCTATAAATAATTCTAATATAAAGGTAAGCGATGCCTTAACTTTTGATAAAGAAATAAGTCAAGGAGAGGTTGAAAAAAACTATAGTACAACAGTAAGCTTAGGCTCAACCAAACCATTATTCTATTATAACTTTGCAAAAGAAAATAAAGTGGAAAATGGAAGTGTTATACCAATGGATGCCATTGAGACAATGTGGGTATGGATTCCAAGGTATTCCTATACCATAGCCTCAGAAGATGGGACAAACTATTATGGAAAACAAGGAGAGTATTTAAGTGCAGCCCCAACACAAGCCTTACCGGGAGAAATCGATGTCAAATTCGTAAATCAAAGACAAAAAGATAAAGGAAATGCACAGTATAAAGTGAGTGAAGGAGTAAGTGGATGGAGAACGCCAGATGCCTTTACCTTTGGAGGAGAAGAGTTATCAGGAATATGGGTAGGAAAGTTTGAAACGAGTAGCAGTAACCCTTCAGCAGAGAATGGAGGAGGAAATACAACAGGGCTAGATGCAATGATCAAACCAAATGTTGCTAGTTGGAGATTTATTCAAGTAGCAAATTTAGCAGAAGTCTCACGAAATGTAACAAGGAATAATAATCGTTATGGGTTTGGAACTACATTAGACTCCCACGCAATGAAGAATAGCGAATGGGCCGTTGTATCTTATCTTTCCCAAAGTAAATATGGAAAACTAGGAAACAAGGATTATAGTGGAGCAAATAAAGAGATCTATCAAAATAAATCTAATCAATTCATAACAGGCTGCAGTTATGGTGCACCAAGTAATAGTAATACAGACTATGGATGCCAATATACTTATGATATAAAAGGACAAGGAACAGGAGCCTCTACCACAGGAACGATATATGGAATCTATGATATGAGTGGAGGAAGTTGGGAATATGTAATGGGAGTCTATGCCTTAAATGGAAACAAGTATTCTGGAACTGGTTTAGGTGACGATAAAGGAATTAATGGAAACTCAGGTTATACAGGTCTTTTAAGTGATGGAACTACTTTTACGGGCAAAGACTGGTTAGAGGCTAAATACTATAACTTTTATGAAAGCAGTGATTTTAATAATGCTTGTAATAAAAAGCAATGCATATCACACAATTATTTAGAAACGACTAATTGGTATAATGATCAAGCGGAATTAATAGGCGAAATTTACCCATGGTCAGTATCAGGTGGTGACTGTTTTAGAGAGGTAGCAGGAATCTTCGCTTATGGAGGTTCGTATGGATCCAATATAGGAAACTTTTCATTTAGATTGGTATTGAGTTAATCTATCATTCTAGAATAATAAAAATTAGATGCTAGGAATAAATAATTTCATTCTTAGCATTTTTTTAGTCAATATGCTCTAAATCGTTGCATATCGACTAACAGGTTTGTTAAAATAAAGATGGTGATAATATGAAAAGAGAAATAACGATTGAGAGAATGAATGAACTAATTGAAATTATAAATGAAGCAGATTATAATTATCACACTTTAGATAATCCGACAATTACCGATCAGGAGTACGACAAATACTTAAGAGAGCTTTTCGATATTGAAGCATCCCACCCAGAATGGGTAAGGGAAGATTCGCCAACAGGCCACGCTGGTGGAAAAGTAATTGATGGATTTAAAAAAGTTTCCCATAAAATCCCTATGATGTCTTTAAGTGATGTATTTAATGAAAGTGAAGTAATTGCATTTGATGAGCGAATCCAAAAAGAGCATATTCATCCTAAATATGTATGTGAATTAAAAATTGATGGACTTTCTGTTTCTTTGTTATACGAAAAGGGAAAATTGGTTCGTGCCGCAACACGGGGAGACGGTATAATCGGAGAGGACATTACCCATAATGTCAAAACAATTAAATCAATTCCGTTAAAGTTAAAGGAAGAAGTAGATATTGAAGTACGTGGCGAAATTTATATGGCAAAGAAAACCTTGGAACAAATAAATGAACAAAGACAAAAGAGGAAGGAGCCCCTCTTACAAAACTGTAGAAATGCAGCGGCAGGATCTATTCGCCAATTTGACTCCAAAGTAGCAGCCCAGCGAAAACTAGATGCCTTCATCTATCATTTACCAAATCCATTAGACTACAATATAACAACCCACCAGGAATCGCTAGATTATATGAAAAAACTAGGTTTTAAAACCAATCCTAACAATAAACTAGTAAATAGTATAAAGGAAGTTTTGGAATTTATTGAAGAAAAAGCAAGTATTAGAAAAGAGCTTCCTTATGATATTGATGGGGTAGTTATTAAAGTGAATAACATAAAAGAACAACAATCTTTAGGCTTTACTGCGAAATACCCCAAATGGGCAACTGCCTATAAATTTCCTGCAGAAGAAGTATTGACCAAACTGAAAGATATTATTTTTACAGTGGGAAGAACCGGACAAATTACTCCCAATGCAGTACTAGAACCGGTAATCGTAATGGGTTCTACAATATCAAGGGCGACACTCCATAATGAAGACTATGTAAAAATGAAAGACTTGCGTATTGGTGATATTGTCTCAATTCGTAAGGCAGGCGATGTGATCCCAGAAGTAGTAGAAGTAAAAAAAGAACGTCGTAATGGAAAAGAGCTTCCATTTCAAATGATAGAAAAATGCCCAATGTGTAACAGTAATTTAATTAAAAAAGAAGAGCAAGTAGATTACTATTGTCCCAATAATTCTTGTCCTGCTAGAAATGTAGAGAAACTGATTCATTTCTCATCACGTGGTGCAATGAATATTGATGGATTAGGAGAAGGAATTATGGAAGACTTATATAATTTCGGCTTCGTAAAAACAATAGATGATATCTATTTATTAAAAAATCATAAAAATGATTTAATTGAACTAGAAGGCTATGGAGAAAAATCAATTGAAAAGTTATTAAATTCCATTGAAAAAAGCAAGGAAAACTCACTAGAGAGGTTATTATTTGGCTTAGGAATCAGTAATGTAGGTAGTAAAACAGCGAAAGTTTTAGCCACATATTTTGGCAATTTAGACCAGCTAGTAGCAACCCCAGAAGAACAACTCCAAAAAATACCAGATATAGGACAGATTATTGCAACAAGCATAGCCACCTTTTTTCAAAAAGAAGAAAATCAAATATTAATTCAAAAATTGAAAGAATTTGGATTGAATATGCAATATTTAGGAAAAAAAATAGAAATAGATGAAGAATTTGCAAATAAAAGCTTTGTTTTAACAGGAACACTTACAAAATTTTCAAGGGAAGAGGCCAAAGAGAAAATAGAGCATTTGGGTGGAAAAACAACAGGATCTGTTTCCAAAAAAACATCGGTTGTAATTGTAGGCGACAGTCCAGGTAGCAAATACGAACGTGCCAAAGAATTAGGAATAGCAGTATGGACAGAAGATGAATTTTTAGATAAATTAAAAGATAAATTTTAAAAGTTATTATAATGAAAAAAGTAATAACTTTTTTTGTGGAAAAAAATAAAATAGAAAATCAAAAAAACATAAATCGAACATAAATTCTTGACAAATTTCAAAAATGTGGTATAATATGTCCAAACAAAAAAGGGGGATTGAAGTTGATGGAAGAAATCAATTTAAAAGAACTATGTCAATATTTTATGACAAAAAGCTATATTGCAATTATCGCAATTATTATCTGTTTATTAGTGGGGAATATTTACTTATTCTGCTTTCAAACACCACTATATAAAAGTACAACCTCGTTGGTACTTGTTAATGAGGAAAGAAGTACAGCAAGTATTACACAAAATGATATTAACTTAAATAACAACTTAGTATCTACTTATAGTGAAATTATTAAAAGTAGAAATGTATTATCGCAAGTAGTAAAAGAATTAGGATTAAATGAAAGTGTGGAAAACTTATCACATTGTGTAAGTGTATCATCAGTTACTAATACACAAATTATAAAAGTAGACGTAAGCCGTGAATCAAAAGAAGAAGCAAAATTAATTGCTAATGAAATTGCTAAAGTATTCTCTAAAGAAGTTAGAAGTATTTATAGAATTCAGAATATCTCAGTAGTGGATAAAGCTCAACTTGCAAAAAGTCCATATAACATCAATATTATTAAACAAAATGCTGCATATGCAGCAATTGGTATGATAGTAGGTATGGTAATTATATTTATTATATTCTACTTTGATACTTCAATAAAGGATGCCAAAACAGTAGAAGATAAATTAGGATTAACTGTTTTAGGTGTAGTTCCTAAGGTGGGTGATAAAAATGGGTCGAAAAAATAATAAAAATAGAAATAGAAATCAAAAACCATATCAAAATCAACAACCTAGAAAACTGGAAAGAGAAGAATTAGAAGTAATTGGCACAGAAAAACAGGATGTTGTCATTGAAGTGATTGAGCCAGTAATGCAACAACCAGTACAAACACAGATGAATGTAGGAAATCAAGAAATAAAAAAAGAAGAAAAAGGGGAAATAAATTCTATGCCAAAAGAAATGGGTGAAAAAACGGTATCATACCAACAAATGCCACAACAGCCATTACCACAGCAAGTAATGTATAATCAAATGCCATATGGAACAGTACCAACACAACAGCAAGGATTGCAAATGCCACAACAACCAACACAACAACAGGTAATGTATAATCAAATGCCATATGGGGCAGTACCAACACAACAACCAATGAACCAGATGCCATCTCAACAACCAATGAATCAAATGCCATATCAGCAAATGCCATTACCAATAGTAGAACAGCCAGTAGCTTATCAACAAGAAGTACAACCAGTAATGGAAGAAATAGTAAATGAGAAAATAGAAACTAATTTACCAGCTAAAAAAATACAGTTATTAATTACTAAAAATCCAAAGTCATCTTTCAGTGAATCTATAAAATCAATAAGAACGAACCTACAATTTGCAAGTGTAGAAAAAGAAATTAAAGTGATACTAGTATCTTCTCCTGAGCCAGGTGATGGTAAAAGTTTAATTTCATCAAATCTAGCAGGAGCTTATGCACAAGAAAATAAAAAGGTCTTAATTATTGACTGCGATTTACGTAAAGGTAGACAAGCAGAGATATTTAAAGTGAAAAAATCACCAACAACAGGTTATACAAACTTAATCTTAAACTACAAAAAAGAAGAAAAGAAAGAAAATAAAAAAGAAGCTAAAAAAGAGGAAAAATTCAACTTTGGAGATTATATCTGTGAAACAGGCATTGAAAATATGGATTTAATTCCAAATGGACCAACGCCACCAAATCCAATCGAACTTTTATCATCTTCTAAAAATAAAGAATTATTAGAGGAATTAAAGAAAATATATGATGTCATTATTCTAGACTGTCCACCAGTACTTGGACTAAGTGATGCACTTATTATGACAAAATATAGTGATGCCAATATCATCGTTATATCAAAGGGAAAAACAAAAGTAGAGTCACTTGCTGAAGTAAAGAAAAGCTTTGAAAAGATAAATAGTACAATTACAGGGGTTATTACTAATAAAGCAAAAAGTAAGCATAATTCGTATTATGGTTACTATGGTAAATAAAAATGAAAGATTTACATTCACATATTCTACCAGCAATTGATGATGGTAGTAGAAGCATAGAAGAAAGTCTAGAAATATTAAAAAAAGCAGAAAAAGCAGGAATTACAGATATTATGCTAACACCACACTATATAAGAAATAGTAACTTTACTGCGAATAACTATCAGAAAATGATGAATCTAAATATGTTATTTCAAGAAGTAGCAAGAGAGGGAATTAATGTTAATTTATACTTAGGAAATGAAGTATATGTGGATGATAATCTTCTTTATTTATTACAGATGGGAGAAATCGCAACACTAAATGGGACTAAGTATATCTTAATAGAACTTCCATTTATGAATCGTATTCAAAACTTAAAACAAATTATATTTGAATTAGTAAGAAATGGATATGTTCCAATCATTGCCCATCCAGAAAGATACAGATTCGTTCAAAAATATCCTGAAAAATTAGAGGAATATATGGAGATGGGAGCCCTATTTCAAGGGAATTATCAAAGTTTGTTCAATAAATATGGACGGGATGCAAAAAAAACTTTAAAAATATTATTAAAAAATAATAGAATACAGTTTTTAGCAAGTGACATTCATAAAGGAAGCGAAAAATACAACGCAAAAAAAGCATACAAAAAGGTGAAAAAAATAATAAAGAATAAAGAGAAGGTTGAAGACTTGTTTAATAGAAATTTCGATCGTGTCATTCATAACGATAATATTTCTATTTAAATATATATTTAGGGGGGTTATATATGTACAAGTACTTAAAACGTGCAATTGATCTTGCCGTTAGTTTCATATTACTTATTTTATGTAGTATACCAATGATCATCATTGCCATTGCAATCAAATTAGAAAGCAAAGGGCCTGCTTTATTTAAACAAACAAGAACAGGAAAAGATGGATGTGAGTTTACACTTTATAAGTTTAGAAGTATGGTAAAAGATAACAACATTTACGATTTTAAAACACAAGATAAAATGACTCGTGTTGGAAAATTTCTTAGAAAGACAAGCCTAGATGAATTACCACAATTACTAAATATTATAAAAGGAGATATGAGTCTAGTTGGACCACGCCCTTGGGTTGTAAAATATGCAGAGAACTTTACAAATTATCAGAAAAAACGCCTAGCAGTGCGTCCTGGTATTACTGGATATGCACAAGCATCTGGAAGAAACAATCTATCTATTTTTGAAAAAATAGAGTATGATATAGAATATGTAGAGCATCTATCATTAGCAATGGACATTAAAGTAATCTTTATGACAATCAAAACTCTATTTATAAAAGAAGGAACTTACGTTACAAAGTCTGTTATTGAAGATGAAATTACAGCACTTAGAGATCATTATCTATTCTCAACAAAAGATATGACAGGAGATGTTGAAAAAGCACAATATGAACATGATAAGAATTCTGTAATTGCGTAAATTTAAAAAGAATAAAAGGGGAAAATTTATGAAAAAAGAACTAGTTAGTATTATTGTTCCAGTTTATAATGCAGAAAAATTCATTATAGAAACAATGGAAACAGTTAGAAAACAAACATATACCAATTGGGAACTAATCTTAGTTGATGACATATCGACAGATAAAAGTTGTCAATTAATTGAAAAGTATCAAAAAAAGTATTCAGATAAAAGAATTTCTTTGATAAAATTAAAGAAAAAAGCCCTTGCAGCAGGTGCCAGAAATGCTGGAGTGAAAAAAGCCAAGGGTCGCTACATTTGTTTTCTAGATGCTGACGATTTATGGGATAAACACAAACTAGAAAAACAAGTAGCATTTATGAATACTCATAATTGCGCTTTTTCATATACAGGATATGAATTTGCAGATAGTAGTGGAAAACCATTAGGAACAAAAGTATACATAAAAGAAATTTTAACCTACAAACAAGCTTTAAAAAATACCACAATTTGGACAACAACAGTAATGTTTGATATGAAAAAAATTACTAAAAAATTAATTGAAATGCCAAATGTAAAAAGTGAAGATACCGCCTGCTGGTGGAAAATCCTAAGAAATGGTTATAAGGCCTATGGATTAAACGAGATACTATCTTATTACAGAAGAAGTGAAGGAACCCTTTCAGCAAATAAATTAGAAGCAATTAAAAGAATTTGGAATCTATATAGAAATGTAGAAAATTTAAATATATTCTATAGTATATATAACTTTTGTTATTATGCAATGAATGCAGTAAAGAGGAGAATATAATGAAGTTACAAGTATTACTTTCTATAATGAATGAAAAAAATATAAAAGATCATCTAAAACAAATGAATATTAAGAAAAATTATGTGGTGATTAATCAAATTACAAAAGAGAATATTCCTTTGATCAAAGAAGAAAGCCCCTTTAATAAAATCATATCAGTAAAAGAAAAAGGATTAAGTAAAAGTAGAAACTTAGCTATAAGAAATAGTGAAGCAAATCTAGGATTAATTGCAGATGATGATATGTGTTATGTAGATGATTATGAAAGCGTTATTACAAATGCTTATTTAAAATACCCAATGGCTGATATTATAGCATTTGAAGTAGAATATGAAGATAAAAATATAAAAAAGAAAAATCTGAAAGAAGGAAGATTAAATTTTATGACATCTATGAAAATTTCCTCTGTTCAAATAACAATGAATCTAGATTCTATCAAAGATAAAAAGATAACTTTTGATGAGTTATTTGGAGCAGGAAGTACTTATATTATGGGAGAAGAAAATATATTTTTATCAGACTGCTTAAAGAAAAAACTAAAAATTTATTATGTGCCAATCAAAATAGGTACTTTAAAACTTGCACATCAGTCAAGTTGGTTTAAAGGTTATAATAAAGAGTATTTTTATTCAAAAGGTGCAGTATTTTATAGAATGGCAAAAAAAATTCATATATTATTAATTCTTCAATTTGCTTACCGTAAGAAGCATTTATATAAACAAGAAACATCATTTCTATCAGCTACAAAATGGATGCTTAGTGGTGCTAAACAATACAGATTAAAAAAGAAGAAGGGAAAATAAAAATGAAAAAACAAAAAATAGATTTTGTTATTCTATGGGTTGATAATAAAGATGAAAAATGGCAAGAGGAAAAACGAAAATATGAAAAATTAGAGCATAAAGAATCAACAATTGATAATAATGAAATTAGATATAGGGATTGGGAAAACTTGAAATATTGGTTTCGAGGAGTTGAAAAATATGCCCCTTGGGTAAATCAAATTCATTTTATTACTTGTGGTCATCTTCCTAACTGGTTAAATACCAATCATAAAAAATTACATATTGTAAAACACTCAGATTATATGCCCAAAGATAGTTTACCTACATTTAATTCTAATGCAATAGAACTTTTAATACATAAAATTGATGGACTTTCTGAACAGTTTGTATTATTCAATGACGATATATTTATTATAGACAAAGTAAAAGAAAGTGATTTTTTTAAAAATGGTATTCCATGTAATACAATGTCATTAGCAGCAATTATTGCAGATAAAAATGGAAAACACTATCAAACAATTGCAAATAATATGGAAATCATTAATTCTCACTTTGATTTTAGAGAATCATTTAAGAAAAACAGTAGGAAATACTTATCGTTAAAACAAGGGAAATATATTATCAAATCTTATCCAATGCTAACTTATAGAAAGTTTAGTGGCTTTGCAAATTTTCATTTGTCAATTAGTTATTTAAAATCAACATTTGAAAAAGTCTGGGAAAAAGAAGAAAAATTACTAAATCAAACAGTTCATTCAAAGTTTAGAGATTATCAAAATAATATCAGTCATTGGGTATTTAATTATTGGCAATTTGCAGAAGGAAACTTTGAGCAAAAAAACTATAAATTTGGATTAAACTTAGCAATGAATGATAAAAGAGTGGCAGATATTATAACAAATCAAAAGTACAAAATGATTGGACTGGGAGATGTAGAAGAGATTGAAGATTTTGAAAAAATTAAAAAAACAGTAAACAATAGTTTTGAAAAAATACTATCTAGTAAAAGTAGTTTTGAAAAATAAGGAGGATTTATGGAAATAAATGTATGTTTGGTAACAGATGATAATTATGCTATGCCTACAGGAGTCACAGTTTATTCTCTATTAAAAAATAGAAACCATAAATTAAAATACCATATTTATATACTTGGGAAAAAAATAAGCAAGAAACAAAAAGATAAATTTATGGAAATGAATGAAAAAAATTTTACAGTAGAAGTAGTTGATATTATTGAAAAAGAGAACTTTGCACAATATCGAATAGAAAATATTCCTGCAAATGAGACTTCAATATATAAGTTTTTTATTCCTGAAATTTTAAAGGATTTAGATAAAGTGATTTATCTAGATGGAGATATTATTGTACAAAAAGATTTACAGGAACTATTTAATATAAATTTGAATAAAAAATGTATTGGTGCAGTCAAAGATACAAATGGCTTAGACTATAAAGAGTTGAGAAATGATAATTACCAATATTTCAATTCAGGAGTCCTTTTAATGAATTTACAGAAAATGAGGAAAGAAAACTTTGCTGAAAGACTTTTGAATTATCGAAAAACAGGATACAATAAATTAATGGATCAAGATACATTTAACTATGTAATGAAAGATGAGGTTTTATTATTACCATTTACTTATAATACACAAATAAGTGCATTAAGTAGTGTAATATTAGGAACAAACCAATATAATATAAAAATATTTAGAAAATACTGGAATATGAATAAAAAATATAAAGATATTAAAGAAATATTTGATGATGCGTCTATTCTCCATTACACAACTGCAAAACCATGGAAATATTATGATGGTTATGGAAACGATTTATGGCTAGAGTACTATATAAAAAGTCCATATGGAGAAAAAAGATTAAACAGAAATAATTACTATATTGAAAAAATAATAAAATCATCTACATATCAGATGAGCAGTCAACTAATAAAACCATTGAAAAGCTTAAAAATGGGAGTAAGAAAGAATAAAAAATATCACAAATTTTTAAAAAATTTTCTAGTAAAATAGAATGGAGAGGTAAAAATGAGTTCTACTAAAAAAATAAAAATCAATGTTCTTTTATTTTATTTTTGCTATATTGTAATACTTGCGGCAACAATGTTTCGATATGTAACAGGGATTGGAGATTTTCTACAAAAAATATATCAACCTATTATATATGTATTATTACTTGTAGGTATTATGAATATGGAAAAAATAACAAAGAAAAAAATTTTAGTTTTGTTTTTACTTGCTTTTTTAGTTATGATCACGAAGTATATAAGTGGCACCAATACGATACTGCTGCTTTGCCTTTCTATTATTGCTTTTAAGGATATAGACTTTGATAAATTTGTAAAATTTGATATCCGTTTAAAAATTCCATTTACAATTATTGTATCTATTTTCTATTTTTTAGGACTTACTGCTGTTAATATACATTATAGAGATGGAATTATTAGGCACTCAATGGGATTTTCAAATCCAAATGTTTTTAGTAACTATATATTAGCAATTGTAGTGGAATATTTATACTTACACAGAAAAAAACTAAAATTGAGAGATATCTTAATGATATTAATTGGTATATTTTTTATTGACTTTTATGCAGATAGTAGAACACAAATTATGTGTATTGCTTTATTAAGTGCTATGCTATTAACAAGGCAGTATGTTTATAAAACATTATTTGAAAATAAAATTTTTAAATTCATAGTTAGAAATAGCTTTTTGATTATGTTCGTATTGAGTCTATCATTGATTCAATTATATAAGGCAGAAAATGAACACATTAATTCAATTAACTCATTTGTATCAGAACGAATTAGTACTTCGACAGCAATTTATGATCAATATGGAATCAACTTATTTGGACATAAACTGGAATTAGTTACTTCACTAGAATCAAAGTTAACTGGTAAAAAAGCAATTGCTTTGGATAATTTATATATATATATATTATTATCATATGGAGTTTTGTCTGTATTAGCATTTTACATATTTACTTATAAATATATGAAATATGTATTTAAAAGAAAAGAATATGTAATAGGTGTTATTATGTTTTCTTTCTTTATCGGTGGTATGATGGAAAGATTTTGTATAGAAATTGTATATAATATCTTCTTATTATATTTTTCATACATATTATATGGAAATAAAAAGAGTATTACTACAACAGAAAGTCAAGAAAAGCTGGAGGCTGCAATATGAAAAGAACACAAAATGCTATTAGAAATATAGCCAGCGGTTTTATAAATAAAGTTATAATTTTACTTTTTCCATTTCTGATTAAGACAGTAATCATTCAAGTATTAGGAGCGAATTACTTAGGATTAAATAGCTTATTTACTTCATTATTGCAAGTTTTAAATTTAGCAGAACTCGGATTTAGCAGTGCTGTAATTTATAGTATGTATAAACCAATTGCAGAAAAAGACAAAACGAAGATTTGTGCATTAATGAATTTATATAAAAAAATATATCGCTATGTAGGAATCATAATTACCATTTGTGGACTAGCTCTATTACCATTTTTAAAATACTTTGTAAGTGGGGATTATCCTACAGATATTAATTTGTATTTATTATACTTATTATATCTTCTAAATACTTCATTAACTTATTTTCTATTTTCCTACAAAAGTGCTTTATTAAGTGCATATCAGCGTAATGATATTATCAATAATATCCAAACTGTTACCTCTTTATTTCAATATTTATTACAGATATTAGTACTAGTTGTTACGAAAAATTATTATTTATTTGTCATCATTCAAATATTGATTACAATTTGTAACAACATCATATTATCTATAATTACAGATAAAAAATATAAAGATTACAAATGTAGTGGAGATGTGGATAGTACCACAAAAAGAGAAATTAAGAAAAGTGTTACAGGATTAATGATTCATAAATTATGTGCAACCACCAGAAATTCATTTGATAGCATTTTTATATCTGCATTTTTAGGATTAGAAATGGTTGCAATTTATTCAAACTATTATAGTATCATATTCTCGCTAATTGGCTTAATGGGGATTATTACAACATCACTTGTAGCAGGTATAGGAAACAGTATTGTAACAGAAACAGAATCTAAAAATTATCAAGATATGAGAAAATTGAATTTTATTTATATGTGGCTATCAGGTTGGGCTACTGTTTGCCTTGCTTGCCTATATCAACCATTTATGAAATTATGGATGGGAGATAAATATATGTTTCCTTATGGTGTAGTAATTTTATTTTGTATATACTTTTATTCTTTAAAAATGGGTGATATAAGAGCAATGTATTCTGATGCAAAAGGGTTATGGTTTGAAAATAGATATAGAGCCATTGCAGAATCTATTGTCAATTTGATACTAAATTTAGTATTAGTACATTTTTTTGGAATATATGGAATTATAACAGGAACCTTGATTTCACTATTGATTATTAATTTTGGATATGGTTCACAAATTTTATTTAAGCACTATTTTATACACCAAAAAGTATCAGAATATTTTAGTAGTCATGGATTATATATGCTAGTAACATTAGTTATTTCAATTATTACATATTATATATGTTCTTTTGTAGAAGGAACAAAAATAACAGACTTTATATTAAAATTACTAATCTGTATAATGATTCCTAATATGATGTATTATCTTGTTTATTTTAAAACTAAGATTTTTAAAGAATCTACCAGTATAGTAAAAAGAATTATATATAGAAGAGGTGAAAATTTATGAAAATAGCGATTGCAGGAACTGGTTATGTTGGTCTATCTCTTGCCACACTGCTTTCCCAAAAACATGAAGTAGTTGCCGTAGATATTATCAAAGAAAAAGTAGAAAAAATTAATAATAGAATCAGTCCAATTCAAGATGATTATATAGAAAAGTATTTTAAAGAAAAAGAGTTGAATTTAAGAGCAACGCTAGACTATAAAGAAGCATTCATTGGCGCAAAGTTTATTATTATAAGTACACCAACAAACTATGATGACAAAACCAACTTCTTTGACACTTCAAACGTAGAAGACATTATAAAAAAAGTAATAGATTTAAAAATAGAGACAACAATGATTATTAAATCTACAGTACCTGTAGGCTTTACAGAGAGTATGAAGAAAAAATATAATATAGATAATATTATATTTGCACCAGAGTTCTTAAGAGAACGAAAAGCTTTATATGATAATTTATACCCTTCAAGAATCATTATTGGCGAAAAATCAAAACCAGCAGAAGAATTTGCAAGCTTGTTAAAAGAACTATCTCTAAAAGAAGATGTAGTAGTAAAATTTATGAATTCAACAGAAGCAGAGGCAGTAAAATTATTTGCCAACACCTATCTTGCTTTAAGAGTTTCCTATTTTAATGAATTAGACACTTATGCTGAGATCAAAGGATTAAATACAAAAGATATCATCGATGGTGTATGCCTAGATCCAAGAATAGGGTCAGACTATAATAATCCATCATTTGGTTATGGAGGCTACTGTTTGCCAAAGGATACAAAACAGTTAAAAGCAAACTATCAAGATGTCCCAGAAAATTTAATTAGTGCCATTGTTCAGAGTAATTCAACTCGTAAAGATCATATTGCAGATAGAATTATAACAAAAAATCCCAAAATAGTAGGAGTATATCGTTTGACAATGAAAAGTGGTTCTGACAATTTTAGATCTAGTGCTATTCAAGGCGTTATGAAAAGAATCAAGGCGAAAGGAATAGAAATTATAGTTTATGAGCCAGCGTTAAAAGAAGAAAAATTCTTTAATAGCAAAGTAATTACAGACTTGGAAGAATTTAAACAACTAAGCGATATCATTATTACCAACAGACTAGAAGATGTATTAAAAGATGTGGAAGATAAAGTCTATACTCGTGATATTTTTGCAAGAGACTAATAAAAAGCAACATTAAATAATTTTAAAATAGGAGGATTGCTATGATGAAAAGTATCAATAAAACATTTTATGGATTATCACTATTTTCGGCTTTTATATTACTAGTAATGTTAGTGTTATTAGATGTTCTACCAACACTTTATTTAGCAGGAATTATAGTAACCATAGTCTTTGTTTATATCATCTTAGGAGCTTTATGCTTTAAAATAAAAAATAAAATAGGAAATATCATTTTAATCATTTTAGAATGTCTACTAGGAGGAATATGCCTATTTGCAAGTAATAAAATATATGAGACAAATGATTTTCTAGAGGCCGTAAATACTAATAAAAAAGAAAATATTATTTACTATGTAATGGTAAATAAAAATAGCACAAATCAAAAAATAAATGACATAATGGGAAAAGAGTTAGGAACCTATTTAGAGAATGATAAAAACAGAGAACAAGTATTAGAAAAGTTAAATAAAAAAGTAGAAACATATGAAAAAAAATATAATAATTTATCGACACTAGGAAATGAACTATTACAAAATAAAATAGATGCCATATTAGTAAGTGGCTTTCATAAAGAACGTCTAGAAGAACAAAAAGAATTTAAAAAATCAACAAAAGTTCTTTATAAAATAAAAATTTCGCTAACGAAAAAAGAGACATCTGACCTGGATATTGTAAAAAATCCATTTTCAATCTATATTAGTGGAATTGATACAAATGGTCCCATTAATACCGTGTCAAGAAGCGATGTCAACATTGTGGTAACTGTAAACCCTAAGACGAGGGAAATACTAATGACCTTTATTCCAAGGGACTATTATGTAACACTTTCTGGAACTAGTGGTCCAAAAGATAAATTAACACACGCTGGACTTTATGGAATTGATATGTCAGTAGCAACAATTGAAGATTTACTAAATATTAAAATCGATTATTATATAAGAGTAAATTTTGATACATTAGTAAATGTTGTAGATACGATTGGAGGAGTAGATGTCTACTCAGATATGGATTTTAAGACTTATAAAGGCTATATTAAAAAAGGTTATAATCACTTAAATGGAGAAGAGGCTCTAGCCTTTTCTAGAGAAAGAAAGTACTTTGCAGAAGGAGATAGAAAGCGTGGAGAACATCAAGAGGAAGTGATTCGTGCCATCCTTAATAAAGTAACCTCTTCAACAGTAATGCTTACTAACTACTCATCTATCTTAAAGAGTTTAAATAATACTTTTGAAACTTCAATTCCAACTAGTGAAATCAAGAAATTTGTAAAGATGCAACTAAAAGATATGCCAAAATGGAATATAACAACACTAAATCTAGATGGAGTAGGAAGTAATGCTAATACTTACTCAATTCCAAATGAAAGCTTATATGTGATGATACCAGACGAAAAAACAGTTACAAAAGCACAAGAGGCAATTCACAATTTAAAAAAAGCAAAGTAAGAGGAAATTGAAATTCGATACCATCTTTGTTATAATGAAAAAGTAGAGAGGGTGAAGCAATGTTTTCGTGGAAAAAAGACAAATTAAAAAATATAGAGACAGAGAATATAAATGAATTAGATTTGGAAACAAAAGAAGAAAAACATTTATTCAAAATATTAAATATTGTCTTAATGGTAATTGTATTACTTGCCATTATGATATCAGTGGATATTGTTTGTGTAAGTAAGTATCAAAAAGGCCCATTCTTTGCCATACGCACAAGTGTTTATAAAGATGGGGGAACAAAAGTTTACTATGGCCTTGGCTATAAAGTAATTAAATATCATCAAGAAGTAGGTAGAAGGGATTGGCAAATTGGCTTTTGGACGATGAAGTACAATACCAAACCAACTGCTATTTCCACACTGGATTTAGCAATTGAATTAAGAAATCAACCAGAAAAATCTTTTAAAAAATATCAGAAAAAATTCTTGAAAATAGAAGGCGAAGTAGCAAGTGTAAATCATAAGAAAAAAGCCCTCGTATTAAGATATTTAGATGAAGACAAAAAATATAGTTTAGATGTAGCCTGTTCTATGGCAGAAGTAAATAAAAAGATTACAGAAGGAGATAAAATCGAAGTCATTGGAACAGTTTCAAATTATAAAGTAGTAGATAGTAAAAAAGAAAGTGCTATTAACAAACTACAATTGGAAAATTGCTTTGCAAAATAATAATGAAAAAGTAGAAACTTCTAGAAAGAATTATCTTATACTTATGACTGTGTAAAAACACAGTTTTTATTTGAATAAAATAGCATTAATTTGTTAGAAAATAAGAAATTATGTGGTATAATACAAAAGAAAAAGAAGTAGCAGAAACATAATATCTTCATAAAAAAGGAGAGTTTGATGCCATACTAATAGATTGTCCTGCATTTAATGAAGAGGATGATATCATTTATGAAGAAGAAATAGAAGATAATCTATAAAGGAGGAGAAAATAATGGAAGAGAAATTATCAAAAGAAGAAGTAATGCATGTTGCACACCTTGCCAAAATTAAAGTCAGTGAAAAAGACTTAGAAAAATATCAAGTGGAGTTAAAAAAACTTTTGAAAGATATAGAAAAAATTCACGATATTAAGGGATATGATGATGAGTTTTTAATTGCACCAACAGAGGAAGTATGTGCAATGAGATCTGATGAAGAAGAAAAGATGTTAAATCCAGAGGAGGTACTAAAAAATGTCCCTCGTCATAATGGAAATTATATAGAAGTGCCGGTGGTTATCAATGAGTAGATATTTAGAAAAAAGTGTACTAGAGTTACACGAGTTATTAAAGAACAAAGTAATTAGTCCAAAAGACTTAGTAGAAGAAGCATTTCTTCGAATTGAAGAGAACGAAGAATATAATGCTTATATTACACTAAACAAAGAAGCTGCCTTAAAAGAAGCAGAAGAGTTAGAAAAGATTGCATTTGAAGAAGACAATCTTCTTTTCGGCCTTCCAATTGCAGTAAAGGATAATATCGTAACAAAAGACTTAAGAACAACTTGTGCCTCACACATTTTAGATAATTTTATGCCAATCTATGATGCAACAGTAGTAGAAAAACTAAAAGCATCACATATGATCATCATAGGAAAGACCAATATGGATGAGTTTGCAATGGGTTCTAGCAGTAGAACCAGTTATTTTGGTGCTCCTAAAAACCCATGGAATAAAACAAAAATCACAGGAGGATCTAGTGGAGGAAGTGCAGCAACCATTGCCCTTCGAGATGTTCCATTTGCTTTAGGAAGCGATACTGGTGGAAGTATCAGACAGCCTGCAAGTTACACAGGAATTGTAGGAATGAAACCAACTTATGGAAGAATTTCTCGTTATGGGCTTGTTGCCTTTGCTTCCAGCCTAGATCAAATTGGACCAATGACCAAAAATGTTTATGAAAACGCTTTATTATTAAATGCAATTGTGGGACGAGACGAAAAAGATCTAACCTCCGCTCATAAAAAGAGTGAAGACTTTACAAGATATATTGGTAAAAATATAGCCGGAATGAAAGTTGCTGTACCAAACTATTTTATGAGTGATATTGTAAATGAAGAAATAAAAAAGACAGTCGAAAATAGTTTGAGTATATTAAAATCTTCTGGTGTTACAGTGGACTTTATAGATATTCCCTACCTTGAAAACGCAGTAACCCTATATCAAATTATTGCAATGGGAGAAGCTAGCAGTAACCTAGCACGCTTTGATGGAATTCGCTATGGACATAGTAAAGAACAGCCAGAAAGTATCGATGAGTTATATTATGGTACAAGAGAAGAAGGCTTTGGGGAAGAAGTAAAACGCCGTATTATGGTAGGATCCTATCTATTAAGTGGTGAAAATGCGAAGGAATATTACAATAAAGCATTATCTATTCGAGACGATATGAGAAAAGCACTCTTAGATACCTTTCAAAATTATGATTTTATTCTAGGACCAACAACGACAACAACCGCTTATAATCTAGAAGACCCAATGGATGATCCATCCAAAAGTTTTATGGATGATGTTCTAGTAATTCCAGTAAATATGGCAGGGCTACCAGGACTAAATATTCCCATAGGATTTGATAAAGAAAAAATGCCAATAGGTCTTCATATTATAGGATCACCATTCGATGAAGCAAAAATGTATGGGTTTGCAAGCGTCTTAGAAGAAAAACTAAACTTAAAACTAAATCCGAAAGGAGAAGAAAACAATGACTAATTATATGAAAACAATTGGTATCGAGGTTCACGTAGAACTAAAAACCAAAACAAAGATTTTTTCTCCTTCCAAAAATGGCTATGGAATGGGAGCCAATACTTTAACAAATGTTGTCGACCTAGGCTACCCAGGAACCCTTCCTACCCTAAATGAAGAAGTAGTAAACCAAGCGATAAAAGCAGCAATTGTCCTAAACTGTAAGATTAGAAAAGAGATGCATTTTGATCGCAAAAACTATTTCTACCCAGACAACTCCAAAAATTATCAAATTACCCAAAGCAGAACTCCAATTGGTTATGATGGCTATGTTGAAATAGAAGTAGAGGGAAAGAAGAAGAAAATTGAAATAGAAGAAATACACATTGAGGAAGATACTTGCAAAAGTGCCCATCGAAAAGATGTGACATTACTAGACTTTAATCGTGCTGGAGTCCCTCTAGTAGAAATCGTTACAAAGCCTTGTATATCTTCGCCAGAAGAGGCAAAACTTTATATTGAAAAACTAAGAGAAACCTTGTTCTATGCAGATATTTCTGACTGTAAAATAGAAGAGGGAAGTATGAGATGTGATGCTAATATTTCCCTTCGTAAAAAAGAAAGTGATCCATTTGGAACAAAAGTAGAAATCAAAAATATTGGTTCTATCAGTAACGTAAAGTTAAGCCTAGAAAAAGAAGCTCTTCGTCAAGAAAAATTATTAGAGAATAACGAGTCCTTTCCAGCACAAACAAGACGGTTTGATGATAAGTTAAATGATACAGTTCTAATGCGTATAAAAGAAACAGGAAATGATTATCGATATTTTCCAGAACCAGATATTCCTTATCTATACCTAACAGATGAAATGATAGAAGCAGTAAAAAAGACCATCCCACTGACAGCAGATGAGAGAAGAGAAGAATATATGGCCCGTGGAGTCAGTAAAATAAATAGTGATAAAATTTTACTCAATCGTTCTTTAAGTGATTATCTAAACAAGTTTTTAACAACAGATATTGATTTTGTTATAGCAACAAACTTATTGCTAGGAGATATTTCCTATTATTTAAATAAACACTTTTTAAAACTAGAAGAAACCAAACTTACTACAGATAAATTTACAGATTTAGTAAACAAATTAGCAGAAAAGACACTAACCAGTAAAAATGTAAAAGATATGATAGAAGACATTTTACAAAATGAGGCCAGTATCGATGAGATTATCAAAGATAAAAACATTGTAAATATTACAGATGACTCTTATCTAGAAGAGATAATTGCAGAAGTATTAGAAAACAATAAAGAAAGTATTAAGGATTACTTATCGGGACACGATAGAGCATTCAAATACTTAATGGGACAAGTAATGAAAGCATCCCGTGGCAGTGCCAATCCAGCCCTTGCAAGTAAAATGCTAGAAGAAAAGTTACAAAACTTGACGATTGATTAACAAAGAAACATAGTGTATAATATAGATACTAGGGATGTGATAAAATGGATTTTATAAAGAAAAATAAGTTTACAATTATTGCTATTACGTGTTTTTTAGTGCTAGTGCTTGTACTAGTGCAAATAAAAAACATATTTTTTCCAAATATGGGAACAGCAATTTATGGAAATCGCTTAGAAGGAATTAAAGATGTTGAAATTAGCAAAAAGGAGCTGTCAACATTAGAGGAAACCTTGGAAAAAAATGAGACCATAAGCAAAGTATCTACTGTCATAAATGGGAAAATTATAAATGTAATGATCACAGTAGGAGATGAGCTCGGGCTAGAACAAGCAAAAGAGCTAGCAAATACTGCTTATCAAGAATTCTCAGATGAAGAGAAAAAATTTTATGACTTTCAAATTTTTATAGAAAAGACCAATGATGCCAAAGACTTTCCGATTATTGGCTATAAACATCATAAAAAAGAGGGCTTTTCTTGGACAAGAGATAGAACGGTGGAATAAACATGAAAAAGAAATTAATTATCATAATACCAGTATTAATCGCTGCTATTGCCTTTGTATTTGTTTATCGTTATTACAATAAAGAAGATAAAACAACAACACTTACTGTAACAGAAAAAAGGTGGGTACAAGACAATTCAAAAACAGCGGTTGACTTTGAAATAATCAATGATTACCCTTTATACGGGATGAATGGAAGTGGTGTCTTCTTTGATTTCATCAAGGACTTCGAGCAAAATATTAAATTAGAATTTAATAAAATTCCTTACCTAAAAGATAGTACGCCAACAACATCTAGTTATAGAATCCGTATCTTGGATGCAGATGAGAATATAGGTGCTAATGATTTATTGATATTTAAAGACAGCTATATTGCCCTTGGAAAGGAATATCAACGAATTAACCATATCAAAGATATGAAGAATATAACATTCGGTGTTTTTAAAGAAGACTCAGCAGAAATTAGCTACTATCTAAAATCAGGAACGAACCTTTCATATAAAACTTATGATAAAATTGATGACTTATATAATGCATTAGAAAAAAATGAAGTAAATATGATTGTAACACCTAATATTATGTATTTAGATAAAACGATCAATAATAAATATTCAATTAATTACTACTTTCCAGAAATGACCAAACGAATTGTTCTAACACTAGATGAAAAAAATGATAAACTAAACAAAATTATAAAAAAGTATTTCACAAAATGGAAACAGACAAAATATATAGAAGAATATAATGATGCTTATCTAGCTTACTACCTAGATAAAAATAATCTAGATGCTAAAACCAAGGCCTCATTAATTTCTAAAAATTATACTTATGGGTATGTAGAAAATTACCCATACGAAGCAAAAGTAAATAAAAAAGTATCAGGAATTGCAGGAGAGTATATTGACCGAATTGCAAGATTGACAGATATTGAATTTATTTATAAAAAATATTCTAGTAAAAAAGAACTAGAGAAAGCAGTAGAAAAAGGAGAAATAGATGTTTACTTTGATTACTATAACTTAACAAATAAAAAGTATTTAACAACACTTTCAACCTTTGTAGAAGATTATGTAGTCTTAGGACGTCAAAAAGATAATCATATCATCAATTCATTTGAAAGCCTAAAAGGTGAAAAAATTGTAATGCTAAAAGGGGATTCATTATATAACTATTTTGAAAATAATTCTCGTGCCGATATTACAACTTATGAAAATATAAACGATATTTCTAAAAAAGCAGATAATAAATTAATTGTACTAGACCGCGAGATCTATAATTATTATCGAGAAAAGAAATTTGCTAAATACACAGTTTTATATACAGATACTATGATGAATGATTATAAATTTATGGTAAAAGAAAGTAATAAAGCATTCTATGATTTATTTAATTATATTATTAATACCAATTCATATTATAATTACCGAAATGCTGGAATTGAAAGCTTACACGCCTCAATTTTAGAGGGATCTACATTTGAACAAGTATATACAATTATATTATTAATTATTTTTATACCTCTAATCATCATTGGAATTCTATATTTGATTTTAAAGAAGAAAAAACAAATTAAAAAAGTAAAAATAGTAGATCGTCATAAATACACAGATATGTTGACCTCTCTTAAAAATCGTAATTATCTAACTGCCAAAACACCAGAGTGGGAAGCCTCTAAAATATACCCACAAGCAATTGTAATGGTAGACCTTAATAACGTAAAATACGTAAATGATAACTATGGCCACGAAGAGGGCGACCAGTTAATTATTAAAGCAGCATCTATTCTTGTAAATACGCAACTTGAAAATAGTGAAATTATTAGAACGGATGGAAATGAATTCCTAATCTATTTAGTAGGGTATAGTGATCGACAAGTATCAACTTATACGAAAAAATTATCAAAAGAATTTAAAAATCTGCCACACGAATTTGGAGCAGGAGTCGGTTATAGTATCATTGAGGATGAAATGAAGACATTAGATGATGCGATTAACGAAGCAACACTTGAGATGATTACCAATAAAGAAGATTTTAAGTAAAAGGAATGAGGAAAATGGAGCGAGCAAGGGCCTTTTTGAAAAAAGTATTTCATATCATAAAAAGACCTGAGATGCGGGTACTTCCCGGTCAACTCGCTTTTTTCTTTGTCTTATCATTAGTACCTCTAATCGCTTTAGTAGGAACGATTGCAGCCTCATTCAATATCTCTGTAGCATCTCTTGAAAAAGCAATTGAATTTGCATTACCAGGAAGCGTTTCAAGTACAGTTCTAGCCTACGTTTCAGGAAAAGGTTTAAACTTTAATATTATAATATTCTATATTTCAGCATTCATCTTAGCCTCAAACGGCTGTCACTCTATGATTATTGCCTCCAATGAAATTTATAAAATAGAAGGTGATAGAATACTAAAAAGAAGAATCAAAGCGATTATTATGACATTTATTTTGGTCTTATTACTAGTATTCTTACTAATTGTACCAGTCTATGGTGACTCTATCTTACAGTTAGCATTAAACTATACGAATTACGACTCTAGAATAAATGCAGTAGGGGCCATATATCAAATTTTAAAATACCCATTATCTATTGCCCTAATCTATTTGAATATCAAATTGCTATATACAATTGCACCAGATGAGGAAATAAAAGCCCAAACGACCACATATGGAGCGATTTTTACAACAATTACATGGGTAATTGCCACAGAAATCTATTCCTTTTATGTAGCGACATTTTCTCGCTATGATATCTTTTATGGAAGTATTTCTAGTTTAATTATATTACTAATGTGGGTATACATTTTATCATATATTTTTGTAATTGGGATGGCAATAAATGCTGGAGAAAGAAAAGACGTAACAAAAAAAATGAATATAGTTAAGGAGGAAATAAAATGAAAACAAAAGTATTAGTAACAGGAGGAGCTGGCTTTATTGGAAGCCATACGTGTTGTATATTATTAGAAGCAGGCTACGAGGTTGTTGTGATAGACAATTTTTCTAACTCTTCCCCAAATGTAGTGGAAAAAATAAAAGAAATCACAGGAAAAGATGTAGTGCTATATGAAGGAAATGTCTGTGACAAAAGTCTACTAAAAACGATATTTGAGAAGGAAAAAATCGATGTTGTTATCCATTTTGCCGCATTTAAGGCTGTAGGAGAAAGTGTACGCCTACCATTGAAGTACTACAGAAATAACTTAGACAGCACAATTACACTATTAGAAGTAATGGAAGAAGAAAATTGTAAGAGACTAGTATTTTCATCAAGTGCCACTGTTTATGGTTCCCCAAAAACTCTCCCAATTAAAGAGGATTTCCCACTTTCTACAACCAACCCATATGGTACGACTAAACTAATGATAGAACAAATACTAAAAGACCTAAAAATAGCAGATGATGACTGGAGTATAGCAATTCTCCGTTACTTTAATCCAATCGGAGCACACCCATCAGGATTAATTGGGGAAAATCCAAATGATATTCCAAATAATTTGATGCCATATATTGTTAAAGTTGCCAATAAAGAACTAGAAATATTGAGTATTTTTGGAGATGATTATAATACCAAAGATGGTACTGGTGTCCGTGATTATATTCACGTAGTAGACTTAGCAAAAGGACATGAAAAAGCAATTGAAAAAGTTCTAAAAGAGAAAAAACTAGATTGCTATAATTTAGGAACAGGAGAAGGTTATAGTGTCCTAGAACTTGTAGAAACCTTCCAAAAAGTAAATGAAGTAGATGTTCCTTATAAAATTGTACAAAGAAGAGCAGGAGATATTGCCTCTTGTTACGCAGATCCATCTTATGCCTTAAAAGAATTAGGATTTAAAGCAGAAAAAGGGATTGAAGAAATGTGTAGGGATGCCTATAACTTTGTAAAGAAAAGCAAAAATTAAGAGAAGAACTTTCTAAAATAATAAAAATGAATACATACATCAAAGAAGAATAGAATAGTAGCAGATAAAATCGCTGCTTTTTTCGTCATTGAAAAAAAATTTTACTAGTGCTATAATATAATAAGCGAGGTTTGATGAAATGAAGAGAAAAATGAAAGTAGATATGAAAAAAATTCCTAAGAATATTAAAAATTATTGGAAAAGAGTAAAAAAAGAGCATTTAATAAAAGAATACTGCAAAGACAATATATTATTTCTAACCTTTATCATTACTTGCACACTGAACTCGACAATGCTCAGATTTTTTACAATGCATACAATGGAGAATTATCTAGCGATAAAACCAATTCTAGCAGATGTTGCAATTTTAACGATCTTTGGTGCCTTTGGTTATTTATTTAAGCGAAAAAATCGTTTTGCCTACTATATGGCTCTAGAAATATTTTTTACCTTTATCTGTATGGTAAATTCAATTTACTATACCTTTTATACATCATTTGCCTCAGCCTCTATGCTATCTCTTACACAGTTTATTGGCCCAGTAGGGGATGCTGTCGTAGAAAATGTTTTACAACTAAAGGATTTACTATATTTAATCGGTCCTATTATTTTAATAGTCATTCATATTATTTTAAAGAAAAAACAGTATTATTATAAAGCTGATCCTAAAAAAGAAAGAAAACAGCAAACATTAAAAACACTAATTGCGGGTGGCATCCTTATTGTAATCTTTACAGTAACGCTAACTTCTCTAGATATTACAAGATTTGCAAAACAATGGAATCGTGAATATATTGTAATGCGTTTTGGAATCTATATTTATCAATTTAATGATGTTGTGGCATCCCTTCAACCAAAGATTAATTCTATGTTTGGGTATGATAAAGCGAAGAAAAATTTTAATGAATACTTTGAAAAAAGAGAAGAAGAAAAGACCAATGAATATAGTAATATATTCGAAGGAAAAAACGTAATTGCAATTCACGCCGAAAGCTTGCAGACAATAGCACTAAATCGTGAGTTCAATGGAGTAGAAGTAACACCAAATTTAAACCGAATTGCCAAAGAAGGAATGTATTTCTCGAATTTTTATTCACAGGTAAGTGTTGGAACCTCTAGTGACGCAGAACTTACTTATAATACCTCTCTGATGCCAACACAAAGCGGTACAGCCTTTGTTTCTTACTTCGATCGTAAATATGTAGCAACCCCATCTTTATTAAAAGAAAAAGGCTATTATACATTTAGTATGCATGCCAATAATGCCGACTTTTGGAATAGAAGAACGATGCATCAAAGCTTAGGGTATGATAAATTTTATAGTAAAGAAACATACAAAGTAGAAAAAGAAAATACGATAGGCCTAGGTTTAAGCGATAAAGAATTTTTCAAACAATCAGTATCAAAATTGAAAAAAATAAAAGAAAAACACGAAAAATATTATGGCTTGTTGATTACACTTACAAATCACACCCCATTCTCTGATGTAGAAAAATATGATCCATATGAAGTAACAATCAAAGAAACTATAACAAAAGAAGATGGAACAACAGAAGAGGTAGTCTACCCATATATGGAAGGAACGAAACTAGGAAACTATTTCAAATCTGTCCATTATGCAGATGCCGCATTAGGACAATTCTTAGAGGAATTAGAAGCAAATGGCCTTTTAGATAATACGGTATTTGTTCTATATGGAGACCACGATGCAAGACTACCTAAAAAAGATTATCAACGCCTATTTAATTATGATAAAGAGACAAATGGTCTATTAGATAAAGAAGATCCTGCTTATAAAGAATTTGACAGTTACCAATACGAATTAAACCGTAAAGTTCCATTCATTATCTGGACAAAAGATAAAAAATATGAAAAAGAAATTACAAATGTTATGGGAATGTATGATGTACTCCCAACCCTTGGTAATATGCTAGGTATTAAAAATAAGTATGCATTAGGACACGATATATTTAATATCAAGGAAAATAATATTGTAGTATTTCCAAATGGAAATTGGTTAACAAATAAAATATATTACAATAGTCAAAAAGGAGAATACTTATCACTAGATGGGGAAGCTATTAATGAAGAGTATATTAATGAGAAAAACAAATATTCAGAAGACCTTCTAAATATATCAGATAATATTATTGTATTTGATTTATTAAATGAAAGTAAATTTGAAAATAATAAAGAGGGGAGTTAATATATGAAATTAAAGAAAAGTGTTAAGAGGTTTTTGTTATTGCTGGCTATTATCGTAATTGCCTTAGTCGGTTTCTTAACATATTCCTTTATAACAAAAGAAAGCAAAGTAGAAGAGGTAAAAGTCTTAAAAGAAATTAAAGGTTATGGGTATAAGCTAAAAGATAATAAAAGTGACGCCTATAAAAAACTATTTGCCTCCCTTGAAAAAGAGCTAGGAAAAAGCAAAGTAGAGGAAGAGAAGTATGTGGAGTTAATTTCTGAAATGTTTATTCTAGACTTCTACTCATTAGAAGAAAAGGTTGCTAAGACGGATGTAGGTGGAGTAGACTTTGTATATCAAGAAGTATTAGAAAATTTCTTAGAAAATGCAGAAAATACATTATACAAGTATGTGGAAAGTGACATTTATAAGCAAAGAAAACAAGATTTACCAAATGTAAAAGAAGTAAAAATTGAGAGCATAAAAAATGAAACTTTTGCCTATCTTGACCAAAATGATGATAATGCTTTTATTGTAGAAGCGAGTTGGACATATAAGGATGAAAAGAAAGCTGCCGATTATCAAAATAGTGCTACCTTAGTATTTATTCACAATGGAAAACGTCTAGATTTAGTAGAGTTAAAGTAAGATAGAAGAAAAACTATCTTCTTTTTTTGAAAAATAAAAAAAGATAATGGCAAAGAAAAAAGATACGAAACGTATCTATTCATCGGGCTCTTCTCCACCTGTACTAGGTAGTGAAGGCTCCTTATCAGGATCTTCCTTAGGAGGAGTCTCTTCTTCAGGATCCTTCTGTTCATCAGATGAAATAGGAGGATCTTTTTCTGTTGGTTTTTTTATACTACTAGAATCATTATTTGGTTTTGTAGTAGTGTTAGAAGAACTAGAACCACCCAAAGTTAGAATAACAGAACCACTTAATTTATCAATTCTTTTATTTGCAGGTTGAGACTGTTTGATAACATAACCATTTCCACCAGTAAATGTAACATTGATGCCATTCCGTCTTGCCCAACTACTAGCAGCCTCACGACTATCTCCCGAAAAATCAGGGAGTAACGAATAAGTATAAGTTGTCTTATAAGGACCATAACCTATAATTTCTTTTTCATAAGGTTCATTAATAGAAAAATGGAATTCCTTAATGATTTTATGCTCTTCCAATTCAAGATTTTCCTTCATTGCTCTAACAATATCTTTTTTACTATCCTTATTGGGAATATAGTTCCAAAGAACCATCCTCATATTCTCATCATAAATCATTTGCCCATCACCTTGTAGATATAGCTGTTCCATTGAAATAATATCAGAGTCATCTTTACTAAGACTTTTTGCCAAAATATCTTTTCCGATATTATAAAAGGAGAGAATTTGTTGGGTAGAAAGATTAGTATCTAAGTTATTAGAAACCGTATTAAAGATATTCATAAACTGCGAAATACTAGTAATTGTTTTCATTTTATTTAAAATTCCCTGAATAACAATCTGTTGATTCTGTCCACGGTCAATATCACCATTAGCAAGCTGCTTTCTATTACGTGATAGAACAAGGGCACCCTCACCATTTAAATGCTGCATTCCTTCATCAATACAAATTTCTTCTCCACGGGAAGAATCATCAGTACATAAATGAGCAGGAACCTCAACATCAATACCTCCAATAGCATCTACTAAATGTACAAGTCCTTTAAAATTAACCTTTGCATAATAATCAATCTTAATTCCAAAATAATCTTCAATTGTTTGCATCATACAATCAGTTCCCTGCCAAGCAGCATGTGTTATTTTATTCTCATATTTGCCACTAAAGCAAGAAATTGGTACATAACTATCTCTTGGTATACTAAGCATAGTAGCATTTAAAGTCTTAGGATTAAAAGTAACTAGCATCAAAGAGTCACCATTTGCAACTGCATTTTTATCAAGACCTTCTTCAGTAGAATCAATCCCCATTAAAAGAATTGTAAACGGCTCTTTAATTGATTTTCCAGTAGAACCAGTTTCTCTTTTACTAACAGAAGACTTTAACATCTTTTTTTCTTTTTTTAGAATAACCTTTGTTTCATCACTAATATTTGCATAGTCTGGAATACTACTATATAAAGTAACATAATCACTACTTAGAAAAATAGCATCGATCTCTCCAGCATAAAGTCCACTTAACATTTCCGTATAAGAATCAAATTGTTTTATCTTATTATCATCTTTTAAATTTTTTTCTTTAATTACTTCTTGCGGAATTATATAACCTTCAGGAGATGACTTATCATCCAAAATTCCTATTGTATAACCATCTAATTCAGCTACTTTAGAGGCTTTATCATCTTTCTTAACAACTAAGCTAGAAGAATAGGTAACCCATTTCTTATTAATACCACTGACAGTACCATAAAGATAATAGATAACACCGCCAATAACAAGATTAATCAGTAAATAAAAAATCATAAATAGAATAAATACAATATGGTGAGATTCCTTTTTTGTTTTTCTCTTCACTATTTTTCTTGTTCTAAAAAAAAGTATAAAGTCAATTAGAAGAAAAATCCCAATTACAATATAACGAATTAAATTTTCGATAGAATCAAGTAAAAATATATTATAAATTGCAAATCCACTTACGATTAATGTTAGAATAAATAAAATTAAAATAGGTATTCTATTTTTTTCTTTTTTCTTTTTCTCAGTCTTTTCCATCTTATCCCTCCAATTCTAACTATTCTTTATTATATCGAACAATCGAGCATTAATCAATGCCTTTTCGTAAAATGGAGGTGTCAAATAATAAAAATAAAGACTACTTTCTATACTTTTTTGTCGATAATTGTTATAATAGAATAGAAAAGAATAGGAGGTAGCATAGAATGAAAAAAAGTTGTTTTATAATTTTAGTTTTCACCTGCTTCTTATTTTTATCTCCTTCAAAAACAGAGGCCTTAACAAAAGCAGAATATAGTTCTCGTAACATTTGCGGAGAGGGAAAATATGAATTAGCAGGTGCACATACTGATGGAATAGCAGACTTTGTATCTTGTCATAATAGTTTTTATGATGCCCACAATGCAATGATTAGTATTGGAGCAGACGACTTAATTATTTTCGAAAGAAAAAATGGAGTCACCTCCTTAGTAGATGCTCAATATGCATTAATGGATTTAACAGTAAACCCAAAAGCAATAACCTATTATTATGCAGATGAGCGTGATGAGACAACTCCAAACAACTATATGGACAATGGCTCAGCCTATGGAGGAGTAGATGGTGCTTTTCTATCTGTAAATATTCCTAATAAAGTAGCTCATTTAAAAACGGCAGGTTATGATGGTTGGGTCAATCCAGGAGATTATGAAATTGTACCAATCAATTGGGTAAAATCATCTACAAGCTATACAATTACAAATGAGCATATAAAACATAATTATGTTGCCAAAATTCAAAATACATATAATGGAAGTTCAGGAAGAATCCTTGGCCCAAAACCAGAGGGAATAAATGCAGGAACTTATTATAGTTATGATGGAAAATATTTTTATCAAAATCGTCTTGATATGTTAAAAGATTATAAAAATAATACACATTCAAGAGCAGTAAATAGTAATAATCCTTATTATAATTATTATCTATATTTACCAAATCATTCAAAAACTGCATATTCAAGTATGAACATAGATTCTTATATTAGAGATGCCCTAGGGTATAAACAAGATGTATATGGTGATAAAGCAAAAGATGGAACTTCTAGAATATATGGAAAAGGAACTTTTTTCTATTATGCTCAGGAAAAATTTGGTGTAAATGCAATCCTTTCTCTAAGTCTAAGTAGAAATGAAACAGCGAATGGTCGAAGTGAACTTGCCATTAATAAAAATAATGGTTTCGGTCTGGATGCAGTAGATTCTAATCCGATAGGGGGAGCAAGATGGTACCCAAGTTTTGCCTCTAGTATTCTAGGTTATGCTTCTAAATGGGTTACTTACGGTTATGCCAATCCATTTGATAGTAGATATCGTAGTAATGTCTTTGGAAATAAAGGACTAGGTATGAATGTAAAATATGCCTCAGATCCATACTGGAGTGAAAAAATGGCTTCTAATTATTATGCATTAGACAATTACTATGGATTCCAAGACTATAATTACTATCAATTAGGAGTAAATAATACAGCAGGAATTGCCGCAAGAAAAGAACCAAGGAATAATGCTAGTGTGATCTATAATCTAAATTATTTAGATACACCATTTATTATTACAGAAGAAGTAACAGGAGACAATGTAAATGGAAATAATAAGTGGTATAAAATAGTAAGTGACTTAAACATTGATGCCAATGGAAATCAGTTGTATGCTTATAGTGATTATAATTGGAACTCAGCATATGTCTATGTTCCCGCATATTATGTAACAAAGATTAATAAAGGAAAATATGGTTATATCTCACCAAATAATGTAACCGCTTATAAAGATAGTAAATACACATATGATTTATATGAAGTATATGATGAAGAGCTAAAAGCAAACAAATTTGTTCCTAAAGTGGGACAAATTACGAAAAATACCTCATATTATTATGATGCTTCTCTAAGCCAAAAGACTTCTAAAACAGTCTTAAAAGGTAAATATGTTATGGTATATAGTGCAGCATATAATGAGCAGAAAAAAGCAGTTGCTTATTTAGTAACATCAAATTATAAATGGGATCAAAAAGAATGGGTGTCTGCAGATAGTATTCGTTTTGTTAGTGGGTACTATGGAAAAGAGACAGTAAATCTTAGTGGACAATACGCATGGGTAAACTACAATACTGTAGATTCTTCTTCTACCGTGATTAGTGGACAATATCACAATAGTTATTTCCCAATACTAGAGACAGTAAATGCAAATGGTAAAGTTTGGTTTAAGATACCAGTCAACTTAGAAGGAAACGATAATAGTTTTGGCTACATTTTAGAAAAAGATACACAAGCAGGGGTCTCAGTATATTACAGTGATGGAAAAACAACAGATGTTCCAGCGACAAATAATGAATCTCCAGTTATTACTGCTAGTGATAAAACTCTGTTAGAAGGAGAAGAATTTGATGCGAAGAAAGATGTAAAAGCATCCGATAAAGAAGATGGAGATCTAACAGAAAAAATTATAATAGAGTCTAATAATGTAGATACTAAGAAAGCAGGAATCTATTACATAACATACTGTGTAACAGATAAAGAAGGAGCGACAACCACAAAGAGAATAACGGTTACTGTACTAAAGAATGAAGATCCAATCTTCAATATAGAGGACAAAATAATCTCACAAGGTCAAACATTTGATCCATTAAATGGAGTTAGTGTATCTGATAAAGAAGATGGAGATCTAACAAGTACATTGCAAGTAATTAAAAATACAATAGATATTAATAAAATTGGCAAGTATGAAGTAACTTATCAAGTAACGACAAAACAAAATCAAACCTTTACAAAGACGATTACTGTCGAAGTAAGGGAAGATCAAGTACCAGTAATAGAAGCTCAAAATAGAATCATAACTATAAATAGCGAGTTTAATCCTTTAGAAAGTGTAAGAGCCTATGATTATGAAGATGGAGATTTAACAAGTCAAATAAGAGTAATCAAAAATACAGTAGACTCTAAGAAAGTAGGAGTTTATTCAGTAATTTATGAAGTAAAAGATTCACATCAACATATAACAACATTGGAAATTAATGTAGAAGTAACCGAAAAAAAACTAATAGAGAAAAAAGGGGACTTTCACTTAGAAAATCTAGTATGGAATAAAATAACCCAAAAATATAATATAACAGGTTACTTAAAAATTCTTGGAATTGATAATAAAAAAGATACAAATATTAAATATGAATTAGTGTTAATAAGTAAAACAGATGGAAAAAGTACATATAAAGTTCCAGTAGATAGACTGTTGAATAATCATCCATTTCCAATTGAAAAAGAAGAAGGAAAAGATTATTCTTATAGTTGGTTTCAAGGAGACTTAAATTTATCTAATATTCCTCAAGATGATTATGATTTATATATGAAAGCCTCTACAGATGAGTATTATACATATCAAGTAGTAAGTAACTTATTTAACAATAAAATTGAAAAACGTGCAGAGGATGGCAATAAGGGTTATAGCTTCAAAGTAAATCTAAATCTAAAAGCAAAAAGTGTGGAACTTAGTATTAGAAACGGAAGTCTAATTACTTCACAGTACTCAACTAATTATCGTAATATGATCAATAATTATGATTCAATTCAGTTTGAAAACCAAAAGTTACATCTAGTAGGAACTTCTTATAATTATGGTGAAAGTTATGAAGATAGTAATCTTATTTCTAGAAAACTGTATATAGAAAATACGAAGACGTTTAAACGATATTCTTATGATTTGGGTTCTACAAAAGATGGTAGTTATCAAGTTTCGGCTACAGATAAAAAGGCAAAGGATTATGTTTGGTATGACAAGCTAGTTGATATTTCAAATTTAGAAAAAGGAACATATTCATTACAAGTATATACGAAAGTGAACCAAACTGCAGACTATGGAGAAATTGTTGATATCTTTGGTAGTATTGATGAAGTAGAAACAACAATTGATGGAAAAAAATATAAGATAGTGTTAAACAAAAATAGGGCAAATAGAATTGAATTAATCGTATCATAGAAAAGAATGGAGAGAGTAAGAGCAAAAATCTACATTCTTTTTTACATATAAAAAAATACTTCTCATATATTTATAATGATAAAAAATATAAGGAGGAAATATTATGGAAACACTTAAAGTTTCGTCAAAATCAAATCCCAATAGCGTTGCAGGAGCACTTGCCAATGTATTTCGTGAAAAAGGAAGTGTAGAAATTCAGGCAGTAGGAGCAGGAGCACTAAATCAAGCAATAAAAGCAATAGCAATTGCAAGAGGTTTCGTGGCACCATCTGGAAAAAATTTGGTATGTATTCCTGCCTTCACTGATATTGCCATTGATGGTGAAGAGCGTACTGCTATAAAATTAATTATTGAAGCGAAATAAGCTTCTTTTTTTTCGTTTGTAAGAATTTTCAGTTGTAAATAAAAGGTAGAAAATTATCAGAATTTTCTACAATGTTTTTATATGATTTTCAGTAAAATGGAAATCATAAAGTTAGTTACTTTATGACATAAGAAAACTTACCTATTCTAGTGTTTAA